>NZ_CP107942.1:10519285-10823927 GCF_036053395.1 Actinoplanes sp. NBC_00393 | reverse complement strand
CGCGGCCGGTCCTCGTCGGAGGCGTACCGCAGCTGGATCAGCCGGGCGTGCGCCTGGTAGACGTAGATCCACTTGTGCTGGGGCATCAGGTCGCCGGGCCGCAGCCCGAGGGCGTGGAACTCGGCGAGCACATCCTCGATCTGCTGGCCGACCTCGCCCTGTTCGAGCAGGACACAGGCGGCCGCGGTGAGGATGTTGGCCCGCTGCACGCGGGTGCCGGCGCCCTCCGGGAAGGCGGCGCGCAGCCGCTGCAGCGCCGCGGCGGCGTCACCGAACCGGCTCTGACCGGCCGGGATCATCACGCTGAGCATGCCGAGCGAGGTGCCGAGGGCGCTCTGCGGGTCGGCCAGGTGGCCCATGCCGCGCTCGTACTCGCGGTCCGCCTCGGCGACGTAGCCGCGCAGCAGGAACCGCAGGCCGAGCGTGGCGTAGCCGGGGATCAGCTGGGCCGGCACATACCAGCGGACGTTGCGGGTGATCACCTTCTCCCAGGCGGTGCCGTCGTCGTACCCGCCGAAGAGCAGCGCACAGCCGCGCATCCACTCCACGTAGGCGGCCAGCGCGGGATCGTTCAGCTCGGCGGCGACCCGTCCGGCCCGGCGCAGGCACCGCTCCGAGGTGCCGCGCAATTTGATCACCGCGGTCACGTAGCCGATCAGCGAGTAGATCCGGACGTACTCCGGGCAGGGACCGATCCGGTTCACCGCGTACAGGCCGCGCAGTGCCAGGATCGCGGCCTCACGCAGGCGCAATCCGATCCCGGCGGCATAGCCGCCGGCGTCCAGCACGGCAGTGAGCGCGGCCAGGGTTTCCCGGCGCCGGCCGGTCGCAGTGCCGAAACCGATTCGGGTACGCCGTACGAAGCCGCCCGCCATCGCGATGAACAGGGTCGACAGCAGGACCAGCAGTCCCCGGCCGGGCAGGGGCCGGCGCAACTCGGCGAGGGCCGCCCCGGCCGCCTCCAGCGCCTTGCCGTCGTCCCAGACCGTGTGGTGCAGCTCGATCATGGTGGTGAGCAGCCGCGCCCGGATCAGCCGGTCGGTCTCGCCGGCCAGCGCCCGGTTCAGTGTCGCGGCGCACTCGTCGAACCGGCCGGCCCGCAGGTACGCCTGGGCGAGTGGGTGCAGCAACGCCGTGCCGGGGGCGGGGTCGCCGTCGATCGCCTCGCTCAGGTAGTCGATCGCCTCGGCGGGCGCCTGGTCGGCGAGGGCACGCAGGCCGGCCGCCGCGGCACTGCGCCGCCGGTCCGCGGCCGGCACCAGGTCGCCGGCGCGCCGGTGGTGGCGGGCCACCGCGTACGCATGGCCCTCGTCCCTGAGGTCTTCGGGTAGTTGCTCGAGCGCCCCGGCGAGGTCGGCGTGCATCCGGCGCCGGTGCTCCTCGTCCACTCGGTCGAGCAGCACGTCGCGCAGTTGCGGGTGGACGAACGCGTACCAGCCGCCGGGGCGGGGTTCCAGCACGTGCCGGTCGACGCCGGCGGCGAGGGCGGCCACCACGTGGTCGGGCTCGCCGATGGTGAGCAGCGGTTCCGGCCGGAACCGGACCCCGGCGACGGCCGCCACGGTGAGGCAATCCACGGTGTGGCCGGGCAGCCCGTCGAGGCGGGTGGCGAGCAGGTCACGGACGTCGGCGGTGGCCGGCAGCGCGTCGGCGCCGGCCGTATCCAGCCGCCAGACGCCCCAGAACGGGCTGAGCAGGCCGGCGTCCAGCAACCGGATCAGCTGCCCGACGACGGAGAGCGGTGTCCCCTCGGCGCGCGTCGTCACGTACCGGGCCAGGTCGGCGGGGACCTCGGCGCCGGGCAGCCGGGAGCCGATCAGGTCGGCGACCGCCGGCGCCGGCAGCGGCCCGCAGGTCACCTCGAGCGCGCCGCTCGCGCCCAGCGCCGCGGCCGGGTCGGCGGCCTCGTCCGGCGCGGTGAGCAGCAGCAGGATCGGCAGGCCGGTCAGCTCCGGAAGGAGCTTGGCGAGCAGCTGCCGGGTGCCGGAGTCGAGCTGGTGGGCGTCGTCGGCGACCACAAGAAGGCCGCCGGCCCGGGTGGCCAGCTCACCGAGCAGCGACACCCCGGCGGCCAGCACGTGCTCGTCGCCGCCGGGCGCCGGGGTGGCCGGCTCGGCGGCGGCCGGACCGAGGTCGCCGAAGAGCCGGCCGATCAGGGCCGGGCCGGCCACCGCGGACGACTCGGCGATCTGCTGCTCGACGACGGCCCGCCGATGCTCCGGAAGCCGGCGGACGGTCGCCAGCCAGCCCTCGACCGCCTCGCGGGCGGCGGACAGCGGCGACTCGTCCGGGCGGCCGGTGGCCCAGAGCACCGGCACCTCGTCGGCGACGGCCTGCCGGGCGACTTCCTCGGCGAGCCGGGTACGCCCGGAGCCGGGCCCGCCACGGATCACCGCAACCCCGCCGTGCCCGGCGCGGGCCCGCTCCCACCGGCGCAGCAGGCGCCCGGCCTCCGCGTCGCGCCCGCACAGCGGCCAGCCCGCGACGGCCGGCCGTTCGGCGGCCTCGCCACCGGGGCAGTCCCGCAGGTCGGCGAGGAGGGCGGCGGCATCCGGGTAGCGGTCGTCGGGGTCCTTGGCGAGCAGCCGGTGGACCACCGCCACGAGCGTGGGGTGCAGGCCGGGACGCAGCTCGGCCATGTCCGGCGCCGGGGCGGCCAGGTGCAGGCGGAGCAGCTCACCGACGTCGTCGGCCTCGAACGGGAGCCGGCCGGTGAGGCACTCGAAGAGCACGACGCCGAGCGAGTACAGGTCGGAGCGGCCGTCGACCGGGCGCTTCAGCATGCCGGACTGCTCGGGCGGCGCGTACAGGAAGGTGCCGACCGCCTCGTCGGCCTTGCCGGCGGCGTCCGGGCTGCCCGGCTGCGCAACGTCGAGCTGCGCGAGACCGAAGTCGATCAGCTTGGCCGGGCGGTCGCCGGAGACCATGATGTTGCCCGGCTTGAGGTCGCGGTGCACCAGGCCGAGCCGGTGCGCGGCGGCCAGTCCGCGGGCCAGCTGGGCGGCGATCTCCACCACCCGCTCCTGGCTGAGCAGGCCACCGACCAGCAGGTCGGCGAGGGAGCCGCCGGGCAGATGTTCCAGAACCAGGGTGGGTACGCCATCGAGCTCGCCGGCCGCGAACACGCCGACCACGCCGGGGTCGTCGATGCAGGCCAGCAGGGCCGCCTCGCGGTGGAAAGCGGCCCGGATCTCCGGGTAGGCCTCCGGATCGGCCAGCGGACGCTTCACCGCATACCAGCGGTCGCCGCGGCGGGCCCGGTGGACCATCGTGAACGCGCCCCGGCCGAGCTCCTCACCGACCTCCAGGCCGGTCAGTTCCGCCGGGCGTGCCCGTCCTGTTTCCGTCACCTACACACTCACTCCGCATCCGGCGTCGTTCTGCTGATCGGCTGAAAGCGGGCAGAACTGAACGATCGCGGCGAACATGGCGGCCAGCTCGGGCGCGGGGATCGGCCGGGCGAAGTGGTAGCCCTGGCCCCGGTCGCAGCCCAGCGTGCGCAGCAGGTCGGCGTGGTACGCGGTCTCCACCCCCTCGGCCACCGTGGTCAGTCCGAGGCTACGCGCCAGATCGACGATCGTGCGCACCAGAGCTGTCTGCTGTCGGTCACTGTCGCCGTGACCGTCCCCCGCAGGCATGAACGACCGGTCGATCTTCAGCACGTCGATCGGCAGATCGCGCAGGTACGCCAGGGACGAGTAGCCGGTGCCGAAATCGTCGATCGCCACGCGTACCCCCTCGGCGCGAAGCGCGGAAAGGTGCCCCAGCGCCTGCTGGGCGTGCGCGCCCGAGCGGACCAGGACGCCCTCGGTGATCTCCAGGGTCAGCGCAGCGGCCGGCAGGCCGCTGTCACGCAGCGCGTTCGTCACCTTGCCGGTGAAGTGCGGGTCGCTCAGCTGGCGGGGCGAGACGTTCACGGTGAGCGTGGTGCCCCACCGCCGGTACCAGGGCGCGGCGTCCCGGCAGGCCCGGCGCAGCACCCACTCGCCGAGCACGACGATCAGGCCGCTGTCCTCGGCGGCCGGGATGAACCGGTCCGGGCCGATCATCGGCTGTCCGGGCGGGATCCAGCGCACCAGCGCCTCGGCGGCGGTCGGTGTGCCGTCCGCCAGCGCCACGATCGGCTGGTAGTGCACGGCGAACTCACCGGCGTCCACGGCCGTGCGGAGGCGATCCAGCAGGCGGATCCGTTCGCACTGCTCCTCGCGCATGGACACGTCGAAGACGGCGGCGCAGTCCTTGCCGGCCGCCTTCGCGGCGTACAGGGCCAGGTCGGCGTCGGCGAGCAACTGCACGGCGTCGGCGTCGGGCTCGATCACGCGGATGCCGACGCTGGCGGTCACGTGCAGCACCTGCTCGCCGGCGGTCACCGGGCGGCGCATCGTGTCGACCAGCAGGCGGCCGTCCGTGCCGGGGCTCATCAGCAGGGCGTACTCGTCGCCGCCCAGCCGGGCCGCGTACTCGCCCTCGCCCAGCAGCTCGCGCAGCCGCTCGGCGACCGCGATCAGCAGGGCGTCGCCGGTCGGGTGGCCCAGCCGCTCGTTGACGTCCTTGAAACCGTCCAGGTCCAGCAGCAACAGCACCCGGCCGGCCCCGCTGCCGGCGGCCTCGGCGATCAGCCGGGTCATCTCCACCCGGTTGGGCAGGCCGGTGAGCGCGTCGTGGCGGGCCTGGTGGCTCAGCGAACGCTGCAACTCGGCCTGCTCCCGCAGGGACTCGCGGAGCCGGGCGGTACGCCGGTTCGCCGTCCACATGGCGTGGCTGGAGCGGATGACCAGCAGCACCGCGGTGAACGCGGTCGCGGCGAGCGGCACGATCAGGTCGAACCGGTCCAGGTCCTCGGTCGACTCCTCCCCGAGAACCAGGTACGCCGTGGCAGCCGGCCCGACCAGCACGAGCACCACGTTGAGCGCGACCGTACGCAGCCCCCGGCCGCTGCCGGCAGCCTCCTCCGGGCTCGGCGGCGCGCCCGCATCGGGGTGCAGAGCGGCCGCCCCGATCAGCAGGAACGTCAGCACCCAGCCGGCGGCGCTCCACGTCGGCCCGGCCCAGGAGCCACCGTTCGCGGTCGCCACGAAGTACACGACATCCGCCGCGGTCAGCACCACGGCGGCCACGACGAGCAGCAGGTCGGACCAGGTGAGCCGGCGCAGCACCACGATCAACCGGGTCACCGCGGCCAGCACCAGCAGGTCCAGCCACGGGTAGGCGATCACACTGGGCGAACCCGGCCACGGGCGGCCGTCGTCGTACAGCAACGGGTCGTAGAGCAGGACCCAGACCAGCACCGTCCCGGTGCACAGCACGATGCCCGCCTCGGTCAACCCCGACCAGCGGGAACCCAGCCGGCCGGCGGGCAGCCCGAACAGCCCGATCATCAGCAGCACGTACATGCTCAGGTAGAGCACGTCGATCGCGGAGATCCGCATCGGGATCGACTGCCCGGCGGCCAGCCCGGCGCCCCAGACCGCGTTCGCGGCGCCGCAACAGACCATGGCGGCCGCGATGGCCCGCCACGGCCAGCGCCGGGCCGGGCGGTGCAGGCGAGCACCGGCCACGCCGGCGACCAGGGCGACACCGGAGGCGAGGACGTACGCGAACTGCCGCGCCACGTCGTCCATCAGCGGAGCCGCGACCGCGACCAGCACGCCGATGACGAGACACCCCAACCAGGCCCGGTCACGCCACGCGGGCGCGCTGCTGAGCGAACTGCGGTCCACCGGCGTGCCCCTCCGTAGTCCAGCCCCGACCGGCTCACCATCCCCGGCCGGGGGTGCGAAAGGGTTGCAGCGCGGGGATCAGAGGGTGGCGGCCAGCTTTTTCAGGGCGTCGCTCGCTCCGGTGGTCAGCGGCTCGCCGTGCCCGGGGAGGATGGCCAGCACGTTCAGCGCGGCCAGCTTCTTGACCGAGGCGGCCGCCTGGGCCGGGTCGGAGGTGTACTGCGGGGCGGAGCCCTCCAGCCCGTTCTCGTTGCGCAACGCGTCCCCGGCGACCAGCACGCCGGTCGACGGCTCGAAGATCGACACGTGGCCGGCGGTGTGCCCGGGCGTACCGACGATCTGCAGGCCGAAGACCTCGTCGCCGTCGGCCACCGCGGTCAACGGCTTCTCCGAGTTGATGCCGGTGACGTCGGCCTGACCGGCATACAGCTTCGCGGAGACCAGCGGCGCGATCCCGGCGAGCCCACCGGCATGATCCTCGTGCTGGTGCGTGAGGATGACGTGCTTCACCGCGGCCCAGTCGCTGCCGGCCGCCTTCAGCGCGTCGCCGATCGCGGTCTCCGAGCCGGGCGTGCCGGTGTCCACGACGGCCGCCTCACCACCGCGAATCACCAGGTACGCCGAGACGAACGAGAGGTTGACCCGCTGCCAGTCACCGACCAGCGCGGGCGCGGCGGAGGCGGGGCCCGCGGCGGGACTCGAAGCGGTGCTGGAAACGGCTGGATCGGACGAGCCCGAGCAGCCGGTCAACGTGTTCAGAACGGTCACGCCGAGCACGCCCGAGCCGGCGGTGAACAGCAGTCTGCGGCTGAGTCTGAAGTCCGTCATCCATCCATCGTCGGCACTACCGGACGACCGCGGGGGGACCAGTCAGCGGATCGTTGCCCGATCGACACTCAGCGCAGCCACGGGCGCAGGCAGAGGTCGATCATCCGGATCTGCCGGGCCGGCTCGGCCAGCTCGGACCCCATGATCGCGTGCACCTGCTGGCCGACCGCGATGGTGAGCAGCACGTCGATCACCTCGTCGACCGGGGTGCCCGGGTCCAGCCGGCCGTCCTGCACCGCCTCGGCGAGATAGCGCCGCAGCAGGTCGTGCCAGTGCTCGTCGACGTCGGCGCGGGTCGCGGCGATCCGGTCGTTGGCGGCCAGCCGGCCCCAGAAACCGACCACCACGTACGCCTCGTCGACGGTCTCCTTCTCCAAGGGGAGGATCTCGCGCAGCATCGCGTACACCGCGTCGAGCCCGCGCAGCCGGGCGGTGGCCACCGCGATCCGCTGGTTGGTCCGGTCGGTGATCCGCTGATAGGCACCGGCCGCCACCGCGTCGAAACCGTCGAAGTAGTGCCAGAGCGCCCCGGTGCCGACACCCAGCTCGGCCGCGATCGCCCGGGTGGTGGCCGCCGGCAGACCGTCGCGCGCGACGACCGTGAGGTAAGCCTCGACGATCTCGTCGCGCCGCTGGTCGTGATCGACGATCTTGGGCACTGTCCTCCCCTCGGGCCGAAGCGAGGGTACAACTGTTGCGCACCTGACAGTCCAGTTCGGTGGTTCGGGACACACGCGAGCATCGATGGGCGGCATGCTGAATCGATGACGACTGCTCTGCGGGGGGCCGGAATCGACGAGGATCAGCGGGTGATCGCCCTGGTCACGGAGCTCACTGCGGAGGCCGTCAGGGAGGTGCCGGCGCAGATCGTGAGCTGGCGGGCCACCGACGACGGGCCGGTGGCGGTTCCGGCGCTGGACGAGGTGCTTCTGCGCGTACGCGAAAGGTGGCTGCAAAGCCTGACCGCGGCTGATCGTCTCGCCGTGCACGTGGCCGCGCTGGAGCGCTCGCCGCGGCCGACGCCGGTGTCCGAGGCGGTGACCGCGTGCCGCCTCGCGGCCGACTGCGGGCACCGGGTGCAGCTGCCCGAGTTCACGTCGCTGACCTGCGGCTCGGTGAAGCCGGGCCGGCGCGGGACCTGGTCCGCCGAAGCCGGCACCCGGCCGTACGGGATCGGCCGGATCGGCGACTACGGCAGCGTCCGGGCCGCGAACGCCGCGGTGTGGGACACCATCGAGACCAACCGCGAGGTGCTGCGCGACCGGATGCGGGCGGCGACGCCGATGCTGGCCGGGATCGCCGGGCGGGCCTGGGAGGAGCCGCAGGTCAGCATCTGGGCGTCCGCTCAGCAGCGGGACGAGGACGATCCGGAGCTGATGACGATGCATCAGATCGCGCACCGGGCCGGGGTGAGCGTCACCCGGGCCGGGCGGTGGCGGGCCGAGCATGCGGCGTTCCCGCCACCGGAGCCGGGCACCTCGGTGTGGTACTGGCCGCTGGTCCAGCGCTGGCTGGCGGACACCGGCCGGCTGCCGGCCGACGGTCCGGCGGCGGACCGGCCGGTGCTGCCCCGCGAGCTGGGTTACTGACCTAACGCTGCAGCCAGCTGGTGTCCGGGGGCCGGCCGATGCGCACCTCGTTCGCGACGTGGATCAGCTCCTCCAGGGTTACGTCCTGCGGGGACAGCCCGCTGAGTCTCAATCGGCGATCGCCGCCCAGGTCGACATCGACGAGCGGCACCGATCCTTCACGGACGAGCGCGTCGTGCCCTCGCACGGTGGCTCTCGTGCCTCCCGGTGACGGCTCCGGAATCGGCCCCATCTGCACCACGATGCGGGCGGGACCGTCCTTGTGCTGCACGATCAGGGTCTCGTTCGTAGATTTCGCGATGCGGCCCAAGCCGATGGTTCGCACTCCCGCGAACCGCTCCGGCAACCACCCGAAGGTCAACGAGACCTCGCAGACGGCTGACGACTCGGCGGTCACCGACTCGGCCAGCTTACGGGCGACATCAGCCTTGTTCCCGGGCACCCGAGCGCCGACCATCAGCCACGTTTCGTCATCGATTTCGAGGTATATCTGGTGCGATGGCTCTCCCGGGAAGTCCCATGCCAGCCGACCCGCGATCGTGGTTGTCCGGAGGTGGCGCCGGAGATTCATCTGAGCCGGCTCGAGCTGCAGGTAGATCTGGCCGTCGCCGCGCCAGTTCCGGCCCTGCTCCTCCACACCGCTACCGGGGACCGTGGCGCTGCGGCTTTCCTCGGCGAATCCGGCCGGCACCCACCCGAGGCCGTAACGCAGCGGCACCCGGATGCCCGGGCCCTCCGCGACCGGCGTGGTCCGGCTCGACCACAGCCATCCGGCCACGCCGGTGCCGCCCAGCACCGCCGTCGTCCCCGCCGCGCCGGCCGCCATCAGCAACCCACGGCGCTGCCGGTGGGTCCGCGCCCGCGCCACGATCTCCGGCGCCAGCCGGGCCGGGTCGTGCGCCTGCCCGGCGATGTCGCTGAACAGTGCCCGCAGCTGCTCGTCGTGGCTCACGCTCACTCCCCCACAATCTTCAGCTCGCCGGACCGCAGCCGGGTCAGCGCGTTCGACGCGTGGACGCGCACGGTGGACGGCCGGCAGCCCAGCAGGTCAGCGATCTCGTCATAGGTGTGGCCCTCGAAATAACGCAGCGCGATCACCGCACGCTGCTTGGGCGGCAGGGCACGCACGCTGCGCATCAGGGCGTCCCGCTCCGGGAGTACGGCGTGCGGGTCCGAACCTTCGGCCCGGCTGTCCAGCTGCTCGTGGCTCATCGGAACGGTCCGGCCGCGGCGGCGCCGGGTGGAGAGGAACTCGTTGAGGACCATGCGTTTCACGTACGCCTCGGGCTGTTCCATCCGCTCGATGCGCCGCCACCGGGACGAGGACCGCACCAGCACCTCCCCGACGATGTCGTCGGCCAGGTACGGATCGCAGGTGAGCGCCGTCGCGTACCGCAGCAGGGCACCGAGCCGCGCGGTCACGAACTCCTCGAACGTCATTGATCCCCCAGGCTCCGACTGCACCTACAACGCCGGGCCCGGGCGATCCGCTTAGTCCACGTCCGGAGAAATCTTCCAGTCGTGTGCCGGGACCTCGATGCCGGACGGGAACCGGTACGGCTTGTCGCCGACGTTGAGCATGACGACCAGCTGGTTCGCCGGGTCGGCGGGATCGGTGGCGGAGAACGCGGCCGCCTCGTTGGTCAGGTGCACCGCCTCGGTCCGGGCCTTCGCCAGCCACGGGTGCCGGCGGCGCACGCTGATCAGCCGCTGGTGCAGGTGGTAGACCGGCCATCCGTACGGGGCCAGGTCGTCCGGCCGCGCCGGGTACTCCGGGCGGACCGCGTCGTCGCCACCGGCCCGGTCCTCCTTGACGCCCCGGAACGCCTGCTCGTCGCCGTAGTAGATGCTCGGCACACCACCAACGGTGAGCAGCACGGCCAGCGCGTGCCCGGTGTGCCGCTGGTCGGTCAGCCGGCTCGCCAGCCGGGTGACGTCGTGGTTGCCGACGAACGTGAGCGGGGTCCCCGCGGCGAGCACCTCCTGATGCCGCTCCAGGGCCCAGGCCAGCTCGAACAGGTTGCCGTCGTTGAGGCTGCTCCAGATCGCCTTCCACAACTCGTACTGCGTGATCCCGTCGAGGGTGCTCTCCCGCAGATACTCCGCGTAGTCGCCGTGGATCACCTCACCCGCGAACCAGGCATCCGGATGCTGCGGGCGGACGCGCTCCAGCACAGCACGCCAAAACCGCGGGGGTACGGCGTAAGCCGCGTCCAACCGCCACCCGGAGGCGCCCCGGTCGAGCCAGTGGTTCATCACCCGCGCCACGTGATCGAGCACCTCGGGCGAGTCGTGGTCGAGCTCGACCAGGCTGCCGTGCCCCTCGAACACCGCGTACTCCCCCGGCCCGGGACCGGTGCGCCGGAACCACCGCTCCGGATCGGCCACCGGAAAACTCCGCCCCACGTGGTTGAACACCCCGTCGAGCACCACCCGCAGGCCGCGCTCACGGGCCGCGGCGATCAGCTTGTCGAAGTCCGCGTCGTCGCCGAGGCGCGGGTCGATCCGGAAATGGTCGACAGTGTCGTACCCATGTGTCTCGGAAGCGAAGATCGGGCCCAGCTGGAGGCCGGAGACGCCCAGCTCGATCGCGTAGTCCATCCAGTCGACGATCCGGGTGAGCCGGTGACCGCCCGGCTCGGCGTGCAGCGCGCCGGTGAAACCCAGCGGGTACACGTGCCACCAGATCGCGTGGTCGATCCAGGACTGCACGGCGCCTCCACCGGTTGGCTGGTCACTGACCGCCCACGCTATCTCGGAAGCTGCCGGCGGGATGTCACGGCCAGCTTCCGGAACACCTTGCGCAGGTGGTAGTCGACCGTGTTCGCGCTGAGGAAGAGCTGCTCGGCGATCTCGCCGTTCGTGGCGCCGGAGGCGGCGAGCCGGGCGATCGCCGCTTCCTGGGGCGTCAGGCTCCCCGGCGCACCCGCCGTGGTGCTCCCCGGCGCCCGGCGCTCGGCAGGCCGCCCGGTGGCGTCCAGCTCCTGCGCGACCCGGACGGCGAATCCGGTGGCCCCGATCGCCTCGAACCCCGCCAGCGCGGTCCGCAGTTCAGCCCGGGCGTCACGGCGGCGCCGCTGCCGGCGCAGCCACTCCCCGTACAGCAGGTGCGCCCGAGCCAGGTCGGCCCGCGCCGGGGTGCCGGTGAGCAGGAGGACCGCCTTCCGGTACAGCGCTTCGGCCCCGGCTGGCGGGGCGAGCAACGCCTGAGACCGGGCGAGCAGACCGAGCACCCAGTCGGTGCCGGCCGCCGTGGCCTGCACGGTCAGCGCGGCGAGGGCCCGTTCGGCCAGCAGCCGGTCGCCGCTGCGGATCGCGGCCTCGACCAGGTCGGGCAGTACCCGCGAGTACAGGCCGAGGGTGTCGGTTTCGAACACCTCGCGCGCCACGTCCCGGGCCCGCGGGTAGTCACCGCGGCTGAGCGCCAGCACCACCAGACCGATCCGGATCAGCGACTGAATCGAGCCGGACCCCAGCGACCCGGCCGCGGCGAGCCCAGCGTCCAGCTCCGCCGCCGGGTCGGTGAGCCCGGCGCCCGGCTCCGCCGCGGGGTCGGCCGGCGCGGCGTCCAGCTCCGCCGCGGGGTCGGCCGGCGCGGCGTCCAGCTCCGCCGTGGGGTCGGTGTTGCGCGGTGCGCTGCGCCAGGCCAGCAGTTCGGGATGCCGCTGCACCGCCCACAACTCGTCGGTCGCCCCGATCGCCGCCCGGATCTCGTCACTCTCAGCTAGCAGCGCGCGGCCCGCGGCGGTCTCGCCGAGCTGCACTTCCAGGGTGGCCGCGCAGTACAACCCGATCACCAGCTGCCAGAGCGCCCCGGACTCGCGTGCGATGCCGATCACCCGCCGCCACAGTGCGCGCTGCTGGTCGGCGTCCCAGAGCAGGGTGCTCAGCACCGCGCCGATCAGGTGCCGGCGCAGCACTTCGTCGTCCGGGGCCGCCGGGTCGAGCAACGCCTCAGCGGCCTGCCGGATCCGTGGCAGAGCGGCTTCCACTCCGGCCGAGGCCAGTGTCGCGAAAGCTTCCAGCAACAGCTCTGCGATAAACGAACCGGAATGCTCCGTTCCGTTCTGTTCCGCGGTCGGTTGCCGGGCTCCGCGCAGGGCTGCACCCGGCTTCTCAGCACCGGGCCGGCCCGCGCTCGGTGGCGTGGCGCCGGGCTCAGTGGCGGTTCGCTTCGCGGCGGCGGCGATCTCTGCGGGGCTGGTGTCGTGGACCAGGTGGCCGGCCCGGATCAGGTGTTCCACGGCTTCGAGCAGGGCATCGCGAGCGAGGCGCGGCTCGCTGCCGGCGAACGCGTGTGCGGCTGCCAGGCAGAGGGCGGATCCCTTCGCGTACGCTTCCGGGCTGCCGAGCATGACCTGCGCGTTTGCTCGTACGATCAAGGCCCGGCCGTGGGTGACGTCGTGCTCAGGCGCGAGTCCGGCGGGAAGCGCGAGGTGATCGTGCCGGCCGGTATCAACCGACGGTTGGTCGGCTGCGGGCCAGGGCGTGCCGGTGCTCAGGGCGGCGTCGGCCGTGGCCAGGGCCTGAACGGGCGCGCCAGCGGTGAGGGCGGCCTCGGCTGCGGCCAGCAGGCGTTCGCTGCGGTGCGGGCCTTCGCGGGTGAGTTCTGCGGCGCGGGTCAGGTGTGCGACCCGGGCCGGATATCCGCTGCGTGCCGCGGCCCGGTCGGCGGTGCGAACGAGTTCGGCGGCGATCTGCTCGTCCGGGCCTACGCAGGCCGCGGCCCGATGCCAGGCCCGCAGGTCCGCGTCGGTCGGCCTCGTCGTCACCTCGGCGAGTGCGGCGTGAACAGTGCGTCGCTGCACGCCGGTCGCGCCACTGTAGATGGCCGAGCGGACCGATTGATCCCGAAATACGACCTGAGGGCCACCGGTCAGCAGATGGGCGACTCCAGCAGGAAGGGCTTCGGCCGGGGTGACGCCGGTCGCGGTGACGCCAGCCGCAGTGAGGCCAGCCGGGGTTACGCCGGCCGAGGCGGCACCGGCTGGAGTGACGCCGAGGCGGGTGGCGGCGGCGCTGATTGCTTCCTGGTCGCCGCGGGGTTCGGCGGCGGTGAGCAGTAGCCAGAGACGGGTGGGTTCGGGAAGACGGCGGAGGTGCCGGAGGTGGTGTTCGGCCAGGCGGCTGCCCACCGGGAGCGGGTCGGGCAGGGTTCGGGCGCCGGTGAGCTGGTCGGCGGTCAGTTCGCGGCCGAGGTTGTGCAGGGCGAGCGGGTTGCCGTCGGTGGCGGTGACCAGCCGGGCGGCCACGCGCTGGTCGAGCGGGCCGGTGACGATCGAGCGCAGCAGTTCCACGCCGTCGGCCTCCGAAAGGCCCGCGAGCTTGAGGATCGGCAGCCCTGCGAGGGGACGCATGTCACCCGAGCCCGAGGCGAGGCTGGGGCTGGGGCTGGGGCTGGGGCTGGGGCTGGGGCTGGGGCTGGGGCTGGGGCTGGGGCTGGGGCTGGGAGCCGGGACAGGGCTGGGGGTGGTGATCGCGAACAGCAGGGCCAGCCGCGGGCGTTGGTGGGCGACGTGGGCGAGCGCCGAAAGCGACTCGGGGTCCAGCCAGTGCGCGTCGTCGATGCAGCAGAGCAGTGGGCCGGCCGCAGCGAGGGCGGTCAGCACCGTGTGGGTGGCGCGGCCGGCCAGGTGCGGGTCTACCGGTGGACCGTCGGCCAGGCCGCAGGCGACCTGCAGGGCTTGGCGTTCGGCCGGGGGCAGCGCGTCCCAGCGGGACGGTTCCAGCACCGGGATCAGCAACCGGTGCAGGGCCGCGAACGGGAAGTCGGCCTCGGCTGCCACCCCGGCCACCTGGATCACCCTGGCCGGCCGCGCCGAGGCGGCGGCGTACTCGAGCAGGGTGGTCTTGCCCATGCCCGGATCGCCGCTGAGGACCAGCACGCCACCGAGTCCTTCGCGCAGGCCGGCGGCGAATTCGCGGAGCCTGCGGCATTCCTCGGTTCTCCCCCGGACAGCCATGACTGCCTCGGACGCTATCCACGGTGGAAGCCGCGCAGGCTGGCTGTGCGTGCACGGCTATCGGCTGACGATGCGCTCCTCCGCGGACTGCCGCCGCCACTGGCTCGGGGACACGCCGTACCGGTCTTTGAAGCGGCGGGTGAAGTGCGTCGGGTCGCGGAACCCCCAGCCGCGGGCGATCGCCGCGATGGAGCGGTGGGCGCTGGCCCGGCGTACCAGTTCCTGGCGGGCGCCCTGGAGCCGCTCGGCGATGATCCACTGCTCGAGGCTGAGGTCGGCGCGGGCGCAGATCTGGTAGAGGTGCCGCAGCGAGATGTTGTGTGCGGCGGCGATCTGCGCGGGGGTCAGGCCGGGGTCGGTGAGGTGCTGGCGCACGTAGAGCCGGATCCGGGTGAGCAGGGTGTCGGCGAACGCCTGCCGGGCGTGCCGTTCGGCGCGGCCGGCGGAGGCGAGCAGGGCCCGGCACAGGTCGATGCTGGCCGCGGCGATGGTGGCCACGGTCGGGTCGGTGGTGATCCGGGCCGGGTCACCGGCCAGCTGGGCGATGTGTGCGGTGACCATCCGGTAGAGCGGGCTGGACCGCAGGCTGCCGAGGGCCGGGCGGAGCACGTCGACCGGCAGCCCGAGCCGGTCGAGCGGGATCTGGACGCAGCCGGCCGCTCCGTCGCCGGCCCAGGAGTAGTCGTACGCGCCGGACAGGTCCACGCCGAGCAGTTCGCCGGGCGGGGTGAGTTCCTGCCGGTCGCCCTGGGTGAGCCGCCCGGAGCTGCGCTGCTGCACGGAGAGCGCGATCACCGGCATCGCGTCCTGCCGGGCCAGTTTCGCGGTGCGCACCAGCCGGATCCCCGAGGACCGTTGCGTGAAGATGTTGGCGTCGCCCAGGTCCCAGACCTCCATCCGGGCGTAGACCGGGCCGTCCGGGTTCTCGTGGATGACGTGGCACGGGGCCGACGCGTACCGCATCGCCGTGTTCACGGCCTCCAGCCGGTCGTCGGCCGCGATGCCCGCGGTGTCGAGTACGAACCCCATGTCTGTGCAGCGTAAGCGGCCACCGGCGGCGCCGGAACGGGATGACCGGGCATCGGCAGGGATCGCACTGGCAGGAACGACTCTGGGACCAGCGCGATGCGGATGCTCACCGGGGACGATCACGTGCGTTCGGCCGGACGACACGGTCATGACGGGCAACGGAACGGTCGGCGACAAGTTATCGCACGCGGGTCAGGGTCACCGCCAGCAGCGCCGCGGCGAGCACCTGGGTGGCGGCGAGCACCACGGCGAGGGCGGTGATCGAGTAGCCGTACAGGCCGCCGGCGAGGGCGCCGCCGAGCAGGGCGGCGACACCCTGGATCGCGGCGAACACCCCGTAGGCGGTGGCCCGTCGCGGCGCCGGGACCAGGTCGGCGACGAGCGCTTTCACGGTGGAGTCCTGGACGCCGACGGCCGCGCCCCAGAGCACGGTTCCGGCGACGATCGCGGCGGTGCTGCCGGAGAGGGCGAGCGCGGGGGTGGCGGCGGCCAGGGCGGGCAGGCCGTAGAGGACGCGGGCGCCCCAGCGGTCGTACAGGTGACCACTGGCCAGGGCGGCCAGGGCGCCGGCGGCCATCGCGCCGGCGTACAGGATCGGCACCGCGGCCAGCGTGATCCCGCCGCTGCGGCTCGCGTGGTAGGAGATCAGGCCGAAGGTGATCAGCCCGGCGGTGGAGGCCGCCGCGGAGGCGGCGAACCAGTGGAACCGCCGGGGCAGCGGGCCCGGCGCCGGGTCCGCCGACCGGTCCCCGGTCCGGGGCGCCGGGCCGGGGAAGCGCCGCCGCATCCAGACCAGCAGGATCATCGCGATCACCGCGGGAACGGTGAGCGCGGCGAGCGCCGGCCAGAGCGTTCCGGCCACCGCGACCAGGGCGGCGACCAGCAGCGGGCCGGCGAACGCGCCGATCTGGTCGAGGGCCTTGTGCACCGCGAACCCGCGGCCCCGGCCCACCTCGCCGGCCGCCTCGGCGAGCAGCGTGGATTTCGCCGGGCTGCGGATCGCCTTGCCGACCCGTTCGGTCACGATCAGGAACGCGGCGACCGCCAGCCCGGCGGCGCCGAGGAACGGCGTCACCGCGAGCAGGGGTACGCAGATCGCGGTCAGCCCGTACCCGAAGATGGTGAGCGCCCAGTAGCGTGCCGTGCGGTCGGCGAGCGGCCCGGAGACCAGCCGGAGCAGCAGCGCGGCGGCCTCGCCGGCGCCGGTGATCAGCCCGACCGCGAGGGCGGACGCCCCGAGTTCGGCCAGCAGCGGCCCGCTGATCGAGCGGGCGCCCTCGTAGACCATGTCGGCGGCGAGGCTGACCACACCGAAGCCGGCGATCGCCCGCCAGGGTGTCAACAGCCGGGATGTCACGTGCGCCGTCACCGAGATTCCTCCGCTTCCTTCGACCGGAGACATCATCGCGTCCGTAGTGAAGCGGTGAGCGTCCCCCCAGGCGCATGTTTGACGTCCGCACGAAGTTGGAAGACCGGAGCTCATGCATCCCCGACCGCCGCGCCGCACCACCCACGCCTTCGGCACCCCGAAGAACCGGCTCGTCTACGACCGGTGGGGCGCCTACGGCCGTCCGGTCGTGCTGCTGCACGGGCTGCTCTACGACCGCACGATGTGGTGGCCGGTCGCCGCGGACCTCGACAACGCGTGCAGCGTCCTCGCCGTCGACCTGCCGGGGCACGGCCAGTCCGCGCCGCGCGGCGACTACGACCTGGACGCGCTCACCCAGGATCTGGCCGTGCTGATCTCCGGTCTCGACCTGCACCGGGCCCCGGTGGTGGTCGGTCACGGCGAGTCCGCGCTGCTCGCGAACGCGTTCGCGGACGCCTACGCGACCCGGGCGGTGGTCACCCTCGACGAGCCGGTGGCCGAGCCGGCGGACAGCGTGGAGCAGCATCTGGCGGCCGTCGATCTGGGCACGATTCCGGCGCCGTACCGGCAGTTCGCGGTGGCCCGGGAGGACGCGGCGCTGCTTCGCGCGTACCGATGCTGGTTCAAGCGGCCGGATGCCGGCCGTGCGCGGCCGCACCCGGTCTCCGCCGCCCGGCCGCGCTCGGGTTTCCCCCATCTGCGGGAGCCGGCGTCCTTCGCGGCTACGCTACGTGACCTGCTGTGAAGCCCGGCCCGTTTGCCGGGCCGGGCGGAAGGTGTCAACCGTGCCGGTGATGACGGAAATGTCCGTGCCGGCGTGGCGGTAGAAGTGCGGCACTGCTGACCACGAGGCAGAGCATCAGCATGGTGCCGACCAGGATGTCGATCAGCATGCGGGACCTCCCCGGTACCGCGTCGTGGTTCGTTTCCTCACCGTCCCCCGCAAGTCACCGTACGTCAACCCGATTCGGTTATTTCGGCGTTCGGGATAGCCGCGGACCGGCCGGGTGCCTATCCTGCCGGGTGAGGGGAGTACCTCCGCAGAGAGCGTCGCGGTCATCACGGGCACGCCGAACGTGCCCCCGTGCGCTCGCCCGTGATCCCGCGCGAAGGCGCGGCGGGTGAGGGAGACCTCGGACTACGCAGCGTGTCCGAGGAGGCTCCCTGTGACAAGTCTGTCGTCAATCGCGTCCCCACAACTGTGGGCGATCACCATCGCGGTCCTGCTGGCCCTGCTGGCCGCGGATTTCGCGGTCACCCGGCGCCCGCACGAGGTGGCGATGCGCGAGGCGGTCGGATGGTCGATCTTCTATCTCGCGCTTCCGGCCGCCTTCGGCGTCCTCGTCTGGCAGGTGTACGGGCGACGCCCGGCCATGGAGTTCTACACCGGGTACGTGGTGGAGAAGTCACTGTCGGTCGACAACCTGTTCGTGTTCATGCTGCTCCTCGCGGCGTTCGCGGTGCCCACGGCGCTGGCGCAGAGAGTGCTGCTGTACGGCATCGTCGGGGCACTCGTGCTCCGGGCGATCTTCATCGCCGCCGGCGCGGCCGTGCTGCAGACCGGCGCCTGGGCGTTCCTGCTCTTCGGCGCGGCGCTGCTGGCCACCGCGGCGAAGGTGCTGCGCGACGCGATGCGCCACGAGCAGTACCACGTCGACATCGAGAACATGCGCAGTGTCCGGTTGATGCGCCGGTTCATGCCGGTGACCGGTGAGTACCACGGTGGGAAGCTCTCCGTCGTGCTCGGCGGGCGGCGCACCCTCACCCCGCTGGCCCTGGTCGTGGTCGCCGTCTTCATGACCGACCTGGTCTTCGCCGTCGACTCGGTGCCCGCGGTGTACGGGGTGACCGAGGACCCGTACCTCGTCTTCGCGACCAATGCGTTCGCCCTGCTCGGCCTGCGGGCGCTGTATTTCGTGCTGCGCAACGTGCTGGACCGGCTGCGCCACCTGAACTACGGGCTGGCGATCATCCTCGGCTTCATCGGCGTGAAGCTGGTGCTGCACTGGGCGCACAAGGTCTGGCCGCAGGTGCCGGACATCCCGACCGAGGCGTCACTGGCTGTCATCGCCGTCACCCTCGCTGTCGTGACGGCCACCAGCATGCTCGCCAACCGCAGGGAGGCGGTCGCCGCTCGCTGAGGGGTCAGAGGCGGTTACCCGAACGAAACTGCATCTTTACTTTGCGCCTCGAGGTGTGGCTCGGGTCACCTGCCGGCGGCAGCATGACTCGCAGTTCATGACGCGATTCTCTCTCGCACCGCCCCCCAATATCGCAAGGAGGCGTCTGTCCATTATGGAATTTTCCACGAAGCGAGCGCTGGCCGTTCCGGCCGTCGTGGCAGCGTTGCTGACCGTCACCGCCTGCTCGGGCAGCGACAGCAACGAGTCCACCACCGCCGCCACCAACGCCACCCTGCGGGTCAACTGGGGCGGCTTCCCGGAGAGCTGGGCCCCCGGCGCCGAGGGTGAGGCCGGGTACACCCGGGTCCCCTACGAGAACCTCGTCGAGGTCGTGAAGGGCGAGGTCAAGCCGGTGCTGGCCGAGTCCTGGGAGCAGACCGACACGGCGCTGACCCTGAAGCTGCGCCAGGGCGTCACCTTCCACGACGGCACCCCGTTCAACGCCGAGGCCGTCAAGGTCAACCTGGAGACGGTCCGGGACGCGCCCGGTCCGTACGCCGGCCCGCTCAAGGTGATCAAGTCGATCGACGCGGTCGACGAGACCACGGTGAAGCTGAACCTGGCCGAGCCGACGCCCTCGATGCTGACCACCCTGTCCACCCGGGCCACCCCGATGGCCAGCCCGAAGGCGATCGCCGACAAGTCGATCGCGCAGACGCCGGTGGGCACCGGCCCGTGGGCGTACGACGCCGCGTCGTCCACCGCGGGCACCCGGATGACCTTCAAGTTCTACGACAAGTACTGGGGCGGGGCGGACGCCGTCGGCTTCAAGACCATCGCCCTGTACGCGATCCCGGACGACAACCAGGCGGTCGGCGCCCTCTCCAGCGGCGAGATCGACCTGAGTGACGTGGAGCCGAGCGCGGTCGACCGGCTCAAGGGCTCGCCCGGCATGGAGACGCTGATGTACCCGGCGATCCGCAACAACCCGCTCTTCTTCGACCGGGGCCCGGGCGGCGTCTTCGAGGACGTGAACGTGCGCCGGGCGGCCTGTTACGCGCTCGACACCGCGACCTACGTCAAGGTCGAACCGGACATGGCGGTCCGCACACAGCACTTCGCCGAGGGCGAGCCCGGCCACAACCCCGCGGTCACCGGTTACCAGCACGACCTGACCCAGGCGAAGAGCCTGGCCGGCGGCAAGCAGGTGAGCTTCGAGGTGCTCGCCGCGCCGTTCACGCAGAAGCAGAACGAGGTGTACGCCAGCCAGCTCTCCGAACTCGGCTGGGACGTCAAGGTGCAGGTGGCCCCGCCGCCGCAGTGGGCGTCGACCTGGAACAGCGGCAAGTACCCGTTCGGTCTGGGCGCCAACGACGAGCTGACCCCGTTCGACTGGTACAAGGCCTGGTTCGCCGCCGACGCGCCCGGCAACCCGTCGAAGGTCGAGAGCCCGGCCCTGAAGGCGGCCGCCGACAAGGCCATCGCCGCCGGCGCCACCCCCGAGGCGAACGCGCTCTGGGCCGAGGTCACCAAGGTGATCGCGGACGAGGCGCTGACCTGCGGGCACGTCGTCGGCCAGGAGACCCTGGCGTGGAACAGCGCCAAGGTCACCGGCATCGCCGCACCGGCCAACGCGTGGGAGCCGAACCTGGTCAACTACCGCGACCTGAAGCCGGCCGGGGCCTGACCGTGGCCCGGCTCATCGCGTACCGCCTGGCCCTGGCCCTCCCGCAGCTCGCCGCGGTCTCCCTGGTGGTCTTCCTGCTGACCTACCTGATCCCGGGGAGCCCGGCGGCCGCGATCCTCGGCACACAGGCCAACCCGGAGAGCATCGCGCAGCTGGAGGCCCAGCTCGGCCTGGACCAGTCCCCGCTGGTCCGGCTGGGCGAGTGGTTCAGCGGCGCGGTCGCCGGGGACCTGGGCACGTCGATCCGGTCGGCGCTGCCGGTGACCGATCTGCTGCTGACCCGGCTGCCGGCGACGCTGTCTCTGGCCCTCGGCGGAATGGTGGTCGCGACGGTCGCCGGGATCGGACTGGGCGTGCTCGCCGGTGTCCGGCCCGGCGGCCCCCGGGACCGGGTCATCACCGCCGGAACGTCGGTCGGTCTGGCCGTACCGGAATTCTGGTTCGGCCTGATCCTGTCCCTGATCTTCGCGGTGCAGCTGGGGTGGGTCCCGGTGATCGGCTACACGCCGCTCACCGACGACCCGGCGGCCTGGCTGCGCGGCCTGATCCTGCCGTCGATCGCGCTGGGCATCGGCGCGGCCGCGCTGATCGCGCGGCAGACGCGCGGCGCCATGGCCGAGGCCCTGGCCTCGCGCTACGTCGACACGCTCACGGCCGCCGGTGTCCCCCGCCGGCGGATCATCGGGTACGCCTTCAAGAACGCGATGGTCCCGGTGCTCGCCACGATGGGGATCACGTTCCGCATCCTCTTCGCGACCAGCCTGGTCGTGGAGGTGGTCTTCGCCTTCCCCGGCATCGGGAACCTGCTGCTGACCAGCGTCATCGGCAAGGACTTCCCGGTCGTCCAGGGCGGCGTCCTGATCATCGCCGCGCTGGTGATCGCGGTGAACCTGCTCATCGACGTGGGCTACGGCCTGCTCAACCCCCGGGTGCGTCCACAATGAACCTTTTTCAACGTGGCCAGGGCGGCAGCGCCTTGCGCCTGACCAACCGCCCGGAACCTTCGGCCCGACGCCAGGTTGAAAAAGGTTCACCGAGTACTTCTCGCAGACTCTTCGGCCGGTTGCGCAGTCAGCCGATGACCCTGATCGCGCTCGGGTTCCTGCTGCTGGTGGCGGTCGCCGCGGTGGCCGCTCCGCTGCTCGCGCCGCACGATCCGGCCGCCACCGACTTCGACGCTCTGCTGCAGGGTCCGTCGGCGGCGCATCTGCTCGGCACCGACGACCTGGGCCGGGACACCTTCAGCCGGCTCATATACGGCGCCCGCGTCGCCCTGCTGGTGGCGGTCGGCTCGGTCGCCGTGGCGATGCTGATCGGTGTGCCGCTCGGCCTGCTGCTCGGCTACCGCGGCGGCTGGTCGGACCGGATCGGCTCCCGCTTCCTGGACATCGCCGACGCCCTGCCGGGCATGCTGCTCGGCTTCGCGGTGATCGCCATCCTCGGCCGCGGTCTGGGCAATCTGATGCTCGCCATCGGGTTGATCTTCTGCGGCGCCTTCGCCCGGATGACCCGGGCGATCACCCTCGCCGAACGGGAGAAGCTCTACGTCGACGCGGCGCGGGTGGCCGGGCTGCGTACGCCGGAGATCCTGTTCCGGCAGGTGCTGCCGAACCTGGCCGGCCCGCTCGCGGTGCAGGCGGCGATCTTCCTGGGCTCGGCGATCATGGTGGAGTCGGCGCTCAGCTTCCTCGGCCTCGGCCTCGACCCCAGCCAGGCCTCCTGGGGCGGGATGCTCGGGGCGGCCGCCGAGGACCAGGCCACCCAGCCGTTCCTGCCCTTCCCGCCGGGCGTGATGATCGTGCTGACCGTGCTCGCGTTCAACCTGGTCGGCGACGGCATCAGCGCGGCTTTCGCCGGCGCCACCCCCCGCCCGGTACGCCGCCGCCCGCTGCCGATCGTCAAGCCCGCGTCCGGTCCGGTGGAGACCGGTGGGGTGCTCGACCTCCACGGCGTCACCGTCGTGCTCGACCGCCCCGGCGACCCGGTCCCCCTGGTCCAGGACGTGTCGCTGAGCCTGCGCCGCGGCGAGGTGATCGGCCTGCTCGGCGAGTCCGGCTCGGGCAAGTCGATGCTGGCCCGCTCCGCGCTCGGCCTGCTGCCGGGCGGCACCCGGCTGGCGTCCGGCTCGATCCGGTTCGAGGGCCGGGAGATCGCCGGGCTGCCGGAGAAGGACCTGCGCGGGATCCGCGGCCGTGGACTGGCCGTGGTCTTCCAGGACCCGCTCTCCGCCCTGTCGCCGGTGCACACCATCGGTAGACAGCTCTGCGAGCCGATCCGTACGCATTTCGGGCTCTCCCGGGCCGACGCCCGGAAGAAGGCGGTCGAACTGCTCGAACGGGTCGGGGTGGAGGACCCGGAGCAGCGGCTCGACGCGTACCCGCATCAGTTCTCCGGCGGCATGGCTCAGCGGGTCGGCATCGCGATGGCCCTGGCCACCGAGCCACGGGTGCTGATCGCCGACGAGGCCACCTCGGCGCTCGACGTGACCACCCAGAGCCAGGTGCTCGACCTGCTGCTGGACCTGCGCGACGAGTTCGACATGACGATCCTGGTGATCACGCACGACCTCGGGGTGGTCGCCGAGTCCTGCGACCGGGCCGCGGTGATGTACGCCGGACAGATCGTCGAGGTCGGTGACGTCTCGGACCTGTTCGAGCGGCCGCGTCATCCGTACACGGCGGCGCTGCTGGCCGCCAACCCCGGCCTCGACGGCAAGGCGGACCGGCTTCCGACCATTCCCGGCCGGGTTCCGCTCGCCGGGGAGTGGCCCTCGGGCTGCCATTTCGCGAACCGGTGCTCGTTCGCGGTCGACCGGTGCTCGACCGCGGCGATTCCCCTGGATCGGCAGGTGCGCTGCGTGCGCTCGGAAGAATTGGTGCTGGGCCGATGACGCTTCTTGAGATACGCGACCTTTCGGTGACCTATAAGTCCGGGTTTATCAGAACAAGTCGCTTCGACGCTGTGGACAGCGTGAACTTTGACGTGGCGCCGGGCGAGACCTTGGGCCTGGTCGGCGAGTCCGGCTCGGGCAAGAGCACCACCGGCCGGGCCATCCTGAAACTCGCCGAACCCACCTCGGGCACGATCCGCTTCGAGGGGCGCGACATCGGCACGATGGGCCTGGAGTACCGGCGGGCCGTCCAGGCCGTCTTCCAGGACCCGGCGTCGTCGCTCAACCCGCGCCACGTCGTCGCGGACGCGGTGATCGCCTCGCTGCGCCGGCACGGCCTGGACCGGCCGGACGAGCGGGCCGCCGAGGCGTTCGAGCAGGTCGGGCTCTCCCGGGCGCACCTGAGCCGGTACCCGGCGGAGCTGTCCGGCGGTCAGCAGCAGCGGGTGGCGATCGCCCGGGCCCTGGCTCTCGGCCCGCGGCTGGTGGTCTGCGACGAGGCGGTCAGCGCGCTCGATCTGTCCACCCAGAGCCAGATCATCAACCTGCTCGCCGACCTGCAGGCGGAGACCGGGGTGAGCTATCTGTTCATCGCGCACGACCTGGGCATCGTCCGGCACCTGTCGCACCGGATCGCGGTCATGCTGGCCGGACGGATCGTCGAGATCGCGCCGGCCGACCAGCTGTTCCAGCACCCGCGGCACCCGTACACCCGGGCGCTGCTGGCGGCCAGTCCGGTGGCGCATCCGTCCGGGCGCCAGGAGCACCGGATCAAGCGGGCGGCGTACCGGCCGTTGCACAAGGGCGCGCCGATCAAGCGGGATGCGGTGGGCTGCCCGTTCCGGGCCCGCTGCGGCCGGGTGATGGAGATCTGTCACACCACCACCCCACCGGTGTACGACCTGTTGGACGGGCAGCAGGCCGCGTGCCACCTCTACGCGGAGGACGCCCTGCTGAACCGGGGACGGATCTGATCCACCGCGGTCCGGGTGAGCGCGATCAACGGGCGGGCGTGGGCCAGTGACGCCACGGCGGCATCGAGGTCACCGGCGCGGGCGTCGGTCTCCAGCCGGCCGCAGGCGTCGGTGGCCGCGCCCGCCCCGAGATTCGCCATGATCCCCTTGAGCTGGTGCGCCTCGTTGCGCAGCGCGTCCGCGTCGTCGAACGCGAGCGCGTGGATGATCCGGTCCAGATGCTCGGGAATCTTCGCGGACAGCGCGCTGAGCAGACCGCCCAGCGCCTTCGCGGTGGCCGCCGGGTCGGGGCCGCGCAACTGGTCGAGCCGGTGTTCGATCTCGGCGACCACGGCGGCCGGCTCCGGCACGGTCAGCGGGCTGGTCCAGCGTTCCAGGACCTTGGCGACGTCCGCCGGGATCAGCGGCTTGGCGATGTGCCCGTCCATCCCGGCGGCCAGACAGCGGGCCCGGTCCTCGGGCAGCGCGCTCGCGGTGAGCGCGATGATCGGCACGCGCCGGCCCCGCGGTTCGCGGCGCCGGATCTCCTCGGTGGCGGCGTACCCGTCCATCTCCGGCATCAGACAGTCCATGAAGATCGCCCGGTATTCCTGCCGGCCGGCCCGCTCGACGGCCTCCAGGCCGTTGACCGCGATGTCGGCGCTGTAGCCGAGGTTCGCGAGGATGCCGAGGGCCACCGTCCGGTTGATGTCGTTGTCCTCCACCAGCAGCAGATGGCCCCGGCCCACCGGGGTCTCGGCGGTGGCACCGACGGACTGGTCCTCCACACGGTCGGTGAGCGCGCCGACCAGCGCGTCGTAGAGCTGGGACTGCCGCAGCGGCTTGGCGAAGGCCGCCGAGAACCGGTCCGGATCCGGCTCCTCGGGCAGGTGGTGGGCGTCGTCGGCGAGCAGGATGGTCTTCGGCGCCGGGCAGCCGGCCGGGGCGATGGTCAACCCGCCGATCTCCATCCCGTCGTCGCGGGCCGTGCCGATGTCGACGATGACCAGGTCGACCGGGCGGCCCGCGGCAGCCGCGTCGCGCAGCGCGGCGCCCGCGCTGGCTGTGTCCACGGTTCCGGTCGCCTGCATCGACCACGCGGTGAGCTGGTCGGCCAGGACACTGCGGTCGTTCTCGTCGCTGTCGACGATGAGTACCCGCAGCCCGTCCAGCGAGTGCCGGTCG
Organism: Actinoplanes sp. NBC_00393; assembly: GCF_036053395.1. NCBI lineage: Bacteria > Bacillati > Actinomycetota > Actinomycetes > Micromonosporales > Micromonosporaceae > Actinoplanes > Actinoplanes sp. NBC_00393. The sequence continues at coordinate 10,798,591 of NZ_CP107942.1, read as the reverse complement.
GAGAGGTGCAGGTCGTCGCGGGCGGCGCGCAGCGTGACGGTGAACCAGAACGTGCTGCCGTGCCCCGGCTCGCTCTGCACGCCGATCGTGCCGCCCATCAGCTCGACCAGATCGCGGCTGATCGCCAGGCCCAGCCCGGTGCCGCCGAACTTGCGGGTGGTACCGGCGTCGGCCTGGGTGAACGCCTCGAACAGCTCCTCCTGCTGGTGCATGTCGATGCCGATGCCGGTGTCGCGCACCTCGAACCGGATCGGCACCGCGTCCGGGCCGCTCGGATGCCGCTCGTCCCGGGTGGCGGTGACGGTGACCTGCCCCTGGTTGGTGAACTTCACCGCATTGCCGGCCAGGTTGAGCAGCACCTGCCGTAGCTTGGCCGGGTCGCCGCAGACGGTGCCCGGCAGGGCCGGGTCGCAGACCCCGGTGACCGTCACCGAGTCCCGGGTGTCCGGCGGGGCGACCAGCGACACCACGTCGGCGATCAGCCGGCCGACCTCGAAGTTGGCGTCCTCCAGCAGGACCTTGCCGGCCTCCAGCTTGGAGAAGTCGAGGATGTCGTTGATCACCGCGAGCAGCGCGGAGCCGGCCGCGCTGATGCCCTCGGCGTACCGGCGCTGCTTGTCGTCGAGCGGCGAGCCGAGCAACAGCCCGGTCAGGCCGATCACCCCGTTCATCGGCGTCCGGATCTCGTGGCTCATCGACGCCAGGAACTGCGACTTCAGCCGGGCCGTCTCGATCGCCTGGTCGCGGGCCTCGGCCAGGGCCTGCTCGGTCTGCCGGCGGGCGGTGATGTCGCGGACGAAGCCGTGGAAGTGCACCCCTCCGTCGTGACCGATCCGCCACATGGTCAGCTCGGCCGGGATCTCGTGACCGTCCTGGTGGTTGGCGGCGATCTCGGTCGGCCGGTCCAGCACCCAGTCCCACCGGCCGTCGAGCACCCGTTCCAGCGGTCCCCGGTAACGGGCCGGCAGGATGGTGCCGGCCACGTTGCGGCCGAGGATCTCCTCGCGCGGCCAGCCGAAGACGTGCTCGGCCTGCCGGTTCCACTCGGCGATCACACCGTCCCCGTCCATCGTGAAGAACGGGTCGCTGGCCGCCTGCATGATCATCTCGAGCTGCTCGCGCTCCACCCGCAGGCGCTGCTCGGCGTGCACGCGGGCGGTGATGTCGTGCGCGACGGTGGACGCGCCGATCACCGTGTCGTCGGTGTCGCGCATCGGGGCCATGCTCAGCGACACCTCGATGATGCTGCCGTCTTTGCGCTGGCGGCGGGTCTCGTACCGGCTCAGGGCCTGTCCGCCGAGCACCCGGCCGAGCAGCTCCTTCTCCTCGCCCAGCCGGTCCGGCGGCAGCAGCCGGGTGACGTCGCTGCCGACCATCTCCTCGGCGGTGTAGCCGTAGAGCCGCTCGGCCCCCGGGTTCCAGGTGTGGATCGTGCCGTCCAGCGCCTTGCTGACGATGGCGTCCTGGGAGGCCTCGACGATGGCGGCCAGGCGGGCGTTGACGTGGCTCTGCAGGCGGCGCTCGCTCTCGAACCGGCCCTCGGCGAACCGCTGCGCGGCACGATGGAAGTACCGGTCGAGGCCGCGGCGCAGCAGCTCCGCGACACCGGCCACGGCGACGACACCCACCGCCAGCAGGGCCGGAGCGACTACAGTCCGACGTTCCAATGCGCAGCACTCCCCCGGGTGCGGAGCCGAATCCGATTCAGCATCACCGTACATGTGGAGATTTTCTGCTTTAGCCTTATATCGGACAAAGACTCAGATCTTCCCACCGCCGCAGAGGGAGACGCCGTGGCGACAGTGATGGTGGTCGACGACGTGGCCGCCAACCGGGACATCGTGCGCATGTTGCTCGGGTACCGGGGTCACGAGGTCATCGAGGCGCACGACGGGGCCGACGCGCTCCGGCTGGCCCACGTCCACCATCCCGACGTCGTCGTCTCGGACGTGCTGATGCCCGGCATCGACGGCCTGGAACTGGTCCACCGGCTGCGCACCGACCCGGACCGGCAGGCCGCGCAGGCGCCGGTGATCTTCTACACCGCCAACTACCTGGAGCCGGAGACCCGGCCGATCGCCGAGGCGTGCGGGGTCAGCCAGGTGGTGCTGCGCTCGCAGGATCCGCACACCCTGCTCGACGCGGTCGACACCGCCCTGGCGAACGGCCCGGTCACCGTCGAGGTCCCGGCCGCCGACGAGGCGTTCGCCCAGGCGCACCTGCACGCGGTGAACGCCAAGCTGATCGAGAAGGTCCGGGCCCTGCACGACACCGAGCGCCGGTTCGAGGCGATGGCGATCGCCTCACCGGTGGGCATCGGGATCATCGACCGGCACGGCAACGCCGACTACATCAACCCGCGGCTCGCCGAGATCATGCAGGTGTCGCTGGACAGCTTCCTCGGCCAGGGCTGGCTGGCCTGCCTCGACACCGACGCGCAGGATGCCGCGCTGAGCCTGCTGCACGGCGCCGGCAACACCGCCGAGCTGAAGTTCGACCATCGGATCACCTGGTCCGACGGCACCACCCGGCGGCTGCGGCTGCACCTGCGGCAGATCCACGACGACGATGACGGGCAGCTCGCCGGCGGCGTGCTGATGGTCGACGACGTCACCGACCTGGTCTCCGCGGAGGACCGGCTGCGCGAGGAGACCCTGCGCCGGCAGGAGGAGGCCCGGCACCGCGACGCGGAACGCCTGGACAGCCTGCGCCGGATGGCCGGCGGCACCGCGCACGACTTCAACAACATCCTGGGTGCCATCCTCGGGTACGCGACGCTGGCCATCGAGACGATCAGCGACGCGCAGACCGACGGCACCATCCCGGCGGAGACGGCGGAGTCGCTGCTCGGCGACCTCGGCCAGGTGGTCAAGGGCGGCGAACGGGCCAAGACGCTCACCCAGCAGCTGCTCGCCTTCGGCCGCCGCGAGGTCACCCAGCCGACCGCGCTCAACATGAACAAGCTGCTGCGCGACGCGCACGGCGCCCTGCGCTCCGCGGCCGGACCCGGGACCGAGCTGGTCCTGGACCTGGCCCCCGACCTGCCGGACGTGCAGGCCGACCCGGCGCAGATCACCCAGGCGGTGCAGAACCTGGTCCGCAACAGCGTGGAGGCGATGCCCGCCGGCGGCACGGTCACGATCACCACGGCGGTGGAGGACGAGCACGTGGTGCTGCGCATCCGGGACACCGGCACCGGCATGCCGCAGCACGTCCTGGACCGGGCCTGCGAGCCGTTCTTCAGCACCAAGCCCACCGTGGGCACGGCCGGCCTCGGCCTGTCCACCGCGCAGGGGATCGTGAGCCAGGCCGGCGGGCAGCTCAAGCTGCTGTCCCGGGAGGGGCAGGGCACCACGGCCACGTTCGCCCTGCCCGCGGTGATGACCACACCGGCCGCCCCGCCGCCGGTGGACGAGCACCAGGGCTGCCCGGGCGGCGAGACCCTGCTGCTGGTCGACGATGAGGTGGCGCTACTCCAGGTGACCGCCCGGATCCTCGACGGCGCGGGCTACCACGTGCTGACCGCCTCCGATGGGACCGAGGCTCTGCAGGTCCTCGAACAGCACCCGGGACACGTGTCGGCGCTGGTCACCGACGTGGTGATGCCCGGCATGAACGGCCGTCAGTTGGCCCAGATCGCCACCTCCCGGCAGCCGAACCTGACCATCGTCTTCGTCTCCGGTTTCGCCGAGGCGCTCTTCGACGAGCAGGGCAACAATCTCGAGCCGGGTTCGACCATCCTGGCGAAGCCGTACAACCGGGAGACGCTGGTCAGCACGGTGCGGTCGGCGCTGAACGCGGCACAGCACAGCTGACCCACAGGTCAATCGGGCCCGGCGTCGACTACGATTCTTGGCCCGCGACGTGATCGGCGTCCGCGAATGCGTCCAAACCCGGACGTAGCGCCCAGCGACCCCCGGAAGGACGCCCCGGTGAGCACTGCGAGTGAGCAACCGCCTACCGCTGAGGACCTGCCGACCCTCCGGCTCCCCCAGCAGGCGACGCCGGTGCACGACAACATCGACGTCCCGCCGGCCGAGTCGCCGCAGCCGCCACCGAAGCGGCGCGGGCGCAGACTGCTGATCGCCGGCGGCTTGGTGCTCGTCCTCGCGGTCGGCGCCGGCGCGGCGGTGAACTGGGCGTTCCAGGGCGACGTCCCGCGTGGCGTCACAGTTCTCGGGCTGGACCTGGGCGGGCTCAGCCGGACCGAGGCGGCGGGCGCGCTGCGGACCAGGCTGGCGTCGGACCAGAAGCTCACCGGCCCGGTCACGATCCAGATCGAGGGCACCGGGAAGACCGCCTCGGTGCAGCCGGCCGACGTGGGCCTGGTGGTCGACGTCGAGGCGACCGTCGACGCCGCCGCCAAGGGCCGCCCCTCACTCTTCGCGGACCGGTCGGTGACCCCGGTCGTCGCCGTGGACGCCGACCTCCTCGACGCCGCGCTGCGCAAGGCGGCCGGCAAATTCGGCACCGCGATGACCAGGCCCGCGGTCGTCTTCGACGGCGTCAAACCGAGGGCCGTCCACCCCGAGCCGGGCCGCGACCTGGAGCCGGCGCGCTCGGCCGAGGCGGTCAAGGCCGGCTGGCTGAGCGGCGGGACGATCACGGTTCCGCTGGTCGAGGTGCAGCCGGTGACCACGGCGGCCGAGGTGGACGAGCTGGTCGAGACGCTCGCCCGCCCGGCGGTCGCCGCCCCGGTGACGGTGACCTCCGAGCGCGGCACGCTGACCATCGCGCCGGCCGCCATCGCCAAGAGCCTGGTGCTGACCGCGGACAAGACCGGCAAGATCGAGCCGCGGATCGACGAGAAGAAGTTGCGTGCCGCGGTCGCCCCGCAGCTGTCCAAGCTCGAGGTGACCGCCCGCGACGCGCGCTTCACCTTCGCCGCCGGCAAGCCGAAGATCGTCGCCGGCGCCGACGGGGTCACTCTGGATCTGGGCGCCGCGGCGCCGCAGCTCCTCACGGTTCTCCAGAGCAGCAGCGATCGTACGGTGGAAGCCGCCCTCACCAAGTCGGCGCCGAAACTGGGCGCGGCCGACCTGGAGAAGCTCGGCGTCAAGGAGAAAGTCTCCACCTTCACCACGAAATTCACCGGTGGCCTCGGCTCGTCCCGCAGCCAGAACATCGTGCAGGCCGCCAAGCAGGTCCGCGGCGCCCTGGTGCTGCCCGGCAAGACGTTCTCGCTGAACAAGCACACCGGCGAGCGCAGCTACAAGCAGGGCTACAAGGACGCGCCGGTGATCCTGGGCGGCAAGCTGGTGCCCGGCGTCGGCGGCGGCGTCTCGCAGTTCACCACGACGCTGTTCAACGCCACCTACTACGCCGGGCTCGAGGACGTCGAGCACAAGCCGCACTCGTACTACTTCGACCGCTACCCGGCGGTGATCGAGTCGACGATCTTCTACCCGGACCTGGACTTCAAGTTCAAGAACGACAGCCCGCACGGGGTGCTGCTCGACACCGCCTGGACCAGCAACTCGATCACCGTGTCGGTGTGGAGCACCAAGGTCTGGGACAAGGTGAGCACCAAGTACAGCCCGCGTCGCAACATCACCTCGCCGCGGACGATCACGCTGCCGGACGGGCCGAGCTGCATCGCCACCGGCGGGCTGCCGGGCTTCACCCAGGACGCGTGGCGCCAGTTCCACAAGGACGGCAAGATCGTCAAGCGGGAGAAGTTCACCTGGAAGTACGACGCCGAGCCGAACTACATCTGCGGCCCGGCCGAGTCCGACTGACGTCTCGTCCGGACCGCGCGAAGTGGCCGGCCGATTCGGGCTACGCGAGGCGGCCCGGCCGGGAGGCACCGGCCGGACCGCTGGTCGAGGTGGCCTATCGCCTGGTCGCAGAGACGACCAGGTTGAAGCCGGTGTCGGCCGCCACGATGGGATTCGTGAAGCCGGCGCCGGCCAGCAGCTCCAGGCGCTTGGCGGGGCCGCCGGCGGTGCCCAGGCCGTAGGCGCCGGGCTGGCTCAGCGAGCCGGGGGTGCAGAGGGCGGTCGAGGAGGCGTACCCGATCCGGGTGATCGGCAGGCCGATCGTGGTGGTGAAGTCGTCGGCCGACCACGGCTCCACCGCGACCACGATGCCACCCGGCGCCAGCGCGTCGTAGGCCGCCTTCAGCGCCGCCGCCGGGTCGCCCAGGTCGTGCAGCGCGTCGAAGTAGACGACCACGTCGAACTGCCCGTGGCCGGCGATCTCCGCGGAGTCGGCCACATGGAACGCGACGTTCGCCGGGCTGCCGGCCTCGATCGCGCGGGCCCGGGCCGTGGCGATCGACGGCTCGTGGTTGTCGAAACCGGTCACCGCCGTGCCCGGCCAGGTGCTGCCGATCAGCAGGGTGGCGAACCCGTGGCCGCAGCCGACGTCGGCCACCCGGGCGCCGGCATCCAGCTTGCCGAGCAGGCCGGGGACGGCCGGGAACCAGGTCTGGGCGAGGTGGTTGACGTACGCCGTACGGAAGTAACGCTCGATGCCGTGATGCGTGCAACCCGGCACCTCCTCGTAGGGCAGGCCCCCGTTGCCGCGGAACGCGGCCTCGACCTGGTCCAGCGAGAGGAAGTGACCGGTGATGATCTCCCCGGCCGCCACGATGTGGGCCGGCGAGTCGACCACCGAGAGGGCCAGCGCGTGCTCCAGCGGAAGTTCGAAGGTGTCCCCGTCGACCGTCAGGTACCCGGAGACGGCCTGCTGCTTGAGCCATTCGGTGACCAGGCGCGGGTGCAGGCCGGTCTGTGCGGCGAGCTTGTCCGCGGTGACGGGTCCGGCGCCGGTCATGGCCCGGTACAGGCCGAGCCGGTCGCCGAGAACGGTCATCACGGTGGTGGCGGCCCCGGCGATGTCGGTGACGAACTGTCCGACGAAGGCTTCCACGCGGGCCTCGTCGATGGTCGGGTTCTGCTGCGTCTGTGTCATGCCCCTACCGTGCGGGCCCGCCCTTGCCCGGCCCTTGCCGATCCCTTGCCGCGCCCTGTCAGCCGTGCCGGTCGAGGGCGGCCAGCGCGTAACCGGTGATCGAGGCCGCGTCCGCGCCGGCCGGTGGCAGCGGGTGCGGCGACCCGGCCGCGGCGCGCAGGCGGGCCTGGCGGTCCCGGTCCGGGCCCATCACGGCCGGCGCGAGCGGGTCGGCGTCCGCGGCCCGGACGATCACCGCGGCGGCCGGCGCCGCACCGAGGTCGGCGAGCAGTTCGGCGGTGAGCCGCAGCATCGTCCACACCTGGGCGGTCATGCCGACCGACCGGACCGCGGCGAGCACCTCGCGGCAGGCGGCCACGGCGTCCGGGCGCCGCCGCAGCCGGATCAGCACGGCGGCCCGGGCCACCCGCGCCACGTTGCCCATGTAGACCTGGTTGACCCGGTCGCTGGCCACGATCGAGCGTTCGTACCAGTCGAGGGCCTGCTCCGGGTCCTCGGCGGCGAGCAGTTCGCCGCGGGTGAACGGGACGAAGCCGTCCAGCCCTTCGGTGTGCAGCGCGGACGCGTACTTCTCCAGCCAGCGCCGGCCCGTCTCCGCGTCGCCGCCGTAGGCGTCCATCAGCGCGGCGCAGCAGATGCCGGTCGCCCGCGCCCAGACCGGCGCCTGCGGCTCCTCGGCGATCCGTTCGGCGTCGGCGCGCACGTCGTCGGCCCGACCGCCGAACATCGCGTTCGAGATTCGGCTGACCAGTGCGCTCCAGCGCAGCGGGTGGCCCACCGGCATCCGCGCCAGCGCCGCGCTGAGCAGCCGCTCCGCCTGAGCCTGATGGCTGGAGAGCAGCGCCGCGGTGCCGGCGGCCAGCGCCCGGTACACCTCGCTCTCGGTCTCCACCCGCTGCGGCGCGAACCTGGCTAGCTGCTCGGTGAGGCCCGGGTCGGGGGCACCGGCCCCGATCACCCCGAGCAGCGCGGCCATCCGGGCACCGTCGTCGCTGTCGCCCAGCCAGGTCAGCGCCTCCTGCAGGTTTGCCAGCTCCCGGCGCAGCGCAGGCGTGGTCCACGGATCGCGGTCGCGGCCACGCTCGACCAGCTCGGTGGCGTGGCCCAGCATCCAGCGGGCGTGCGCGTCCCGGGCCTGCCGTTCCCCGTCCGGCCCGAGGTGGCTGAGGCCGACGTGCCGGACGGTCTCCAACAACCGGTATCGCGGTGGGTCGGCGCGCAGGTCGGAGGTGACGAGCGAGGCGTCCACCAGCTCGGCGAGCAACTGCTCGGCCTCGCCGGGCTCCGGTCCGTCGCCGAAGAAGGGCAGCGCGTCCAGGCCGAAGCCGCCCCGGCAGACGGCGAGCCGGTCCAGCAGGCGCTGCGCCGCCGGGTCGAGCAGACGGTACGACCATTCGACCGTCGCCGACACCGCGGTGGCCCGGTCGCCGCCCCGGGCCGGGTCCAGGACGTTCAGCCCGGCGCCCAACCGGTCCCGCAGGTGGACCAGGCCGAACACCGCCTCGCGCCGGGCGGCCAGCTCCACGGCGAGCGGGAGGCCGTCGACCAGACCGCAGATCTCGGCGGCCAGCTCACGCGTACGCGAATCGTCGGAGAAATCGGCGCGCAGCAGCGCGGCGCGATCGCAGAAGAGCGCCACCCGGTCGTCCGCCGGCAGTGGGCCGACCCGCAGCACCCGCTCGCCAGCCACGTCGAGACGCTGGCGGGAGGTGGCCAGCACGCGCACCCCCGGGCAGCGCACCAACAGCTCGTCCACCAGGTCGCGGACCGCGTCGAGCAGATGCTCGCAGTTGTCCAGCACCAGCACGGCCGGGGCCGAACCGAGCCGTTCGGCCAAGGCTGCGACACCGCCGCGCGGCGCGGCCCGCAACCCGAGCGCACCGGCGACCGCGGCCGCCACATCGGCCGGCACGGAGCGTTCGGCCAGCTCCACCACCAGTTCGTCGCCGGTCAGCGCCTCGGTCATCAGCCGGGTCTTGCCCACCCCGCCCGGCCCGACCAGGGTGGTCACCCGCCCGGCGGTGAGCGCGGCGCGCACCGCGGCCAGCTCGCCGCGGCGCCCGAAGAACCGATCGGCCCGCCGCCGCATCGGGGCGGCCGCCCGCTCCGGCGCCGGTCTGCCCAGATCGAGCCTGTCCGGCCCGAGCTCGCCCGGCCTGAGCTCGCCCAGCCCGAGCTCGTTCGGCCTGAGCTTGCCCGGCCCGAGCTTGCCCGGCCCGAGCTCGTTCGGCCCGAGCTCGTTCGGCCCGAGCTCGTTCGGCTCGTTCGGCTCGTTCGGCTCGTTCGGCTCGTTCGGCTCGTTCGGCTCGTTCGGCTCGTTCGGCTCGTTCGTGAGGATGCGCCGCTGCAGATCGGTCAGGGCCGGTGACGGGTCGACGCCGTGCTCCTCGGCCAGCCGCGCGCGGAAGGCGCGGGCCACCCCGAGCGCCTCGGCGGTCCGCCCGGTCGCGTGCAGGGCGCCCATGTGCAGCAGTTGCGGGCGCTCACGCAGCGGCTCGGCCGTTGCCAACGCCTCCACTTCGGGCAGTGCCGCCGCGGCGTCCCCGGCCTCGAGGCGCCGGTCCAGCCACTCCTCACGCAGGTGCCGGCGCCACTCGGTCAGCCGGGCCACGTCGGGGGCGAACACCAGGCGGTCGGCCACGTCGGCCAGCGGGGCGCCGCGCCACACGGCCAGCGCCTCGGCGAGGGTCGCCGCGGCCTGCTCGGACGGCTGCTGCCGGGCCAGCTGGACGAGCCGCTCGGCGCGGGCGGTGTCGAGGGCGCCGTCCGGCAGGTCCAGCCGGTAGCCGCCGGGCTCACGGCGGATCGTGTCGCCGCCGGTGTGCCGCCGCAGCCGCGACACGTAGCTGTGCAGGTTGCCGACCGCGTTGTCCGGCGCCTCGCCCTCCCAGAGCGCGTCGATCAGGTCGGCCACCGGGACCGCGCGGCCGGCCGCCAGGGCCAGCCGGGCGAGCAGGATCCGTTGCGGCGCGCCGGTGAGCGGGACCGGCACACCGTCCCACGTCAACTCGACCGGCCCCAGCACACCCACCCCGATGCCCACGGCGCCATTCTCGCCACAGCGCCGCACGCATGACCAGTCGGTTACTGCCGGGCTGACACCCAGAGCTGCCTCCCGCCCTGCGAAGCAGCAGCAGCGATCAGCCGCCTTCACCCAGCTGACACCCAAAGCTGCCACCCGCCCTGCGAAGCAGCAGCAGCGGTCAGCCGCCTTCACCCAGCTGACACCCAAAGCTGCCACCCGCCCTGCGAAGCAGCAGCAGCGATCAGCCGCCTTCACCCAGCTGACACCCAAAGCTGCCTCCCGCCCTGCGAAGCAGCAGCAGCGATCAGCCGCCTTCACCCAGCTGACACCCAAAGCTGCTTCCCGCGCTGCGAAGCAGCAGCTGCGGTCAGCCGGGTGGGTTGGTGGTGATCGGCGGAAACAGGTGGGCGATAGGGTCGCCCGGTGCGGACCAAGCAGCAGCTGACCAAGGACATCCGGCGCGAGCGACGGGCGGTGCTCGTGGTCAACGCCCGGTCACGGCGCGGACGGCAGCTGTACGAGGACGCGCACGCCCGCCTGCTGGCCGCCGGCTTCAAGCTGCTGGGCGCGTACGCGGTGGACCGTGACCTGGAGAAGTCACTGGAACGGGCCCTGGACCAGGGCCCGGACCTGCTGGTCGCCGGCGGCGGGGACGGCACGATCAGCACCGCCGGGCGGATGCTGGCCCACCGTGACGTCGCGCTCGGTCTGCTGCCGCTGGGGACGACCAACAACTTCGCCCGTACCGTCGGGATTCAGCCGAGCCTGGACGAGGCGATCGCGACCCTGGTCGACGGCCACGTCATCGACGTGGACCTGGGGGTCGCCGGCGACATGCCGTTCACCAACCACGTCGGCGCCGGCCTCTCCGCCGAAGTGATGATCAGCGCACCGAGCCGGCTGAAAAGGGTGATCGGGCGTCTGGCGTACCCGATCACCGCTCTGGGTCTGCTCACCCGGCACCGGCCGCTGCGCGTGACCGTCCGCGCTGATGGCGTGGAGCAGGTTTTTCTGACGCATCAGGTGTACGTGGCGAACGGCGGCTTCCACGCCGGCCGCCCGATCACCGCTGACGCGCACGCCGACGACCGGCTGCTGGTCGCCTACCCGGTGGGCGGCGGCACCCGGCGTGAGCTGCTGCGGGAGACCGCCCGCAACGCCCTCACCGGCCACCGGCGGACCCTGCACGAGCGCCCTTTCCTGGCCGTCGGCGAGCTGTGGCTGGAGACCGACCGGCCGGCGCACGTGGAGGTGGACGGCGAGCCGTGCGGCAGCACCCCGCTGCGCATCGCCCTGGACGCCAACGCGCTGCGGATCATGGCGCCGCCCGGCACACCTGATCTCTGACGTGACACGCAACTGCCGCAGCGGGCGCTGATCGACCTGGCTGCCGCCCGGGCGCCCTACATCGACCAGGCCGATGTTCCGCGACGAGAGCATGCACATGGCGTTCGCCTTCGACGTGGTCGACCAGGTCCGCGCCGAGGAGCCGGACCTGTTCGACGCCGCGATGGAGCAGCAGGTCCGCGACATGCTCGCCGAGGCCGTCGAGTGCGAGGTGCAGTTCGCCTGGGAAGCAGAATGCCCCGGGAGTCTCGGCTCCCGGGGCATTCGCCGTACGTCAGGCGGGGGTCGGCGCCTTCTCGTCGGGCTCGCCGGCCGCCGCGGCGGCCTCCGCCTCGGCGATGATCTGCTTCTCCTCGTCGCGGTTCTTGCGGTACTGGCTGAAGGCGTAGACCAGAGCCGCCGCCCAGGCCACGTAGATCACGGCGTAGATCGAGTAGCGGACCGGGTCGGACGCGTCGATCCAGTCACTGCGCAGCAGCGAGCGGCTGTTGGTCAGGATGATCACACCGCCGACCGCGGCGCCGAGCACCCGCGGCGGGATGTGCCGGACCAGCCACGCCGCGATCGGCGCCGCGATCACACCACCGATCAGCAGGGCGGCAACCCAGCCGAAGTCGATGTTCTCCGAACCGATGCCGATGATGAAACCGAGGCTGGCGGCGACGGCGACCAGGAACTCGCTGGTGTCGATCGAGCCGATCGTCTTGCGGGGCTCGAGGCGGCCGCTGGCCAGGATCGCCGGGGTGCCGACCGGCCCCCAGCCGCCGCCACCGGTGGAGTCGACGAAGCCGGCCACCACACCGAGCGGGGCGAGGAAACGCTTGCGCAGCGGCTTGCCGAGCTGGCCCTTGGGCAGGCCCTGGAAGGTGAAGCGCAGGAAGACGTACAGACCCAGGGTGAGCAGGATGATCGCCATCAGCGGGGCGGCGGTCTCGGTCGAGATGTTCGACAGGAACGTCGCGCCGGCGAAGGCCCCGACGGCGCCCGGGACGCCGATCTTCAGGACGACCTTCCAGTCGACGTTGCCGAAGCGCCAGTGCGAGAGGCCGGACACCAGCGTGGTGCCGATCTCGGCGAGGTGAACGGTGGCCGAGGCAGCCGCCGGGTTGGTGCCGATCGCGAGCAGCAGGGTCGTTGAGGTCACGCCGTAAGCCATGCCCAGGCTGCCGTCGACAAGCTGGGCTCCGAGACCGACGAGGGCAAGAAGGAGGAGTTTCTGCATGTCTGTACCGCCAGAGCTGGGTGTGGGCTTCGGTCCGTCGGCCGCATTGCCGACCTGCTATGCCTAACCTGTATTTCCTATTTATTGGATCGGAGATTAGTGGCTCGGACGCCGGACGGCAAGGCGGGATCCCGCCAGCCGGACAGCGAGCCGTAACCTGTGCCCATGGCTGACGCGGAAGACGTACGCCGGCTGGCACTGACGCTGCCGCACGTCGTGGAGATCGACAGCGACGGCTTCGACTTCCGGGTGGCGAACAAGGGGTTCGTCTGGTCGTATCCAGAGCGCCTCCCCGGGAAGCCGCGGGTGATCCGCACCGACGTGGCCGTGCTGTTCGTCGGCGACGAGGCGGAGAAGCAGGCGCTCCTGCTCGGCGAGCCGGATCTGTTCTTCACCACGCCCGGTTACGACGGGCTGCCACTGGTCATGCTCCGGCTGCCCGCGGTGTCGGTGGACCGCCTGCGCGAGCTGATCACCGACGCCTGGCGGATGCGCGCTCCCGAGGAGATCGAGGCCGAACTGGGCGCCTAGCGCGGACCTGCCGGCAGGCGGGCGGCGACCTCGGCGCTCGCCGGAGCGGAGCGCAGGGCAGGGCATTGCATCCGCTTTCGCTCTTCGTCCGCCTGAATGTTCGGTAAGCCGCGCTGACGAACCTGTGGGTAGCTTGTGAGACCATCTGTTTAGGTAAGGCTTACCTAATCAGGATGGATCAACTATGACTCAGGAACACGCCGTGTACGAAGAGAGCACGGTGGAGATCACCGACAAGGTCGACATCGAGGCGCTGGCCGCGGTCTACCGCCGGGTGCACGCCGCTGACCTGCATCTTCTCGACCACAGCATCCCCACCGTGGAGGAGCGCCTGATCTGGACCGCGGAGGCGCCGGGTTTCCAGGCCGCAGTCGGTTACGTCGACGGTGAGATGGTCGGCACCGTGATGGGCTGCCCGCTGCCCGCGGAGACCCTGTGGTGGCGTGACCTGACCGACGCCACGGACCCGGACCTCGCGGTCGAGTGGGCGGGCCGCACCTTCGCCGTGTGCGAGGCCTTCGTGCTTCCGGAATTCCGTAAGCACCGTCTGGGCGTACGGATGATGAGTGATCTTCTGGGGCAGCGCCCCGAGGAACGCGTGTCGCTGGCGGTGACCGAGACCAACACCCGGGTCTGGGGCGCCCTGCAGCGGCTGCGCTTCGAGCATGTCGGCGACCTCGTGCCGTTCCCGGGCTGGCGTTCCCACCGGATGCTGGTGCGCGCGCTGCCGCTCAGCGCGTCCCGCTAGTCACCAGGCCGGCTCCGAGGGCTGGCCGGCGGCCGCCGAAACAGCCATGAGAGCCAGCCGGGTGCGGCGCTGGGCAGCAGCGTCGCACCCGGCTGGAGCCTGCGGGACCCGGCGTCAGGCGCCGGCGCCCTGCGCGGCCTTGCGGTAGGCGAGCAGGCCCAGCACCAACCCGGCCAGGCCGGCCACCAGACCGGCGATGCCCCAGGCAGCGCCGCTGTTGCTCTCCTCGGCGTCGGCGGAGCCGGAAGCGTCGGCCTCGGCCGGAGCGGACGCCGGGGTCGAGGCGTCGGAGGCCGCGGCGAGCTTGAGGACCGGGGCGGGGCTCTCCGGCTCGGTGCCGTCGGTGGTCGGCTCGTCGATCCAGCGGACCACGGTGCCGTCGGAGTAGGTCTGCAGCGCCTTGAAGACCATCTGGTCGGTCTCCGGCAGCGGGCCCAGCGAGACGTCGAACTCCTGGAACGTGCCGGGCTTGATCTCGGCGCCCTTGTCCGCGGTCCAGGTGATCTTGGTGACCGCCTCGGTGATCTCGCTGTCGTGCGCCTTGATCGGGGTGGCCAGCTTGGTCTTCACCGGCGCCGCGGTCCAGCCCGGGACCGGCTTGATCGAGACGGACGCGACCGGGGCGTTCTCCGGCAGGTTGATCTCGAGCTTGGTGGTCGACGCGGTGTCGCTCTCGTTCGGCACCCGGAACGACACCTTGGTGTAGCCGCCCTGGGTGGCGGTGCTCGGGTTGACCGTCACGTGGGCGGCCGCCGGGCCGGCGACGGCCAGGACGAAGGCGGCCGCCATCGCGGAGACGGCGGCGGCACGGCGCAGAACTGCTTGCTTCATCACGGGACCTTTCACGCCTTACGGCGACGGGCGTACAGGAAACCGGCCAGACCGGCCAGGACAACTACGACGGCGATCACGATGGCGATGATCGTGCCGTTGCCGGACGATTCCTCGGTCGCGGCCACGGCCGATGGGGCGGCCACCGGGGCAGCTGACGAGGGAGCGGCGGCGGAGGGTGACGGCGCTCCGGTGGCGGACGAGGAAGCGGCGGCGGAGGGTGACGGCGCTTCGGTGGCGGACGGGTCGGCGACGGTGAACTCGTACGAGCCCTTCACCGTGTGCCCGTCGGTGGAGACGACCTGGTAGGCGACGGTGTAGACGCCGTTCGGCAGGGTGTCCTCCAGCGTGATGGTCCCGGTGCTGCCCTTCACCGCGGGCTCCGAGGCGGGCATCTGCTGCTTGTCCGCGGAGCTGACGGTGATGGTCGTGTAGTCGGGATCCAGCTTCTGCAGGAACCGCAGCTTCACCTCGGTGGGCGCCTTCTTCAGGGTCGCCTTCTTGGCCGGGCTGGCCTCGGCGAGCGCGTTGTGCGCCCAGGCCGGGGCGCCCGGCGCCAGTACGAGCAACGCGGCGACCAGCGCCAGCAGGAGTCGGACGGGTGCGCTCATCCGAGCACCCGCTCGCCGATCCAGCCGCCCTCGGAACAGCCGGGCGGGATGGCGAAAATCGCGGATCCGATCGGTGTCGTCCATTCGTTCAGTAGATCCTTCTCGGCGAGCCGCCGTTGGATGGGGAGATATTGGCGGGTGATGTCAGCTTGGTACGAGACGAATACGAGCCTGCTGTCGGGTCGCCCGAACGAGTCGGGCGCCTCGTCGTGTTCGGCCGTACCGGTCAGGGGCGCGCCGGACCGCATCCACCGGCCCACCGCGGCCTCCTTGTCGGCGACGCTCAGCAGGTCCCACGTCTCGATCTCGGCGCGGATCCGGCGAACCACCAGCGTGGTGCTGCCGTCGGGCTGCCAGACCGCGGTCTCCATCGCCGCGTCGCGCGGGTTCGCGGTGCCGTCGAGCCGGCCGGGTGCACGCCGGGGCTGCGCCGTAAGCCGCGCTGCACCCAGCGGACCGCGGCGAACGGCCGGGTGTCCTTGATCAGCATCCGCTGGGCCAGGGTGACGGTGAGCGCGTCGTAGGCGGACCGCGTCGTCGGTCAGCAGTGCCCGCCGGCCGATCGTCACGAGCGCGAACCCGGGTCGTAGGTCTCCTGCGCGCCGGCGAACGGCTTCGCGATCGCGGTGAACTCGACGCTGTCGCCGCTGCTCAGCTTGACGGCCGCGGACGGCTTCATCAGCATCAGGTGGTCGCCGAAGGCCGCGGTCATGCCGGTGTCGGCCGCTTTCACCCACGGGTCCCGCACGGTCAGCGCAGCCGAAGCGGCCGGCGCCGGCTCGGGGGCGCTTTCGACGCTGTCCGCGCAACCGGTCAGCGCGAACAGCGCAAGAACGGTGGCCGGCGTGGCGCTTCAGCATCTTCTTCCTCAGGCTCGGGAACTCCCGTTAGTCGGCCCGGGGCCGCGAAAGGTTCCCGGCGTTTTCTCCGGCGTGCCGGAGAACCTCGTTGATCAGGTGGCGGGTGGCGTCGTCGGGCAGCGAGTAGAAGACGTTGCGCCCGCGCCGCTGCCGCCTGACCAGCCGGGCGTCGAGCAGGCAGCGCAGGTGATGGGCGACCGCGGTGGGATCGGTCGGCACAGTGGCCGACAACTCCCCCGCGGTCCGCTCGCCGTCCCGCAGCAGGACCAGGATGTGCAGCCGGTGTTCGTAGGCCATGCCGCGCAGCACGGTGACCGCGCGGTCGAGCAGGTCCGGGGTCATCGCACCACCCAGCGCAGCACGGCGGACACCACCAGCGTGCCGGTCGCGGCCAGGGCGATGCTCGCGCCGGCCGCCAGATCCCACCGGGCCGAGGCGAAGAGCCCGGCCAGCCCGCTCGTGACGGCGAACACCACGGCCAGCCCGGTGATCACCGAGACACGGGTGGACCACAGCCGGGCCGCGGCCGCCGGGGCGACGATCAGCGCCACGGCGAGGATCGTGCCGACCGCGGGCACCAGCGTGACGACCACCATCTCGATCAGGAGCAGCAGCAGGAGCGTCCAGGCGCCGGTGGCGTACCCGGCGGCCCGCGCCCCCGACGGATCGAAGCCGGTGAACAGCAGCGGCCGGTTGAAGACCAGCAGCGCCGAGCCGACCACCACGAGCGCGCCGGCCGTGATCACCAGGTCCCGGGCACTCACCGTGAGGATCGAGCCGACCAGGAAGGACGAAAGGTCCCGGCTGAAGCCGCTGCGCATCGCCACCAGACCGGCGCCGAGCGCGAACCCGGCCGCGAGCAGCACACCGGTGGCGGCGGTGGCGTTCTGGCCGCGCCGCCGGCTCAGCGCGGCGACGCCGAGGACCACCGCCACGCCGGCGACCATGCCGCCGAGCAGTAGGTCCACCCCGATGATGGCGGCGATCACCACGCCCGGGAAGGTGGCGTGGGTCAGCGCCATCGTGAAGAAGGACAGCCGGCGCAGTACGACGTGCACGCCCACCAGGCCGGCGAGGGTGCCGGCGAGAACGACCTCCGCGATCGCCAGGTTCACGCGGGTCGCCTCCGTGCGATCGGGAGCAGGGCCAGGTATGCCACGACCAGGACCAGCACCACAGTGGAGGCCGAGGTGAGGGCGATCCCGTAGTTGACCGAGGCGTGCCAGCTGATCAGCAGGCCGGCGTACCCGGCGAGCAGCACCAGACCACTGCCGAGCAGCGCCATCACGACCGGCCGGTGACTGACCAGGCGGGCCGCCGCCACCGGCACGATCAGCAGCGCCACCACCAGGATGGTCCCGACGGCCCGGACCGCGGCCACCACGACCAGCGCGACGATCACGTTCAGCCACAGGTCGAGCCGGAACACGCGGTACCCGGCGGCCGTCGCGGCAGCCGGATCGAAGGCGCGGAACAGCATGGCCCGGGCCCCGACGGCCAGCAGCCCGAGGATCACCGCGGCGAGCGCGGCGGTCTCGGCGATCTGCTGCGCGGTCACTGTGAGCAGGCGCCCGAACAGAAAAGACGTCAGATCCGAGGTGTACGACGAGCGCCGCGACACCAGGATCACCCCGATCGAGAACATGGCCGTCAGCAGGACCGCCGTCGAGGCGTCGTCGGTGATCCCGCCGCCGCGGGTCAGCACGGTCAGCACCACCGCGGTGAGCAGGCCGGCGACCAGCGCGCCCAGGAAGATCCCGTCGACCCCACCGGCCAGGAACCCGACCACCACGCCGGGGAACACCGTGTGGGTCAGGGCGTCCGACACGAACGACAGCTTGCGGGCGAAGACCAGGACCCCGACCGGGCCGCAGATCAGCGCCAGCAGTGCGATCTCGGCCAGGGCACGGCCCATGAACGGTACGGTGAACGGCTCGATCACGGTTCCACCAGCACCGCGTGCTCGCCGTAGGTGCGGCGCAGCGTCCCGGCCGTGAGCACCTCGTCCGGCGCGCCGACCGCCCACTGCCGGCCGTTGACCAGGCAGACCTCGTCGGCCAGCTCCCGGGCCAGCACGAGATCGTGGGTGCTCAGGACCAGCGCGGCGCCGGCCGTGGTGAGGTCCTTAAGCACCGCGAGGATGGTCTCCTGGCTGACCGCGTCGACCCCGTTGAACGGTTCGTCGAGCAGCAGCAGCCGGGGTTCGGCGACGATCGCCCGGGCCAGCAGCACGCGCTGCCGCTGCCCGCCCGAGAGCAGGCCGAACCGGCGCCCGGCGTGCTCGGCGAGCCCGACCTGCTCCAGCGCGTCCCGGGCCGCCCGGCGGTCGGCGGCGCCGGTCGGCCGGAACCAGCCGATCCGCCGGTAGCGGCCCATCAGCACCACCTGCCCGGCGGTGACCGGGAAGTCCGGGTCGAGGTCGCCGGCCTGGGGGACGTACCCGCACAGCTCCCGGCCCCGCTCCGGGCTGCGGCCGTAGATCCGGGCGGTGCCGCCGAGCACCTCGGCGAGCCCGACGGCGGCTTTGATCAGGGTGGACTTGCCGGCACCGTTCGGGCCGACCAGCGCCAGACGACGGCCGGCCAGCAGCTCGAGGTTCACGTCGGTGAGAACCGGCGAGCCCTGGTAACCGACGTCGACCCCGGCACATTGCAGGGCGGCGTCGGTCACGCTCAGCCGCCCAGGGCTTCGACGATGACCCGGGTGTTGTGCTCCTCGGCGGTCAGGTACGCACCGTCGGGGCCGAGGCTGTCGCCGTACAGTGCGTCCTCTCCCGCAACCACCTCGACGCCGGCCCGGCTCGCGATGGTCTCCGCGGTCTTGGCCGGCAGTGAGCTCTCGGCGAAGATCGCCTTCACGCCGGTCTCCCGGATCCTGCGGACCAGGTCGTCGAGCTGCTTCGCGGACAGCTCGGCCGAGGTGTCCAGGCTGGGGATCACCGAGCCGACGAACTCCAGGTCGTAGCGGTCCACGTAGTAGCCGAGGGCGTCGTGGTTGGTGACCAGCTTGCGGTTGGTGAGCTTGGCCAGGGCCGCGGCGTTGTCGGCGTCGAGCTTGTCGAGCTTCGCCGTGTACGCGGTGAGGTTCGCGGTGAAGCTCGCCGCGTCGGCGGGGGCGGCCGCCGCGAGGCCCTTCTCGATGTTCGTCACCATGATCTTGGCGTTGCGCGGGTCGTGCCAGATGTGCGGATCGTGCTCGTGCTCCTCTTCGGCGTGCCCCTCTTCCTCTTCCTCCTCATGAGAATGGCCGCCTTCGCGCAGGGTCACGCCCTGGCTGGAATCGACGACCGCGCCCTGGAAACCGGCCGACTCGATCGTCCGGTCCAGCCATTCCTCGAGGCCGACCCCGTTCTTCACGACGATTTTCGCCTCGCCGATCGCCTTGATGTCGGCGGGCGTCGGCTCGTAGTCGTGCGGGTCGACATTCGGCTTGATGATCTGGGTGACGCTCACCCGTTCGCCGCCGATGTTGCGTACGAAGTCCGCCACCTCGGGTGTCGTCGCAACCACCGCGAGGGCTCCGGCACCTTTCTCTTCGGCTTCCGCAGCGCAGCCCACGAGAGCAAAAGCCGTCACCACCGCAACAACACCTGCAATTGATTTCACGGGACGGACGGTAATGACCGCACCCATTTATCGTCTAATGGCGAGGTGACGATATGTTGATTCCCATGCGTAATTGCAGATATGTCAAACCGTGCGCAGATCGAGGGTGTGCCAGACCCCCGACTCCTGATTTCCGGTGGACCACCAGAGCATTCCGTCGCGGGTGGCGGCCAGGTCGGCCGCCCGCGCCAGAGTGACGCTGCGCCCGGTGGCCAGGTCGTGCACGACGAGGCCGGCGGTTCCGGTCACGTCGGAGTCGGGCCGCAACTCGGAGAGGATCTCGAACCGGTCCAGCACCGCGACGTCGGTGACCGCGGACTGCGCGCCGGCACCGGCGACCCGCCGCCGGTCCGAGCCGTCCGGGCGCATCAGATCGATCCGGGCCAGGCCCTCGCCGGACATCACCATCACCCGGCACCAGGCCGGGCTGCACATCCGCCACTCGGCGCCGGACGAGACGACCTTGATCTCCCGGCCGGACTCCATGTGGCGCATCCGGATCGTGCCGGCCTGCCCGCCCACGTCGTCGGTCAGCCACGGCCAGGCCGTGAGTGCCCACTGGCCCTTCTCGGTACGAACCCGCACGTCCCCACCGCTCAGCGCCACCGAACGGATCTCGGTGCTCTCGTCGCCGTCCCCTGCCGCCCAGTGCACCCGGCCGTCGGCCACCACGAGGTCGTGCTGGGTGCCGTAGAACAGCACGTTCCCGGTGTCGGCGGTCAGCCTGCGCGGTGCGTCGCTGCCTTTGGCCGCCCAGATCTCCACCGGCCGGTCGCCCACCGATTCGGTCCAGAACAGCTCGCCGCCGGCCGCGGTCACGTTGTCGAAGCGGGGCTCGCCGTCCTCGGGGAGGCGGCGCAGTTCCCGCTCGACGCCGTCGGCCGTCTCGGTCAGCAGGCGGACGAAGCCGCCCCCGGTCACCGTGCCGACCGCTGTCTTCGAGTCCAGGAACAGGAGCGGCTCGACTTCCAGACTCGCCAAGTCAGCTTTTTCGGCATTCGGCCATATTTGCTCCAGTGTCAGCGTTTCTGGAGAGCTCGGCGGTGCCTCGGGAAGACCGCCGGCGAGCAGGGCGCCCGCGGCCAGCAGGGCCGTGACCAGGGCTGCTCTCTTCACTCGTACGGTTGTTTCGGTGGCGTGATCGGCTGCCACTCGGCGACCTCCAGATACGCGATGTCGGCCTGGTTCACCGGGTCGGTGCCGCGTTTCGCGCTGTGCAGGCCGGTGACCTGCACCCAGGTGCCGGACGGCACGTCGATCGCCGGGCCACCGGTGAGCCCCACCTTGATCGGCCGGCCGTCCGCGGCGCAGCAACTCACCACGATCCGGGCCAGCATCGGGGCGCCGTCCGGTCCGGACGCGACGAAGCCGGTCAACTGCACGCGCCGGCCGGCCAGGCTGCGGCCGTCGTCGTAGAGCGCCCGCGACGCGTAATCGAGCAACCCGATCGGTGCAGGATCGCCGTCCGGCAGCGGCGCATAGTCCGAGTCGGACACCGGCAGCGTCCCGGACTGCGCCGCGGTGAACGAGCCCAGCGCGGGCGGGGCGACCAGCAGCAGGCCCAGCACCGGGAGGATGAGCAGCCAGCCGACCCGTGGCTCGTGGTGGTGGCCGTGGTCGTCGGTGGCGCGACGTTCGTACCAGAGGGTGGCGACCGCGGTGGCCACCAGCGCCACGCCCGCGGCGATCAGGAAGGGCCGCAGGCCCTCCTTCACATACCGCAGGTAGAGATCGCTGAGCGAAGCCTTCAGAATGGCGCCGCCGAAGAGAAACAGCACCACGGCCTGCGCTTGCCGGTTCACAGCAGCACCACTCCCGCGAGTGACCCGGCCAGCACCGCGATCACGAACGTGGCCGGCGCGAACCGCGCGGTGAACCGGCGCCCGAACACCCCCGCCTGCACCGAGATCAGCTTCAGATCGACCATCGGCCCGACCACCAGGAACACCAGCCGTGACGTCAACGAGAACTGCGACAACGACGCCGCCACGAACGCATCCGCCTCGCTGCAGATCGACAGCAGCACGGCCAGCACGGCGAGGGCCAGCACGGACAGCACCGGATTGCTCGCCAGCGTCTGCAGCCACGCCTCCGGCACCAGCACATTGATCGTCGCGGCCGCCGCCGCGCCCAGCACCAGGAACCCGCCGGCATGCACCACGTCGTGCCGGCAAGCCGACCAGAACGCCCGTCCCTTCGACGCGCCCTCCAGGTCCGGCCGGTGCGGCAGTCTGATCCAGTCGGCCCGGCCGAGGCGCAGCCACAGCCAGCCCATCACCATCGCCACCACCAGGCTGGCCAGCCCGCGCGCGAGCACCATCTCCGGGTTCTGCGGAAAGGCCACCGCGGTCGCGGTCAGCACGATCGGGTTGATCGCCGGAGCGGCCAGCAGAAAGGCCAGCGCCGCAGCCGGAGTCACCCCACGCCGAATCAGCGACCCCGCAATCGGAACGCTGCCGCACTCACACCCCGGCAGCACCACCCCCGCCACACTGGCCGCCGGCACCGCAAGCGCCGGATGCCGCGGCAACGCCCGCGCCCAGAACGACCGCGGCACGAACACCGCGATCACCGCCGACAGCAACACCCCGAACACCAGAAACGGCACCGCCTGCACCAGCACCGACACGAACACCGTCGTCCACGTCTGCCAGCGCGCCCCCGAAACCAGCCCCTCAAGCTGCCCGCGGAAGATCACCAACAGCACGAGCAGCGCCGCCAGCACCTCCACCGACCCGATCCCCCGCGCCTGCGGCGCTTCCCGTTCCAGCGTGCGGGCCTCGGCCACCCTCACTCCCTACCGTCGGCTGCGACGAAGAAATCTACCGCCCACCCCCAAACCCATAACCCTTTCGTGTACGCACGACGCCGCCCCACCCGCCCCGTCCCGCCTCCCCCGGCGGCCAGGTGCCCACTGTGCGCCGCCGGCCTAAACCCAGCTGGTTAACACGGCTGTTCCAGCAACCCTGAAACAGCCCTCAGCGCCAGCCGGGAATGTCGGGCTGGCGCTGAGAGGCCGGTTTGAGGGCTTAGGTCCGTTTCTCGGGTAGGGCAAATACTCCGGGTTCGTTTTCGGTGAGGATGTTGCGGCTGACCATGCGTTTGAGGCGGGCGCGGGCGCTTTCGACGTGGCTGGGTGCGGGGTCGACGCCGACGGCGAGGCAGATGTCTTTGGCCCGCATGCCGGCGGGCGCGGCGTGCAGGACTGCCAGGATCTGCTGGTAGGGCGTGCTGGCGATGGTCGGGTCCTCGGCGGTGAACTCGGCTGCGGTGAGTGCTTGCAGGGTGGTGCGGGTCGTGGCGAGGTCGGCGAGTTCGGTGTCGGTCTGCGCGAGTTGCGCGGTCAGGGCGGTGATCTGTTCTCGCAGGCCGGTGGCAGTTTGGTTGGCGGCGGCTTCGCGGATGGCGATCAGGTCGAGGATCGTGGTGATGTTCATTGGCGGGTTCACCGCCAGGTCGGGGTGCTGGTGCCGGTCAGTCGGCGCACGATGTTGGCCATCGAGGCCCAGAGGGTGCGTGACACCGATGACTCGGGTCGGCTTTCGTATTCGCGGGTCAGCCGCCGGTGCAGCATCAACGTGCCGTTGACCTGCTCGACGATCCACCGCTTCTTGACCGGCACGAACCCGGCGGTGGTGTCGGATCGTTTGACGACCTCGACGTCGACGCCCAGAACCGCGCCGTGCAGGGCGAAGTCCTGCTGGAACCCGGCGTCGACCCATGCTCGGGTCACCGTGGGGGTGTGTTCGGCGATCTTGTCGAGCAGCTTGATGCCGAGCACGTTGTCGCTGATCGACGCGGCGGTCACGACCACGGCGATGATCAGGCCAAGGGCGTCGACGGCCAGGCCTCGTTTGCGGCCGGGGACCTTCTTGCCGGCGTCTTTACCGGTCGTCGCCGCCGGGACGTGGTTGGCGGCGCGCAGCGACTGGGTGTCCAGCACGACGGCGCTCGGGTCCTCGGCGCGGCCGGCCTTCTCTCGCGCCTGACAGCGCAGCAGGTCATGGATCGCCTGGTCAGTACCGTCGTCACGCCACAACGCGAAGTAGTAGTACGTCGCCGATTTGGGCGGCAGGTCGTGCGGCAGATAGGCCCACTGGCAGCCGGTCCGGGTCTGGTAGAGGATCGCGTTCACGATTTCCCGCAACTCGTAGCCGCCGCCCTGTTGGCCGGTCACCGAGACGCGTTTCGCCTGCCACGCCTGCAAAAACGGCCCGATCAGGTCCCACTGCGCGTCGGTCACGTCGCTCGGATACCGCTGTCGATCACTCATGACCAGCGCAACGCTGCCATGATCTCCCGGTCGCGATCGAGGCTCACCTTTCAATCCTTCGAGTGATCACCATCTATGACAAACCTCTGGAATGATCCCCAACCGGACCCAACACATAGATCAACGCGAAGACCACCGAACCACCCTCTGAGGGCTGTTCGGCGAGCGTTGAGACAGCACTGAGCGCCAGCCGAGCAACCCGGCTGGCCGCCACGGCCGTTTCCCGGGCCCGAAACAGCCCTCAACGCCAGCCCGAACCATGAGCCTCCGCGCGGCTGGCGCTCAGTGTCGTCTCAAGACGGCCGAAACAGCCCTCAGCGCCAGCCCGGACCATGAGTGTCCGCGCGGCTGGCGCTCAGTGTCGTTGCGAGGCGGTCGAAACAGCCCTCAGCGACAGCTGAGCAAACCGGCTGGCCGCCACGGCTGTTTCCCGAAGCCCGAAACAGCCCTCGGCGCCAGCCTGGCCGCGGGCTTCCGCCCGGCTGACCGCCAGCGCTGTCTCATCGCCCCCCAAACAGCACTCAGCGACAGCTGAGCAAACCGGCTGGCCGCCACGGCTGTTTCCCGAGGCCCGAAACAGCCTTCAGCGCCAGCCGGGCCGCGGGCTTCCGCCCGGCTGACCGCCAGCGCTGTCTCATCGCCCCCCAACAGCACTCAGCGACAGCCGGAGAAACCCAGCTGGCCGCCACGGCTGTTTCCGGAGGTTCGAAACAGCCGTCAGCGCCAGCTGAGCCCCCACGTGCATCCGCCCGGCCCCGGCGGCTGGCGGTCGGTGTCGTTTCGGACGGCCTTGGGCGGCGCTCGGCGGCGGCTGGGGGACGGCTGGGGGCCAGGGCTGTTTGACGAGGTGGGACGGTGTTTGGGGTTGGCTGGGGGCGTGCTTCAGCCCGGCGGCGGCCGGGCGGCCTGGAGTGGGCAGCTGGTCGCTGGGAGGAGGCGGGACGGGGTGGCGGGGTTGGGGCGGCGTCGCGCGTACCGATCAGGGGCTTGCGGCCAGGAACAGGAAGACCGCGAGCAGGCCTAGATGCAGGCCGCCCTGCAGGATGTTGGCCCGGCCCGGGACCACGGTCAGCGTTCCTACCACGACGGTCAGGGCGAGCATGACCATCTGGGTGCCGCCGAGGCCCAGCAGCAGCGGCCCGGGCAGCCAGATCATCGCGACTGCGATGGCGGGGATGGTCAGGCCGATGCTGGCCATCGCCGAGCCGAGCGCGAGGTTGATGCTGGTCTGCATGCGGTCGCGGACGGCGGCGCGGACCGCGGCGATGGTTTCCGGGAGCAGGACCAGAAGCGCGATGACCACACCGACCACGGCGTGGGGTAGGCCGGCGGCGGCTACGCCGGACTCGACGGCTGGGGAGATGCCTTTGGCCAGGCCGACCACGGAGATCAGCGCGAGCAGGAGGAGGCCGAGGCTGTTCAGCGCGGTGCGGGTGGTCGGCGGGTCGAGGTGTTCTTCGGCGTCGATGACTTTGCCGGAGGTGGTGATCGGCAGGAAGTAGTCGCGGTGCCGGCGGGTCTGTACGGCGACGAACAGCAGGTAGAGGCCGAGCGAGACGACGGCGGCGAAGGCGAGCTGCGCGGGGGTGAACTGCGGGCCCTGGCTGCTGGTGGTGAAGGTCGGCAGTACCAGGCTGAGCGTGGCGATCGCGGCGACGGTGGCGAAGGCGGCGCCGGTGCCTTCCGGGTTGAAGACGGCTACGCGGCGGCGGATGGCGCCGACCAGCAGGGAGATGCCGAGGATGCCGTTGCAGGTGATCATCACGGCGGCGAAGACGGTGTCGCGGGCGAGCGACTGGGACTTCTCGCCGCCGCTGATCATCAGGGTGACGATCAGGGCTACCTCGATCACGGTGACCGCGACGGCGAGGATCAGCGAACCGTACGGTTCGCCGACCCGGTGGGCCACGACTTCGGCATGGTGGACAGCGGCGAGGACGGCCGCGCCGAGCAGCAGCGCTACGACCACGACGGCCGGTGGTGGCAGGTCGCGTCCCCACGTCAGGACGAGGGCCGCGACGGCCATAATCGGTACGTACATGGTCCAGCGGGACAAATATGAAACGATCTTCGCCATCACCCGTCAACTCTGCCAAACCGTGGGTGATGGCGCGCGGGAAAGTTGCTCAGCTCTCGTGCGGCCGGTCCGAGTGCCCGAGACTGCGGCCGGGCGCGATCCGGTCCCGGATCTCCCGTTTGAGGTGCGGCAGTTCCGGGAAGCCGCCTTCGGCCTTGCGGGACCAGAGGGTCTCGCCGTCGAGCCGTACCTCGAAGACGCCACCGATCCCGGGGACGAGCGCCACCTCGGCGAGCTCCTTCGAGAAGGTGGTGAGCAGTTCCTGGGCGGTCCACGCGGCGCGCAACAACCAGCGACACTGCGTGCAGTACTCGATCTCCAGGCGGGGCTGTCGGATAGTCACAGCTGACGAGTATGCATTCCGCGGGCCGTCATGCATGATCATGACGCGATGGCCGGTGGGTGGGGAGACGAGTTGAAGCGACGCTGGATCAGTGTGGTGACCGCGGTCGTGACGGGGTTCGCGGTGGCGGCCTGCGGCGGCGAGGGCGATGGGGACAGCAGCGCGTCGAAGGAGGCGCGCGACTACGTTGCGCTGGGTGACTCGTACGCGGCCGGGCTGGGCGCCGGGAACTACGCGGACACCGAGTGCTACCGGAGCACCGACTCGTCGTACCCGCAGTTGTGGGCGAAGTCGCGGCCGGCCGGGACGCTCGGCGACGTGGTCGACAACACCTGCAGCGGCGCGAAGATCCACACGGTGCGGACGAGCCAGCTGCGCGAGCTCGGCGAGGAGACCGGGTGGGTGACGCTGACCGTCGGCGGCAACGACGCGGGCTGGTCCAGCACGGTTCAGCAGTGCCTGATGGGCAACGACCAGACGTGCGCGTCGGCGGCCCAGTCCGCGGTCGCCGCCGCCAAGGTCACGCTGCCGGCCGATCTGGACGGGCTCTACCAGGCGATCAAGGACCGGGCGCCGAACGCGAAGGTGTTCGTGCTGGGTTATCCGCACCTGGTCGCGGAGGGCGACAAGGTCAAGTGCGAGTCGTTGACGGCGGGGCACCGGAAGGCTCTGAACGAGGGCGCCGACAACCTCGACGAGATCATCAAGGAGCGGGTGGCCGCGGCCGGGTTCACCTTCGTCGACGTTCGGGAGGCGTTCGAGGGGCACGGGGTGTGCAGTGCGGCGCCGTGGATCCACGGGGTTCGCGACCAGTTGGCCGAGTCGTTCCACCCGACGGCGGACGGGCAGAAGGCGTACGCCACCGCGCTGACCGCCGTCACCGGCTGACCATCGGCGCGTACGCGACCTCGTCGTAAAGCTGCTCCAGCTGCCCGGTCTGGGTCGCCAGGTTGAAGCGTGCCGTCACGTGCGCGCGCGCCTGCGTGCCCAGCCGGCGGCGCAGATCGGCGTCGCCGAGCAGCCGGCGCATCGCCGCGGCCAGCGCGTCCGGGTCGGATTCCGGGCAGAGCAGGCCGGTCTCACCGTCGGTGACCGCCTCCGGGATGCCGCTGTGCCGGGTCGCGACGACCGGCAGGCCCAGCGCGGCCGCCTCCAGGATGGTGGTGGGCAGCCCTTCGGTGTCGCCGTCGGGCGCGGTTCTGGACGGGGCGACCAGCATCCGGGACTCGGCGAGGTGACGCTGCACCGAGGCGGGTGGCTGGGCGCCCACGAAGGTGGCGTCCAGGCGCAGCTGTTCGGCGCGTTCGCGGATCGCCGGCTGCAGCGGGCCGTCCCCGATGAACAGCGCCCGCGGCCGCGGGGAGTGCATCCCGGCCAGGGCGGTGAGCAGGTCGTCGGCCCCCTTCTTGGGGACGAACCGGCCGACGAAGGCGACGTCCCAGCGTTTCGGGACCATCGGCGGTTCGGCGGGGACGGGTACGCCGGTGTAGTGCACGCGAATCTTGGCCGGGTCGGCGCCGCACTCGATCGCCCGGGACCGGATGACCTCGGAGACCGCGATCAGGGCCGTGGCGCGCTGGAAGACGGTTCGCAGGTTGCGCCGGTACCGCAGGCCGTGCAGACCGGGCTGCCGCGCCTGGCGGGTGACGTCGTGGCCGTGCAGGGTGACCACGAGCGGCAGGCCGAGCCGGGCCGCGGTGCCGCTGATCAGCCAGCCGTCGCCGCCGAAGTGGGCGTGCACGAGGGCCGGCTGCTGTTCGGCGAGGGCCCGGCGCAACCGCGGTGAGCTGCCGGTCAGGCGCAGCCGCAGGAAGGCCGCCCGATCGCCGTCGAACACCACGACGTCGCCGGGCCGGGACAGCGCGGAGGTGACCCGCTCAGCGCCCAGGTAGACCGGGCGCCAGCGGGTCAGCGCGTCGCCGTGCCCGCGGACGAACGTCTCCGATCCGGGCAGCATCGCGCTGCGCCAGATGACGACGCGCCGCTCAGGCGGCATTGACCCGGTTTCCCATGATCATGTCGCGGACCCGGTGCCGCAGGCCGGGTGGCAGCGCCCAGATCTGCGCATGGGTCAGATAGTCGAGCGCGCCGGGACGGCCGTGGGCGCGGGCCTCGGTGAGCAACTCCCGGAAGTGCCGGCCCCGGCGCGACGGCGCGGCCATCGAACTCATCACGCTGAGTGTGAAGGCGGCGTACGCCCGGGGCGTGAACAACTCCCGGTTGGCGCGCAGCCAGGTCATCTGCTGCTCGTACGGCATCTCGAGGCTGATCCGGTGCCGGTTCTCGTCCTGGTGCCAGAGGACCAGCGGCTCGGCGGCGTAGATCAGTTCCACGTCGGGGTCGCGAACCGCCCGCAGCGTCCAGTCCAGTTCCTGCTGGCGGCGCAGGCCCACGGTGAACGGGATCCGGCGCAGCAGCTCGGCCGGGGCCAGGATGGTGGAGGTCTGGATGAAGCCGTCGCCGTAGAACAGGCCCTTGCGCACGGTGAAGTATTCGCTGAGCGGCTCACCGTCGGCCGGCAACCGGCGCGGCATCACCGAGTCGGCGCGCGGGGTACGGCTGATCAGCCGGCTCGCCACCACCGGCGACTTCGCCGGCGACGCCGCGGCGAGCGCGAGCTGCGTCGCGAGCTTCTCGGGCAGCCATTCGTCGTCGTCGTCGAGCAGGGCGACGTACCGGCCGCGGGCCTCACGGGCGCCGACGTTGCGGGCGTTCGGCGCGTTGCCGCGGACCGGGAGCACCACCACGCGCAGCCGTGGGTCGCCGACCTCGGCCAGCGCCTTCTCGGTGGCCTCGTCCGGACCGTCGACCACGACGATCACCTCGAGGTCGCCGTGGGTCTGGTCGAGAGCGCTGCGGACGGCGCGGACGGCCAGGTTCGGGCGGTTGCAGGTCGGAATGACGACGCTGACGTCCATGGCGGCCGACGTTATGGGCATTGAAAGGCCTGAACATGAATGCCAGGCAGCGTACGAGTACCGCCCAGTCGAGCAGTTGCCCCGCCCCGGCGCGTGAGCAGCGATGCCGGGGCGGGGTGGCCGGGGATCAGGCGTAGCGCAGGCCGTGGCCGAAGCGGAACGTCGGGTCGGCGGTGTCGAAGGGCACGTCCGGGCGGCTCGCCTCGACCGCCGCCATCGAGGCCGGGATGTCGAACGGCAGGCTGCCCTGTGGCTCGGCCTCCCCGAACAGCACCCGCACGATCGCCTCGTCGGTCGCGCCGAAGTTGGCGAGCAGCGAGTGCGCGGCGCCGGCGACCGGCGCCAGGATGGCGGGCCGGTCCAGGTAGACGTCGGCGACGGTCGGCACCGCGGCGGCGACGGTCCGGATCCGCTCGATCTCCGCGTCCGGGAACTCCAGGGAGCCGGCCCGGAAGAACGACTCCACCGTGGTGCCGTCGCCGCGCTGCTCGAACGGCGCCTGCAGCTTGAGGATCGCGACGTCGGCCTCGGCCGGGGTGCCGACCAGGGTGCCCCGGTCGCCGAGCGCCTCGGCGGACAGGCCCTCGGCGTAGATCTTGAGACCGGTGGCGAGCGGCAGCCGGGCCGGGCCGCCGCCGGCGTTGGTCAGCAGGGTGTGCGCGGCGGCCTGGGCAGCGAGGCCCTCGGCCCGGGCCTCGGCGGATCCGACGATCTGCTCGGCGCGGTCGGCGTCGACGTACGGGTTCTCGAAGAGCCCGAGACGGAACTTCTCCCGCAGCAGCCGGCGGACCGACGTGTCGATCCGGGACTCGCTGATCGTGCCGTTCTTCACGAGGCTGACCAGCACGTCTGCCCGTACCTCACCGCCGAACTGGTCGACGCCGGCCTCGATCGCCTTGACCATGCGCTCCTCGAAGCTCAGGTGCTCGACGCCCCAGCAGGTGTTGGACAGGATGCCCCAGTCGGTGCAGACGATGCCCTCGTAGCCGAGCTTCTCCCGCAGCAGCCCGGTGATGATCTCCTGGTTGAAGCCGAAGCCGACCTCCTCGACCCCGTCCAGCCCGACCGGCATGCCGTAGTAGGGCATCAACTGGGCGACACCGGCGTCGATGGCCGCCTTGAACGGCTCCAGGTGCAGGTCGAAGAGACCGCCCGGGTAGATCTGCTCCCGCCCGTACGGGAAATGCGGGTCTTCGCCGTCCTTCTGCGGCCCGCCGCCGGGGAAGTGCTTGGCCATCACCGACACCGAGGCCGGCCCGACCTCGCCACCCTGCAACCCGCGGATGTACGCGACACCGAGCCGCGTGGTCAGCCCGGCGTCCTCCCCGAAGGTGGCCGACTGCCGGGCCCAGCGCGGCTCGGTCGCCAGGTCGATCTGCGGGTGCAGGGCGACCCGGATGCCGATGGCCAGGTACTCCCGGCGGGTCAGGTCGGCGAACCGCTCGACGAGCTCCTCCGAACCGATCGCGGCCAGCCCGAGCGGCTCCGGGAACTGCGCGAACGGGCCGGACAGCAGCGCCGCGGCCGGGTTGTCGGTGAAGCTGTGCCGCGGGTCGCTGGAGATGGTGACCGGAATGCCGAGCGGATGCTTGCGGGCCTCGTCCTGCACGGCGTTGTGCCACTCGGCGATCTCCCGCGCGCTCGGCGCGAACAGGATGTTGAAGTGGGTGAGGCCCTGGCCCAGCATCTCCCGCATCGACGGCGAGCCGAACAGGCCCGGCGCGTCGAACTCGCCGATCGCGGCGATCTGCTGGAAGAGCAGGCCGGCCTTGTCTTCGAGGGCCATCCGGGAGAGCAGGTCCTCGACGCGCTGCTCGATGGCGAGGGTGGCGTCCTGGTACGGGTACATGGCACAGCCTTTCTGGACTGATCTTCTCTGGGCTAGCGGACCGCTTTGATGGGCGCGACGGCGAAACCGCCGAGGATCATGAGCGCGATGGCGATCGGGAACAGGGCCGCGTAGCCGACGGCGACGACGATCGCGCCGGCCACGCCGGGGGCGAGGACCTGCGGCAGGGTGGCCGCGATGTTGACCACGCCGAGGTCCTTGGCGGCGTCCTCCTGGGCCGGCAGCACCTGGCTGACCAGCGCGGTGTCGACCGACTGGAAGAGGCCGAAGCCGAAGCCGGTGACCAGCGCGAAGATCACCATGCCGGTCCGGGTGGGCAGCACCCACGGGCCGGCCAGGCCGATCGCGCAGACGATCGACGCGGCGTAGATGAAGATCTTGCGCCGGCCGGCGCGGTCCGAGAGGGGCCCGCCGATCGCGGTCGCGATCAGGGTGGTCACCAGCATGAGAAGACCGAGGATCGGTACGAAGTCGACCGCGTCGTCGCCCAGGCCGATGTGCTCCTGGAGGATGTAGAGCTGGTACCCGGTGATGCCGAAGTAACCGAGGTAGAGCAGGAACCGGCCGAGGAACGCCCACGCGAAGTCGGGGTGCCGGCGCGGGTTGAACCAGAAGCTGCGGGCCAGCACGGCAGGTGAGAACGGGCGGCGGTCGTCGGCCCGGTTGTCGCGGTCCGGGCTGAAGACCACGAAGACGGTGAACACGACCAGGGCGAGACCGGCGAAGAGCAGATAACCGGCGCCGACCCGCTCGGCGAACCGGGTGCCGAAGATCTGGCCGCCGAGGGCGCCGAACATCGCGGCGAAACCGATGACCGCGGCGAACGTGCCGCGCTTCTCCTCCGGGACCCGGTCCGGCATGACGGCGCTGAGCGGGCCCTGCGCGAAGTTGTAGGCGATCTGCACGATCGTCCAGGCGATGCCGATCTGGACCAGGGTGTTCGCGGCGGCCATGCCGACCAGCGCGAGGCCGCCGGCCAGGGCGCCGCCGATGATCCAGGGCGCTCGTGGGCCGTACCGGCTGCGGGTGCGGTCGGAGAGGGTGCCGGCGAGCGGCTGGGCCAGCATCGCCACGAAGGCGCCGAAGGTGGCGACGACGGCGAGGTTGGCCGCCTTGTTCGCCGGGTCGAGGTCCTCGATCTGCAGCGGCAGCAGGATCCCCGGGATGGCGCCCCAGAGCAGGAACATCCCGACGTTGGCGGGGAAGAGGGTGAGCTTCAGGCGGCGCAGGGACTGCCGCGGGGGAATCAGCTGCGTCGTCACGGCAGGTCCTTTCGAGATTTCAGCCCGGTTAATTTCCCGGCGGGGGAAAATTAAGCCGCGATGTCGGCGCAGGTCAAGAGGGTGGGGCAACTTACTTCCCGGCCGGGGAAATATGCTGTGCGGATGCCGGACACCGCACCCCGCCGCCGCGGCCGCCCAGCCCGGATCGATCGGGCCCGGATCGTGGCCGCCGCTCGCGACATGGATCCGCAGACGCTGACCATGCAGGCCGTCGCGGAACGGCTCGGCGTGGACCGCAAGGCGCTCAACTACCACGTCAGCGACCGGGAGGGGCTGCTCGAGCTGGTCGCGCTCGACGTGCTCAGCGGTGAGGTCAGCGAGATTCCGATGCCGGCCGGCGGCGACTGGCGCGATCAGCTCCGCGCGTTCGCCCACAACATGCGCGCGGGCCTGGTCCGCACCGGCGCGCTCTTCGAGTACGTCCGGATGCCGGTGGCCGGTGGGCTGGCCGGCATCGCGGCCGCGGAGAAGCTCATGGAGTCACTCGTCGCCGCCGGCTTCGCCGAGCGTGACGCCGGCCGTGCCATCGGGTTCGTGGCCGAGTTCGTCTTCTCCTCGGCGCGCGACGCGGTCATGATCGAGCGCTTCGGCGAGCACCCGCAGGTCACCGAGCTGCGCAAGGCGCTCGACCGGGTGCCCGAGGACCAGCACCGCACGCTGCGGCGGATGATGACCGGGCACTTCCGGGCGAACGACGAGCAGCTCGAGTTCGACCTGCAAGTGTGCATCGCCGGGCTGGAACAGATCCTCGCCAAACAGATATAAGGCTTAAAACCGGAATGTACGGTGAGGCCGGTGGACCAGCTGATGCTCGCCCCGGCGCAGGGACTGACCGGCGCGGAGGCCGAGGCCCGGCGCCGGCGGGGTGAGGCGAACACCGCCGGCAAAGGTGGCGCGCGCGGCTACGCCGAGATCCTGCGGACCAACGTCTTCTCGTTCTTCAACCTGATCCTGTTCGTCATCGGCGCCACCCTGCTGATCCTCGGCCGCTACAACGACGCCCTGATCAGCGTCGGCCTCGGCCTGATCAACGCGGTGATCAGCGCCGGGCAGGAGATCCGGGCCAAACGCAAGCTGGACCGGCTCCAGCTGCTCGACCGGTCCGGCGTGCTGGTGGTCCGCGACGGCCGGGAGGTGGAGATCGACCCGAGCCTGGTGGTCCGCGGCGACGTGCTGCGGGTCCGGCCCGGCGACCAGATCGTGGTGGACGGCCCGCTGCTCGACGGTGGCCGGCTGGAGGCCGACGAGTCGCTGCTCACCGGCGAGTCCGACCCGGTGGTCAAACACCCCGGCGACGACCTGCGCTCGGGCAGCCTCTGCGTGTCCGGGGACGGGCATCAGCTGGCCCGCGACGTCGGCGCGCACAGCTACGCCGGCCGGCTCACCGCCGAGGCCCGGCGCTCCACCACCGACCGGACACCGCTGCAGCGGAGCATCGAGACGATCGTCCGGCTCGTGATGGCGCTGGTCGCCCTGATGAGCGGCGCCATCCTGGGCCAGGCGGTGATCGAGGGGTTCACCGTGCTGCGGGTCGTCCAGATCACCGCGGTGCTGTCAGGACTCGTACCCTATGGGCTGTTTTTCTTGATCGCCCTGGCCTACACGGCCGGCGCTGTCCGCATCGCCCGGCACGGCGCCCTGATCCAGCAGGTCAATGCGGTCGAGTCGGTGAGCAACGTGGACGTGGTCTGCACCGACAAGACCGGCACGCTGACCACCGGGCAGCTCACCGTCGAGGAGATCATCCCGCTCGGCGCCACCGAATACGCCGAGGTCGCGGCCATCCTCGGCAGCGTGGCGCACAACGCGGCCACCCCGAACCTGACCGCTCTCGCGCTGGCCGCGGCACTGCCCGGGGAGGTCTGGGAGGTCCGCGACGAGGTGCCGTTCTCGTCGTCGCTGCGCTGGTCCGGCCTGGTCGCCGCGGAAGGCACCTGGGTGCTCGGGGCGCCGGACGCTTTCGGACCGCGGCTGCGCCGGCCACTGCGCGCCGGCGAGGTGACCGCGCGGACCGGGCGAGGACTACGGGTGCTGCTGCTGGCCCGCGCCGAAGGGCCGCTGCGCGACGACGCCGGACGGCCGGAGCTGCCGATGCTGGAGCCGGTCGGCCTGGTCGCCCTCGCCGACGAGCTGCGGGACGACGTGGTCGCGACGATCCAGCGGTTCCGCGAGGAAGGCGTCGAGGTCAAGGTTCTTTCCGGCGACGATCCGCGTACGGTCGCCGCGATCGCCCGCCGCGCCGGCCTGGACGCCGACGAGCCGGTCCCCGGCGCGGACCTCGACGACATGGACGACGACGCGCTGGACCGGGTGGTCGCCCGCACCGCCGTGTTCGGCCGGGTCGTCCCCGAGCACAAGGAACGCATCGTCCGCGCGCTCCGCCGGCAGGGTCACTACGTCGCCATGATCGGCGACGGGGTGAACGACGCCCGCGCCCTCAAGCAGGCACAGGTCGGCGTGGCGATGCGCAGCGGCAGCGCGGTCACCCGCGACGTGGCCGACATCGTGCTGGTGGACGACTCGTTCGCCGCGCTACCGCCGGCGCAGAGTGAGGGCCGCCGGATCATCAACGGCATCGGGATCTCGCTGTACGTCTTCCTCGCCCGGGTCGCCAGCCAGGGCCTGGTCATCGTCGCCGTGACGATGCTGGGGCTGGGCTTCCCGTACTCCCCCACCCAGGTCGGGCTGACCATGTTCACCGTCGGCATCCCCACGGTGTTCCTCACGTTCTGGGCGCGGGCCACCCCGCCAGACCCGCATCTGGTGCGCAACCTGGTGCGGTTCGTGGTCCCGGCCGCGGTGGTCACCGCCACGTTCGGCACGGCTGTGTACACCGCCCTCTATGAGCTGCTCACGGTGGGGTTCAGCTCCGGGCGTACGCCGGAACGCATCATCGACGAGTTCGAGCAGTACACCGGCCTGCAGTCCGGGGGCGACGTCGACTTCACCACGGCCTCCGCCACGATCCTGGCGCAGACCGGGCTGTCGACGTTCTTCTGCTTCGCCTCGTTCCTGCTGATCCTGTTCCTGGTGCCGCGCTCCCGGGTCTTCGCGGCATGGACCTCCCCGACCGGGGAGATCCGGCCGGTGCTGCTGGTCTGCGCGCTGTGCCTGATCTTCGCGGCCATCCTGAACGTGCCCGTGCTCTGGGATTACTTCGGGTTGATGGGGCCGTCCCGGCCGGTCTTCCTGGTGGTGCTGCCGGCTCTGATCCTCTGGTACGCCTCGCTCACCGCCGTGTTGCGCTTCCAGCTCTTCGACCGGCTGCTCGGCCTGCAGCCGCCGCGCTGACCCTCCCGCGGCCCCGCTCGATCATGCTCGGGCTGGCGCGATTGAAGGCCTGGGTCATCCGCTCGGGAGGAAGTGCGGGGCTGGCGTGTGCGGCAGGGTCGGGGTAGGACGCGGGAAACCAGCGGGAGGACCGGAGATGGTTGTCGACACGTACACGGTCTATGTCGGCGTGTATCCCAGCGTGGCCGCAGCGATGGCGGACTACGAGACGGTGAAAGCTCTGCACCTGGAGCGAGGGCTGATCGACGACTATGACGCGGCCGTCCTGGAGCGCAGCGCGGAGCACAAGACGAAGATCATCAGGAAGCACGAGACGCCGGCCAAGAGTGGTGGTGGGTTCGGTGCCGGGCTTGGGCTGGCGGCCGGGCTGGCGGTGGCGATCTTCCCGTTCGCGGCGGTTGGTGGCGGTCTGCTGCTGGCCACCACGGCCGGCGGCACGGTGATCGGCGCGGTGGCCGGGCACGCCGCGGCTGGGATGAGCCGGCACGACCTGAAGGAACTCGGCGAGTACCTGGACGACGGGGAAGCCGGGCTGGTCGTGGTCGCCAAGGGTGAGCTGGGTGAGCAGGTGGAACTGGCCCTGCACAAGACCGCGGAGAAGGTGATCTCCCGCGAGCTGAAGGTGGACCACGCCGCGATCCATCAGTCGGTCCGGGCCGCGGCCCAGCCGGCCGGCTGAATCTCGCCGGGCGGAGCTGCCCGGTCGATGATGTTGAGCGCTGCGGCGTCGCCGCAGGGACGCACCCCGCAGTTTGCGGTTGCGCGGCGGCGGGCCGCACCCCTAGGTTGAGCGGAACAACGTTTCCCTCAACGAAACAGGGGGCCGGGCATGGTGAGCACGCTGTTCGGGCTGATCGCCGTCACCGAAGTCGTGCTGCTCGCCCTGGTCGTCACGCTCCGCCGCAAGCACCCGCACTGGGTGCTCAACCTGCTGATCCTCGTCGTCGCGGCGCTCATCTGGGACAACGTCGTCATCGCGATGGGCAGCACGATCGGTTTCGGCGACGTTCTGCACGCGCTGTCACTGCCGCGGTTCTGGACGCACGCGTTGCTCGTACCCCTGCTCATCATGGTCGGGGTGGGCCTCGGCCGCGGCTACGGCCTGCGTCTTCTCGGCGGGCGGGCGGCGCCCGCCGCCTTCGGCGTCCTCACCGTGCTGCTGATCGCCGCCGGGGTCCGGGAGGAGATCATCGCCCTGGATTTGGAACCTACCCGGTACGCCGACACGCTCCGTTACACCAACGCGGCCTCGGAGGGCCCGCCGATCCCGGCGATCATCGCGATCCTGGTCCTGATCGGCATCGGCGTCGCGCTGCAGGTTCGGGCCCGGTGGCCCTGGCTGCTCGCCGGGGCGGCGGTCATGTTCGTCGCAGCAGGCGCCGGGGCGGCGGTGCTGTGGGTGAGCAACCTGGGCGAGCTGGCCCTGATCCTGACCGTGTGGCTGACCGCGGCCAATCTGCTGCGCACCGGCGAACCGGCGCCCGGCCGCGACCGGCTCACTGCTGCATGATCCAGATCGGCAGCGGGGCGGACACCTCGCCGACCACCTGCCAGCCCGCGCGGCGGTAGAGCTCGACGTTGCCGGGTTTGCTGGTCTCCAGGACCGACGGCAGCCCTTCGGCGGCGGCCCGGCGCAGGCCGGCGGCCATCACGGCACGGCCCCAGCCGCGGCCGGCGCTTGCCGGATGGGTGCCGAGCACGCCCAGGTACCAGAACGGCGTCCTCGGGAGGGCGGCGTGCACCGCCTCGTCATAGGTCTTCATCCGGGCCAGGACATCGGCCGGCAGGTCCGGTTCGGCAACTCCGGCCGGCGCCACGCCGTCGGCAGCCGGCGGTTCCCAGATCGCCACGGACGCGCCGGCGCCGATCGTCCAGATCGACTGCCGGTGGACCCGCTTGTCGAAGAGGTGGCCGAAGAAGGCGGCCGCGTACTCCGGATATGTCTCCGGGTCCGGGAAGAGATGGCGCAGCACCGGGTCCTGCGCGAACGCGGCGACCAGGGAGTCGACGATCGGGGCTCGCTCGGCCGTGGTGGCCACGGTGATCTCGGGTGCTGACACAAGCCGCACTGTAGCCAAAACACTGCCGCACCGGTCCCGGGTGGGATCGGTGCGGCAGTCCCCGGCGGTGACGGCGGCCGGCCCCCCAATCAGTCGGCCGCCGGAAGCGTCACGCGGTGGGGATGGTGTGGCCGTTGGCGGCCAGCCACTGGTCGAAGGTCTGCAGGGCCGGGTTCAGCTTGCGGACCTCCGCCAGGTCGCGGACGCCGGTGAAGTAGTCCTCGAACTCGGTGTAGTACTGGAGCATGTTGCCCGCCTCGTCGGCGCCCGGGAAGCCGAGGTCGCGGTAGGCGTCGTGGGTGAGCGGGCGGTAGACGACCGGCTCCCCGACGGCGCGGCTCAGGCCCGCGGCGATCTGCTCTCCGGTCAGGTGCTCGCCGGCGATGTGGACGGTACGTCCGGCGTAGGAGCCGGGGCCGGCCTTCAAGATGCCGTACGCGGTGCGGCCGATGTCCTCGACCGCGATGCCGGCCAGCCTGCTCTCCCCCATCGGCAGGGTCAGGGTGAGCACGCCGTCCGCGTCGCGGGTGGCGCCCCAGCCGTTGGCCAGGTTCTCCCAGTAGAAGGTGGTGCGCAGGAAGGTGGTGGGCACGCCCGCCGCGCGGAACAGCTCGTCCGCCTCGGCCTTGGCGTCGAAGTGCGGGACCTTGTACGCCTCCTGCAGCGTCGGCATCCGGTCGTCGGTCACCGGGATGTGGTCGCGGGTGTCCTCCAGCGTCGACCAGATCACATGCTGCAGGCCGGCGCTCTTCGCCGCGTTCGCGAGGTTGGTGGCCTCCTCGAGTTCCTTGGCGGCCGACATGTGCGCCCAGAAGTTCGTCACCAGGAACGCTCCGTACGCCCCGGCGAACGCCCGCTCCAGCGACGACGCGTCGTAGTTGTCCGCCTGGACCACCTCGGCGCCGAGCTTGACCAGCTCCTGCGCCCGGGGCGAGGTGGTATCCCGGGTCAGCGCCCGGACCGCGTAGTCGCCGTCGGGGTCGGCCAGGATCGCCTTCACGAGCCCGCCGCCCTGGGAACCGGTGGCGCCGACAACCGCGATGATCTTCTTCTCGCTCATCTGTTTCTCACTCCTCGTGTCCGGGGCGGGGGCCTGATCGCCGCTCGCGGACGGCACAACCAGTCTTTCAAATTTTAAATTCCCGGGTGAGTGAGACGGCTGTCACCCCTTCGCGCTCAGTGACCGCTTTGCAGAGCCGATCGGGAATCCGTGACGGCGCGCGAAAAAGATCTGCTGACGGAGGCCGCCAGCGGGGGCTCCGCGCTGGATCGGCTGATCCGGGCGGCCGCCCGGATCCTGCGCGCCCCGATGGCGGCGGTGGTCCGTCCGGGCGACGGACGGCCGGATCCGATCGGCCGCCGGGTGATCGACGCGAACGCGCCGGTGGTCGTCGAGGACGCCGCTGACGGGCAGCGGGTGGTCGCCTACGCCGGACATCCGCTGCACGGCCCGAACGGGACCGCCACCGGCGCGTTCTACGTGGCCGACATCGTGCCGCGCCGGTGGACCGGCGAGGACCTCGCGAACCTGCGGGACCTGGCCGCCGCGGCCGAGTCGGAGATCGCGCACGGTGAGGCGCGGGCGCGGTTGCAGGCCGTTCTGGACGGTACGAACGACGCGTTCGTGTCGATGTCCGCCGACGGCCGGATCAGCGCCTGGAACGTGGCCGCGGAACAGCTGTTCGGCTGGCCGGCCGCCGAGGCGCTGGGACGGCGGGCCACCGAGTTGATGATCCCGCCCCGCTTCCGCAAGGCACACGACCGGGGTCTGGCACGGGTCCGGCACACCGGCGCCTCGGCGCTGGCCGGCCGCCGCCTGGAGTTGACCGCGACCGACCGGGACGGCCGGGAGTTCCCGGTCGAGATGACCCTGCAGCTGCACCGCGAGCACGGTGAGCCGGTGTTCCACGCGTTCCTGCACGACATCACCGAGCGCACCGCCGCGCGTACCGATCTGGAACAGGAGCGGGCCTTCCTGCAGGCGCTGCTGAACAGCCTGGACACCGGGGTGGCGGCGTGCGACAGCGAGGGGCAGCTGGCCCAGTTCAACCCGGCGATGCGGGAGATCCACGGGATCGGGCGGCGGCCGGTCGGCGCCGGGGAGTGGGCCGGCACGTACCACCTGTTCCGGCCGGACGGGCGTACCCCGATGGAGGCGGACGAGGTGCCGCTGGCCCGGGCGTACGCCGGAGAGACCGTGCAGCACGAGGAATTGGTGGTCTGCGCGCCGCAGCGGCCGCCGCGCCGTTTCCTGACCAACGCCCGGCCGATCGACACCGCCGACGGCCGGCGCCTCGGCGCCGTCGTCGCGATGCACGAGGTCACCGAGGCGCATCGCGCTGAGACGTTGCGCCGCTGCCGGCACGCGGTGGCGAACTCGCTCTCCGAGGCGGTCTCGGCCCGGGAGGCGGCGGTGGCCGCGGCCACCGCGGTCGCCATCGAACTGGGCTGGGCGTGCGCCGAGTACTGGGAGATCGGCGAGGAGATCGAACGCGCCGGATCCTGGGCCCGGCACGCCGATGAGGACAGCAGCGGGCGGGGCGTGGCTGACGCGGTCCGGGAGCGCGATGCCGTTGTCTGGGAGGTGTACGAGGGCTGCCGCACCACGATCGGCCTGCCGGTGCACAGCGACCACCGGGTGGCCGGCGTGCTCACCTTCTGCACCGACACCGAGATGGCCCGCGACGAGGACGTGCTCACCGTCCTGCACGACATCGCCGCGCAGGTCGGCCGCTTCGTGGAACGCCGCCGCGCCGAGGACCTGACACTGGCGCTGGCCGCCGCCCGGCGCGACTTCGAGCGGGTGGTCAGCAACGTCAACGACTGTGTCTGGACCGTGGAGATCATGCCGGACCTGCACGTCCGGCCGGTATTCATCACCGCCGGCGCGACCGGGG
This sequence comes from Actinoplanes sp. NBC_00393, assembly GCF_036053395.1. Taxonomy (NCBI): domain Bacteria; kingdom Bacillati; phylum Actinomycetota; class Actinomycetes; order Micromonosporales; family Micromonosporaceae; genus Actinoplanes; species Actinoplanes sp. NBC_00393. The sequence continues at coordinate 10,757,905 of NZ_CP107942.1, read as the reverse complement.
TGTTCGGCGGCGAACCCGACGACCCGGAGGAGCAGGTCGAGCGGATGCACCCGGACGACCTGGACGCCTTCCTCGAGTTCCGGGACCGGCTGGTCGACGGGCACCCGGCCGAGGTGGAGACCCGGCTGCTCGGGCACGACGGGCAGACCCGGTGGGTGTGGACCCGGGGCACGCCACGGCTGGAGGACGATCACCTCTACGTCGACGGGATCAGCACCAACGTCACCGAACGCCGGGAGCTGGCCGACCGGCGGGAGCAGCTGCTGGCCGGCGAGCAGCAGCAGGTCCGGCGGCTGCGCGAGCTGGACCGGATGAAGGACGAGCTGGTCGCGGTGGTGAGCCACGAGCTGCGCAATCCGATCGGGATCATCGCGGCGTACACGGATTCGCTGCTGGAGGAACCGGAACTGGCCGGCCGCCCGGAGCTCGCCGTCATCGAGCGCACCAGCGCCCACCTGGTGCACCTCGTCGACGACCTGCTGGATCTGGCCCGGTTCGACATCGGGCAGACCGCGATCGACTCCCGCCCGCTGCGCCCGGACCGGCTGCTGCGCCAGGCCGTCCAGGAGCATCAGCGTCAGGCCGACGCCCAGCCGGTCACCCTGGTCGCCGAGATCGGGCCGCTGCCGGTGGTGCCGGGCGACGCGGCCCGGCTGCGGCAGGTGCTGGACAACCTGCTCTCCAACGCGATCAAGTACACCCCGGCCGGCGGCACCGTGACGGTCACCGCGGACGCCACCGAGACGTCGATCGTCTTCGCGGTGACCGACACCGGCATCGGCATCCCGCCGGAGCAGTACTCCCAGCTCTTCACCCGGTTCTTCCGGGCGAGCACCGCGACCAGCCGCAAGATCAAGGGCACCGGGCTGGGGCTGGCGGTCACCAAGGCGATCGTGGAGGCGCACAGCGGCACGATCGCCGCCGAGCCGGGGCCGTCCGGCGGCACCCGGTTCACCGTGACACTGCCCCGGTGACCAAACCCCGGCAACCGGACCGCAACCGTACGCGTACCGCCCCGCACCCGGCGACCGGGAGTCTTCATCTCGCCTGCCGGTCTCCCCCGGCGGGTCTCGCCTGCCGGTGACCCCGGCCAGTCGAAAGGATCACCGATGCCCCAGTCAGGTTTCGAGGCCACCACTCTCGACGTGCTGGTCGACACCCGCGCCGAGACGGTCACCAACCTGCTCCAGGCCACCACCCCGGTACGCGACGAGCTGCAGACCGCCGTGCAGGGCCTCGCCGCCCGGCTCGACGTGCCGATCGCCGCGGTGAACCTGGTCCGCGACGACGCCGTCCTGGTCGCCGCCGCCACCGGGCTCAGCGGCTGGGTGGCCGAGACCCGCGCGATCCCGGCCGGCTGGTCGGTCTGCCCGCGGGTGGTGAACCCGGACCGGCCACTGCTCGTCGACGACCTGCACGCCGAGGAGTGGGGCGCGTTCCCGGGGGCGAGCCTGTTCGGGTCGCTCCGCGCCTATGCCGGTGTGCCGCTGCGGGTCGCCGGGTCGGTGGTCGGCACGGTGTGCGCCCTGGCGCCGGCGCCGAACACCTTCGACGACGGCACCGTGACTGTGCTGGAGGACTGGAGCAGCCTGGCCGTACGCCTGCTGCACCGTCCCTGAGAGCAGTTGCCGGATCAGTTGCCGGCGGCGCGCCCGTGCCGCCAGTAACCGATGAAGTCCACGTGGTTCTTCGGCACCCGTTGCTCCTCGACGAGGTGCCGCCGGCCACCGGTGACCAGCGCCGACTCCCCGACCAGGTAGGCGTAGACGCTGCCCTCCCGCGGCGCCGTCTCGCGCAGGCGGCTCAGGGCGAGCCCACCCGGCACCCCACCGTGCCCGTTGCGCGGCACCCACTCGAGCTCGATGCCGGCCGGCACCCGGAAGTCCTGCTTGTCCTCGATCGACGGCAGCTCCACGATGGCCACGCCCTTGGCGTCCTCGGGCAGCGACTCGCAGATGCCGGCCACCGCGGGCAGCCCGGTCTCGTCGGCGACGATCAGCGTCCAGTCGTGCTCGTGCCGCGGGTTGTAGCCGATCCCCTGGTCCAGCAGGCCGACCTGGTCGCCGGCTTTGGCGTTCAGCGCGAACGACGCGGCCGGGCCGCAGCTGCCGTCCTCCTCCAGGTGCACGACGAAGTCCACGTCGAGCTCGCGCGGGTCGTCGCGGAAGGCGCGGACCGTGTAGTTGCGCACCCACGGCCGCTTCGGCTTGGCGGTGGTCAGGTACTGCGCGTACCAGAGGCCGGAAGTGGCGGTCGGCAGCTTCAGGGTGTCCTGGCCCTCCCGCGGCAGGAAGAGCCGGAACCACTGGTCGAAGCCGATCGGGGTGAACCGGTCGAGGCCGGCGCCGCCCAGCGTCACCCGGACCACGTTGGGCGAGATCCGCTCGCTGCCGACCACATCGAGCATGATCACGTGCGGGTCGACCGCTTTACGAATCTTGAAGCTGGCCATCGTGGGGTCCTCCGGGGGAGTTGCGGCGGGCGATGTAGGCGCCCGGCGTCTCACCGAAGTGCCGCCGGAACGCGAGGATGTAACCGTTCGCGCTGGTGAAGCCGACCCGGGCGGCGACCGCGCCGACCAGCATCCCCTTCGCCAGCAGGTCCAGGGAGTGGTTGAGCCGCAGCCGGGTGCGCCACTCGGTGAAGGCCAGCCCGGTCTCGGCGCGGAACGCCCGGCGCAGGCTGGTGGAGCTGGTGTAGTGCTGGGCCGCCCACTCGGTGGCGGTCCGCGGGTCGCCGGGCGCCCCGGCCAGGCAGCGGGCGACGGCCCGGGCGATCGCGCTGCGCGGCTCCGGCAGCGGCAGCCGGCTGCCGCGCAGGCCGGTCAGGACCGCGAACAGCGCGGCGTCACCCAGCTCCTCCACACCGGACCGGGTACGCGCGAGCAGCCGCTCCCGGGCGTGCGAGGTCACCTCCACCGGTGTGGCTTCCCGGTACGGCAGGTCGTGCTCCCACGCGTCGAAGTGCTCGGCGACGATCAGCGCGTCCCGGCTGAACCAGGCGCTGTGCTCGACCTGCGCCGGGATCCAGAGGCCGGTCGTCGAGCCGACCGGGTGCTCGCGGCCGTCCACCGTGACGACGATCCGGCCCAGCGGGACGTAGAGGAACTGGTGCACATCGTGACGGTGCGGCGGATGTCCCCGCTCGGTGAACGGCAGCGCCTCCACCACGTCCCATGTCGCCGTGTCAGTCACGGAGGTAAGGCTACCCTAACCAATCGTCGGCCTGTGCTCCGGAGATGACGAGCCGGTTCCTGCGTTGGATCGGCGGGCGGCACCTTTCTATAGGTTGAGTCCGTGTCCAGCCGAAGCCTGCGTTCCACCGTGACGTTCCCGATCGTGCTGCGGGAGTTGACCGTTCTCCGGGTGACCGACGTCAACGCCGGCACCCGCCGGATCACTGTCGGGGGCCCGCAGCTCGGGGCGTTCCACCGGGACGGGCTGGACCTGCCGGCGCTGCGTTCGGAAGGCTTCGACGACCACGTCAAACTCTTCTTCGCCGCGCCGGGCGCCGACCGGCCGGTCCTGCCGCGCCAGGGAGTGGCCAGTCTGGACTGGTCGGTCGAGGCCCGGCCGATCGCCAAGGACTACACGCCGCACCGGGTCACGCCCACCGAGATGGACCTCGACTTCGTCCGGCACGGCAGCGGACCGGCCGCGACCTGGGCGGAGAACGCCCGGCCCGGTGACCCGCTGTGGATCGCCGGCCCGAAGATGTCGCTGAGCCACCCGGCCGGCGCCGACTTCATCCTCGCGGCCGGCGACGAGACCGCGCTCCCGGCGATCCGCCGCTGGCTGTGGGAGATGCCGGCCGGCACCAAGGCCCGGGTCTTCATCGAGATCGCCGACGACGGCCGCCGCCAGGAGCTGGCCACCGCGGCGGACGCCGAGATCACCTGGCTGGTCGCGGGCACCCGGTCGCTGGCCGAGGCGGTCAGCACGATGCCCTGGCCGGACGGGACGGTCTTCGCCTGGGTGGCCGGTGAGGCGGGGGCGATCAAGCCGCTGCGCCGCTACCTGCGGGTGGAACGCGGGTTGCCGCCGGAACAGGTGGAGATCACCGGGTACTGGAAGCAGACCGCTCCGGTCACCGCCGCGGACGAGGAGGACGACGCCCACGAGCGTCTCCACGAACTGACCGAGCTCGCCCCGGCCCTGGTGCTGCGCGCGGCGGTCACGCTCGGCCTGATCGAACTGGTCAACCTCGGCGCGGACACCGCCGACCTGCTGGCCCGGGAGACCGGCGCCGATCCGGACACCCTGCGCCTGCTGCTCAGCTACCTGGCCGGGCTCGACGTGCTCACCGTCGACGGGGACGGGCGCTACACGCTCGGCGAACTCGGTGACGAACTCCTCGAGGACGCCGACTGGTACCACCTGGACGGCGCCGAAGCCGCCCTCGACCTGTCACTGCTCGGCCTGGTGCAGACAGCCCGCACCGGACGGCCGGCCACACCGCTGCGGGCCACGTTCGAGAGCGACAGCGGGCTCGGCGGTGCGGCGCGGGCCGGCATCGAGGACGCGGCCCGGTGGGTGGTGCCGACACTGATCGGTGGGCACGACTGGTCGGGCGTACGCGCGGTCGCGGCCGCCGGGCACGGTGCGGGAGTCACGGTGAACGGGCTCGCGAAGGCGTACCCGGACATCGAACTCAGCGTGGCGGCGCCGCCGTCGGCGCTGGGCGTGCTCCGCGACCAGATCCTCGACGCCGGTGTGGCCGCCCGCGCCGAACTGGTGCCCACCTCCGGAGCGATCCCGGTCCGGGAAGGCGCCACCCACCTGCTGGTGCGCGCGCTGGAATGGCTGCCCGACGACGACGCCCGGCACGTGCTGACCGAGTTTGCCGCGGCCCTGCCGGCCGGCGCCGAAGTCGTGCTGGTCGAGGAGTGCCGGCCGGCCGGCGACACCGACCTCGAAGAACTCGAGTACGACCTCAAGATGCGCTGCGCCTTCGGCAGCGGGCGGCGCACCCCCGAACGCATCGCCGAACTGCTCACCGCCGCCGGCCTGCACATCGTCCGGACCGTCGACATCGGCTGGTCACATCACCTCTGGCAGCTCACCGCCGGCGCTTCTTCTTGAGCCTGCGCCGTACCGACCGGGACGCGCCCGGATAACCGCGCGGCTTCAGAATCGGAGGCTGCTCCCCCGGCTCGTTCCACAGGCGCCGCGCCAGCAGGAACGCGCCCAGCGCGGGCAGGCTGCCCAGGCTCGTTGCGAGCAGATAGCCGCCCCAGTTGTCCCGGACCCAGCCCTTCATCGCCACATCGCTGGGCTCGTCCTCGTCGACGTAGATCTCGACCAGGTCACCGCGCCGCGGATCCCCGAACACCCGCTCCGTCGACGCCTGATAGGGCGCACCGTCCCACCGGAACGACAGGTCATACCTGGCCCCGCCGTTACGGTCCAGGTAGAAGACCCGCTGAACGACGGCCGTCGTCTCGACCCCGTTGGTCCGGTAGAGCACGGCAGTTCCCACATCCACCAGCGCCTTGCCCCAGATCGCCAACGAGATCAGCGCGAGAATGGGGATACAGAGAATCAGCCGCCAGTCCACCTGATCATCGTGACAGGTACGCGCATCAATACAGTTCTCGGCGGACAATCATGGGATGAACCGGAGGATGCTGGTGCGCGGTGCTCTGGTCGTACCCCTCGCTCTGGTGTTGATCCTGACCCTGGCCTGGGCCCTGCAGCGCAAGCTGATCTACTTCCCGGACCGCGCGGCGCCGCCGCAAGCGGCCGGCGCGAGCAGCATCACCCTGCGCACCTCGGACGGGCTGCGGCTGAGCGCCTGGCTGATCAAACCCCCGCCGGGTACGCCGGACCGGCGCCGCGCCATCCTCGTGGCACCGGGAAATGCCGGCAATCGGTACGGGCGTGAGCCGCTCGGCGCCGCGCTCGCCGGCCTCGGGCTGACCGTGCTGCTGCTCGACTACCGCGGCTACGGCGGCAACCCGGGATCGCCCAGCGAAAAAGGCCTCGGGCGGGACGCGCTCGCGGCGCACGCCTATCTGACGTCGCAGGTGGGGCTGCCGATCCTCTACTACGGCGAGAGCCTGGGCGCCGCGGTCGTGACCGCCCTGGCAGTGCAGCATCCGCCGGCCGGGCTGGTGCTGCGCTCGCCGTTCACGTCGCTCGCCGCAGCCGGGCGCGAGCATTATCCGTTCCTGCCGGTCGGGTGGCTGCTGCGCGACCGCTTCCCGGTGTTGTCACTGATCGCCCGGGTGAACGCCCCGACAGCCGTCATCTACGGCACCGCCGACACCGTCGTCCCGGCCGCCCAGAGCGCAGCGGTCGCAGTCCGCGCCGCCGGCCTGGTCGCCGAGGTGCCGATCCACGGCGCCGACCACAACGACCGCGTCTTCTCGGACGGGCCCCAACTGCTCGCCGCCGTCGCTGCCGTCGCCGACTCCCCACCCTGACCCGGCGTCGCCTCTACCCCGGAAGCCGCACTCACCGTCAGCCCGACCACCCCGGCTGACCGCCAGCGCTGCCTCCCGGCACCGGAAGCCGCACTCACCGTCAGCTTGCCGAGTCGGCTGACCGCTAGTGCTGCATCGCGGCGTCTCAGCGCAGGCGGGACAGCTCGGTCACGACGGTTGCGGCGGTGACCTGCGGGTTGCGGAGCACGTCGTCGGCGGTGAAACGCAGCACTGTCCAGCCGGCCATGCGCAACCTGTTGACCCGGCTGACGTCACGGCGGTACTGGTCACGCTCGCGGTGGTGATCCCCCTCGTACTCGACCGCCAGCCGCGCCGCCGGCCACGCCAGGTCGACTCGGGCGATGAGTTCGTCGCGGTGATCGCGTACCTCGAACTGGGGTATCCCCGGCGGAACGCCCTCATCGTGAAGTACGAGCCGCAGACGTGTCTCCATCGGTGACTCCGCTCGGCCGTCCGCCAGGCGAAGGATCTCGTTGAGCTGCGCGATGCCCGGCCACCGATGGCGTTGCCGGGCCAACTCGCTGACCGACCCGAGATCCAGCGTTTCCGCGCGGAGCATGGCGTCCAGCACAGCCAACGCACCGCTCCGCCGGAGACGACGGCCCAGGTCGAACGCCGTACGCTCCGGTGTCGTCACCGGGAGATCACCTATCGATGTGACGTCAGCCTCGTCGATGACGGTGAAATGTGCGGCGATTCGGGAGACGCGGTTGACTCGCCGGTCCCCGGGTGTCACCACTGATACCGGCGTATCGGGGCGAAGAAGGTCGACTCCCCAGAGGTAGGCGGCGCTGAGTCCGCCGATCGCTGCACCGCTCGGGAGGGTCAGGCTGACGGCCGCGCACCAGAGCCGGTGATCGACGGCCACTCCACGGTGGGCGTAGACGTCGGGAAGCAGTCGTCGCCAGGCGCGGCCTCGAAGCATTCCTGCGGTGAGCAGGCCTTCCGCGATCGCGGAGGAGCCACGGAACGGCTGCCGGGACAGGGCTTCGGGTACATGCGGGTGTGCGGGCATCGGGCCACCATCGCTGCTTCGGCGGCGCGAGGCTTCAAGGGCTGTGGACAGACCAGCATTGTGGATAACCGGCTGACGGCCGGCGCAGCATCGTCGGCCTTCGTGGGCAGCCGAACACCACAGCTGACAGCCGGTGCGGCATCACGACAGTGGGCGTCAGCCCGACCACCCGGCTGACCGCCAGCGCTGCATCACAGCCGGGGAAGCAACACTGACCGTCAGCCCGCCGAACCGGCTGACCGCCAGCGCTGCATCACAGCCGGGGAAGCAACACTCACCGTCAGCCCGCCGAACCGGCTGACCGCCAGCGCTGCATCACGGCCCAGGAAGCAGCGCTGAGCGTCAGCCCGGATGGGCGGCAGGACTTTGTTGCCGGGGAAGGCGTGGTTGGAGGGTTAGATCAGGCGGGCTAGGTCGGAGAGGGAGGTCAAAGGGAGGTCGGCGGGGGTGCCTCGTAGGCCGGCGGTGTGGGCACCGGCGGCTCGGCCGGCCTGGACGCCTACTGGGGCGTCTTCGACTACCAGGCAGCGGGTGGGGGCGACGCCCAGCGCGGCGGCGGCGTGCAGGTAGCCGTCGGGGGCGGGCTTGCCTTCGGCGATGTCGTCGATCGTGACGAGCAGGGGTGGGGTGATGCCGGCGGCGCCGAGGCGGGCGTGGGCGAGGCGTACGTCGGCGCTGGTCACCACGGCCCAGGGCAGGGATCTGGCGGTTAGGGCTGCGAGCAGCTCAAGAGCGCCGGGGGCGGCGGTGACGTCGGCGAGGTCGTCGTACTGGAGGTCGAGTTGGCGGGCGGCCGCGACGGCGATGGTGTCGTCGTCAGCGCCGGGCAGGAAGTGGCGGGCGGTGGTGTGGGACGGGGCGCCGTGTGCGACGGCCAGGACCGCGTCGGCATCCACGCCGTGTTCGAGAGCCCAGGTGCGCCAGGCGCGTTCCACGGCTGCATGGGATTCGACCAGTGTGCCGTCCATGTCGAGCAGGACGGCGTCGATCTTCGACAGGTCCACGAGCACCTCCCCCAATAAAGTCCTCCGGAGAGCATAATCCGCCGACGGCCGTTCCTACGGTGTTGGTTAGGCTTACCTCACTTCAGGCGGTGGGTGCCGGGCGGGTTCGCCCAGAGCCTCCTGCGTGCGACGACGCCGGCGATGGGGGCGGGTGACCTCGTCCTGAACCGCCTGCGCGCGACGGCGCCGCGGGAAGGCAGGGAGCGAGACGGCGCCGCGGAGAGGCAAGAGAACGAGACGGCGCCGCGGGAGAGCCGAAAGAGAGACAGCGCCGCGGGAAGGCCGAGAGTGAGACGGCGCCGCGGGACGGCAGGGAGCGAGACGGCGCCGCGGGTGGGCCGGGAGCGAGACGGCGCCGCGGGACGGCGGGGAGTGAGAGGGAAGGCATTGAGCGATCGACTCCTGCGGCAAGCGCTGCGCAGGCAACGGGCGCGGCTGGCCGGCGGGGTGGCGCTGCTCTGCCTGCATCAGGCGACCGAGGCGATGGTTCCGGTGGCGATCGGTGTGATCATCGACCGGGCGGTCGCCACCTCGGACACCGGCGCGCTGCTGGTCTCGCTGGCCGGGCTGGCTGCGCTTTTCGCCGTCCTGGCGTTCGCCTGGCGGACAGGGGCGCGGCTCTCGTTCGGCGCGGCCGAGCATGAGGCGCACTGGGCGCGGGTCCGGATCGCTGAGCGGGCCCTCGACCCGCGCGGGCACCGGAGCGGGCTGCGCAACGGCGAGCTGTTGAGCATCGCCGCGCAGGACGCCGACCAGAGTGTGGAGGCGATCCGGGCGGCGGGGATGGCGGCTGCGGCGTGTACCGCGCTGATCGTCTCCGCGGTCGCTCTGCTGGTCGTCAATCTGCCGTTGGGGATCGGGGTGCTGCTCGCCGTACCCCTGGTGTTGTCGGGTCTGCAACGCCTTGCGCCGCTGCTCACCCGCCGCGCTGATGCCCAGCAGGAGGCCCTCGCGGCCACCACCGCCCTGGCGGTGGACCTGGTTTCCGGGCTGCGGGTGCTGCGTGGCATCGGCGCGCAGCACCACGCGGCCGGCCGCTATGCGGTCGCGAGCCGGCGCGCGCTCACCGACACGCTGCGTGCCGCCAACACGAAGGGTGTGCACCTCGGGCTGACCACCGCGGTGAACGGGCTGCTGCTCGCGGCCATCACCGGGGTCGCCGGCTGGCTCGCGCTGGAGGGCCGGATCACCGTGGGTGAGCTGGTCGCGGTGGTCGGGCTGGCGCAGTTCATCGCCGAGCCGGTGCAGACGCTCGGCTGGTGCGTGCAGATGTTCGCGACTGCCCGGGCCTCGGCCCGGCGGATCAGCCGGGTGCTGGATGCGGCGCCGGCGGTGCGGCCGGGCGAGGCGGGCACGCCGCCGCCGGCTGTGGAGCGGGTCGTTCTCGACGAGGTCGGGTACGGCACGCTGGGCGGCCTGGATCTGCGGGTCGCGGCCGGTGAGGTGGTGGGGGTGCTGGCGTACGACCCACGCGACGCCGAAGCCCTGCTGGCGCTGCTCGCCGGAACCGTGCCGCGCGAGGAGTACCGGGGTTCGGTCCGGATCGACGGCGCCCCGGCGGAGACGCTGGACCTGGCCGCCGCCCGCGGCGTGGTGCTGGTCGAGAAGCACGACGTGACCCTCTTCGAGGGCACGTTGCGCACCAACCTGGCCGCCGGCGCCGCCCCGGACGACCACGGTCTGCTGGCCGCCGCCCGGGTGGCCGCCGCCGAGGACGTGCTGGACGGGCATCCGGACGGGCTCGACCAGGTGCTCATCGAGCGCGGCGCGAACCTCTCCGGCGGGCAGCGGCAGCGGGTCGCGCTGGCCCGGGCGGTCGCCGCCGCCCCGCCGGTGCTGGTGCTGCACGACCCGACGACCGCGGTGGACGCGGTCACCGAGGCGCTGATCGCCGAACGGCTCACCGCGGTACGCCGGCAGCCGCCCCTGGCCACGCTGGTGGTGACCAGCAGTCCCGCCCTGCTGCGGGCGGTGAGCCGGGTGGTCGTGCTCGACGCCGGCCGGGTCGGCGCGGAGGGCACGCACGAGCACCTGGTCGCGACCGAACCCCGCTACCGGGAGGTGGTGCTCCGATGATGCGGCTGCCCACCGCGAGCCCACGGGAGACGTGGGCCGCCACGCGCGCCGAGTTCGCCCGGCTGCCCGGGCTCAGCGCCGCCGCGGTCGCCCTGCTGGTCGGTGCCGCGGCGACCGGGCTGGTCGCGCCGTGGGTGCTCGGCCGCCTGGTGGACGACGTGATCGACGGCACCGGCACCACCCGGGTGCTGGGCTGGGTCGCGGTGATCGCCGCGGCGGCGGTGATCGGTGGCCTGCTGACCGCGGCGGGTGCGGCGGTCGCGGCCCGGCTCGGCGAGACCGTGCTGGCCCGGCTGCGCGAGCGGGTCGTCGACCGGGCGCTGCACCTGCCGTCGGCCACCCTGGAGAAGACCGGGACCGGGGACCTGGTGGCGCGTACCGGGGACGACGTCGCGGTGGTGGCCGGTGCGATCACCGGCGGCGGGCCGCTGCTGGTCGGGGCCCTGTTGTCGGTGGTCCTCACGGCTGCCGGGCTGTTCGCCCTGGACTGGCGGCTCGGGCTCGCCGGTCTGGCGGCCGCACCGGGGTACGCGCTGGCTCTGCGCTGGTATCTGCCGCGGTCGGTGCCGTACTACGCGCGGGAGCGGATCGCTTCCGGGGAACGGGCGCAGGCGCTGGCCGGTGCGTTGCAGGGGGCGGCGACGGTTCGGGCGTACCGGATCGAGGAAACGCACGTGGCCCATGTCGCCGAACGCTCGGTGACCACCCGCGACCTGGCGCTGGACGTGTTCCGGATCTACACCCGGTTCACCTCGCGGGTGAACCGGGCCGAGCTGATCGGGCTCTCGGCCGTGCTGGTCGTCGGGTTCCTGCTGGTCCGCGACCAGCTGGCCACGGTCGGCGCGGCCACCTCGGCGGCGCTCTACTTCCACCGGCTGTTCAACCCGATCGGCATGCTGCTGTTCGAGGCGGACACCGTGCTGCAGGCCGGGGCCAGCCTGGCCCGGCTGGTCGGGGTGGCCAACCTGCCGGATCGGCCGCGGGTCGAGGGAGCGGACCCGATCGGGCCCGGGACGCTCGAGGTGGTGGTCCGCAAGCACCGGTACGACGACGGGCCGGTGGTGCTCGCCGACGTCGTCCTGCGCCTGGAGCCGGGGGCACGGGTCGCCCTGGTCGGGGCCAGCGGGGCGGGCAAGACCACCCTCGCCGCCATCGCCGCCGGCATCGTGAACCCGACCGACGGCGAGGTACGCCTGGACGGCGTACTCCTCGGTGCGCTCGGCGAGGAACGGACCCGGCGGCGGATCGCGCTGATCAGCCAGGAGGTGCACGTCTTCGCCGGCACGCTCGCCGACGACCTGCGGCTGGCCCGGCCCGGCGCGAGTGACGACGAGCTGCTGGCCGCGCTCGGCCTGGTCGGCGCCACCGGCTGGTTCATTGCCCTGCCGGACGGTCTGGAGACGCACGTCGGCGAAGGCGGTCACCGCCTCACCGCGGCGCAGGCCCAGCAGCTCGCCCTGGCCCGGCTGGTGCTGGCCGGCCCGGAGGTCGCCGTCCTGGACGAGGCCACCGCGGAGGCGGGCAGTGCGGGCGCCCGGGACCTGGAAAGGGCGGCTGGTGCGGCCACCGCGGGCCGGACCACACTGATCGTGGCGCACCGCCTCACCCAGGCGGCCACCGCGGACCGGGTGCTGGTGCTCGACCACGGCCGGGTCGTCGAGGAGGGCTCGCCGGAGGAGCTGATGCGGGCCGGCGGCCGGTACGCCGAGCTGTGGGCGGCCTGGAGTCCCTAGAGAAGCCCGAGGCGGTGGGCGTTGTCCACCGCCTCCCGGCGCCGGGCCGCTCCGAGCTTGCGGTAGATGGCCCGCATGTGGGCCTTCACCGTGTTCACCGAGACGCCCAGGTTGCCGGCGATCTCCTGCGCGGTGAGCACGCTCGGCAGGAACCGGAGGACCTCGCTCTCCCGCTCGCTGAGCGGATCGGCGAGCACCTTGGCCGGGCTCTGCGGGCGGTGTTCCGACGCTGCTTCGGGCCGGCGCGGGTGCAGCCGGCGGAACGGCCGGCGGATCCCGTCCGCCTCGGCCAGCGCGGCGGCCCGGTCGATCGCGTCGTCCTTCTCCCCGCGGGTCTCGGCGAGCAGACCGAGGCTGATCAGCGCCTGCACCGCCGCGATCCGGTCCGGTCCGGCGGCGGCCCGGGTCAGCAGCTGCTCGCCGGCGGCGAGGTGGCCGAGTTCGGCCAGTGCCCGGCCGAACACGGCCTGCTCGGCGGGGTTCGGCGCCCGCCGGGACCGGTAGCGGGCCGCCACCTTGGCCGGGGCGCCGAGCGCCAGATCGATCTCGCTCTCCACCAGATCCAGCCACCGCCGCAGGAACGGGGCGTCCAGCGAGTCGACGCCGTCCTGCCGGACCTGTCGCAGGTAGAGCCGGGCCGCGGCCGGATCGTCGGCGGCCAGCAGCAGGTGGACCAGCACCGCCGACCCGACCACGGCGAGCGCGGCCTCCGGCGGATTGGCGTCGACGTGCAGCGCGCTGCGGAGCACGGCCTGCGCCTCGGGGATCCGGTCCCGTTCCAGCTCGACCAGGGCGAGCGCCAGATGCGCGGCCGCGGCCTGCGCCGTGGTGACCAGCCCCAGCCGGTCGGCGAGACCGCACGCCGCGAGCGCGTGTTCCTCGGCTTCGCCGAGCGCTCCGCGGAAGAACGCCAGCAGGGCGAGATGCCCCTGCGCGTTGAGCTCGACCAGCTCCAGGCCGGTCGCGCGGGACGCCCGCAGACCGGACCACAGATAGCGTTCGGCCTGACCGGGGCGGTCGGTCCAGAGCAGGCCGACGCCCTTGTTGGCGACCGCGATGGCCCGGAACTGGAGCAGCAGCGGGATCTGCGTGCTGTCGGCTGCGCGCAGCCGCGCCAGCACCGCCGTGGTGGCCGTGACCAGGGCCGGCATCTGACCGCGGATCCGGATGACGGTGGGCGCCTCCAGGCAGTCCAGGGCCATGTCGACGGGCAGCCGCTGCTCCGGTGACCGGCCGGCGAGCATTGTCCGGGCCCGACCGATCAGCTCGGGTATCGCCAGGTAGTCACCGGTGACCAGCATCAGCAGCGCGGCGCAGAGGGACAGCTCGGCGGTGGTGGCGAACAGCTCCGGCGGGATGCGCTGCACGGCGTCGACCACGAGCCGACGCTGGGTGGAGACGATCCGGGTCACCGCCAGGGTGGCGACCAGCTCGCCCAGGTACTCCCAGTCGGCGGCCTCGGCGGCGTGCCAGAGCGCTTCGGGGACCATCTGCTCGTGGGCGTACCAGCGGGCGGCGGCCGCGTGCAGCCGGCCGACGTCCTCCGGCGTCTCCAGCTCCAGGCGCCGCCGCAGCATCCCGCGCAGCTGGCCGTGCGCACGGAACCACCGCTGATCCTCCTCGCGGCCGGTCACGAACCCGAGGCCGCGCTCCAGCCCGTCGAGGATCCGCCGGCTGTCCACCGTGCCGGAGAGCCGGTCGGCGAGAGCCGGGGTCATCGCGTCCACGATGCTGGTGCGCAGCAGGAAACGGCGTATCGAGGCGGGCTGGACGGCGACGACCTCACGCCACAGGTAGTCGTCGACGGCGTCCGGCCCGGAGTTCTCGGCGTCCAGCCGCAGCCCCAGCGGCCAGCCCTCGCCAGCGGCCGGGTCGGCGCCACCGTAAAGGTCGGCCAGGGCCGCGGCTTCGCCGGCGTCGAACCGCAGATCATCCACGCCCAGCCTGGTCACGCGGCCGACGGCAGCCGGGTGGTCCAGCTGCAGCTCAGGCTCGGTACGGGTGAGCAGCACCAGCCGCAGGCCGGGCGGAGGATCGGTCACGACGGCGGCCAGGGCGTCCATCGCCGGTGTGCCGTCCAGGACGTGCAGGTCGTCGAGGACCAGCACCACGGGTTCGCGGGACTGATCGAAAACGGACCATAGCTGGGGAAGTAGAGGATCGAGCCGGGGAAGTAGCGAACCGGCCGCGGGCAGCGCGAGTCCGGCGGCCCGCAGGGCTGCGGCGAGACCGCCGGAGAGCTCCGCGACCCCGGTGTGCCGGTGCCGGACGGTGAGCCAGGCGATCCGGTCCGGCTCGGGGCGCTGCGCCGCCCAGGCCGCCACGAGCGCCGTCTTCCCCCAGCCGGGACCGGCCCTGAGCAGGGTGACCGCCCGTTGCGCACCCAGGTCGAGCGCGGCGTGCAGCCGGGGTCGCGGCAGGTGCGGTTGCGGTACCGCGGGCCGCCCGGAACCCACCGCGAGATAGTCCGCGGGGGCTCGGGGGTCAGGGGCACTCACAGTCGAATCACCCGCGATCACTGTCGGAACGACCAGCGGCGGTGCGCAGTTGCCGCACCTCACCGGCCGAAGCTACGCGCAACCCGCGTATCCCACCGCTCACTGGCGGAAACGCGACAGCTGATCATAAAGGATCAGGCGGTGATTCCCGTCATGCCGGATAAGGAGCCGGTCCGGGATCCGGCGGCGGCACGGTTCCGGTAGCGGGGCGCGGGGTGAGGATGGCGTTCAACGCGTCCAGGATGCTGTCCACTTGCGGACGCAGCCGGTGCCAGTCCCGGCCGGCGGCGAGCGCCTCGTTCTCCGCGTCGACGGCCGGGACGAGGTCCCGCAGCAGGGCCGCGGCGGTGCCGGCGGAGGCCTGCTGCGCCTCGCCGGTGGACCGCTCGGCCAGGCCCGCCCAGCGGGTGGCCAGATCGATCAGGTCGTCGCGGACCGGGGGCCAGGTGAGGGCCCGCTCGGCGGTGGTCCGGGCGGTGAGCACCGGGGGCAGGCGTACGCCGGTCACGCTCCGGGTTTCGGCAGCCAGCGCGGACGCCTCCGCCGCCCAGACCGCCTCGCGCCGGGAGCGGGTGACCAGCACGATCGCGATGCTGCCGCCGAGCAGCACGAACAGCAGCAGCCAGCCGAGGAAGCCGCTGGAGCCGGTGTCCTCGGAGACCGGTACGGCCGCCGCCGGGCTCTGCGCCGGTTCCGTCGTCTCAGCGGGTTCCTGTGTGGTGCGAGTCGGCTCGGGCTCCTGCGTGGTGCGCGTCGGCTCGGGCTCCTGAGTGGGTTCCTGTGTGGTGCGCGTCGGCTCAGGCTCCTGAGTGGGTTCCTGTGTGGTGCGCGTCGGCTCGGGCTCCTCCGTGCGCTCCGTCGTGCGGGTCTGCTCCGGTGTGCTCCGCTCGGTGCGGTCCAGCGAGACCTCGACCGAGGGCCGGCCCGACGGCAGGGCGATGCCCTCGCCGTCGCCGCTGCACGCCGCCGCTCCGAGGAGCACCGCGACCAGACCGATCAGAACATGCCGACGGGGCGTCATTCCGGTTTCCTCACTCTCGACCCGGGCAGAGGGCCGGCTCGCAGCACCGTCTCGTCCCCCGAGAGACGACGCTGCGAGCCGGCGGGGCCCGGGCGGGACATGCACCGGGCCCGGCCGCTGCGACACCCCGGCTGGTCTCCAGTGCTGACCCCGCCCCCACGGGGGAAGCACTGTGAGCCAGCCGGGCCCGGTGGGGTGGCACCGGGCCCGGGTCGCTGCGGCACCCGGTGTCTCTCAGAACTGTCCAGCCCCCGCAGGGCAGCGCTGGAGATCGACCGGGTCAGGTGACGTCTTGAGTTGTCGATGTGATCACTTTCCCGGCCCCGGCAGGTTCCGGGATCCTTCGTGGCGGATGATTCCGTCGCGTCGCCGAGGCCATAACTTGCTGCGGGAGGAGGGCAGATGACCAAGGCGACCGCCACTGAACGCGAGCTTCTGGAATTCCTGCTCTATCTGGGCAGCGGGCTCACCGCCGCGGGCGAGGCGGTCAACCAGATCCAGGAGCACCTGCTGCGGGTCGCCATCGCGTACGGCGCACCGGACGCCCGGATCAGCGTCTTCCCCACCTTCCTGGTGGTGTCGCTCGCCCCGGGCCGGCCGGTGACCCAGGAGCCCACCAAGCAGCTGGGCGGCGGCCTGCGCCTGGATCAGACGGCCGAGCTCTACCGGCTGCTGCGGACCGCCGAACGCGGCGAGGTCGAACCGGCCGTGGGCAGCCGGCGGGTGCTGGCGGTGGTGGCCATGCGACCGCGTTTCGGCACGCCGGTACGCGTACTCGGGCATGCCGTGCTCACCGTCGGCATCTGCATGATCCTCATACCCACCTGGAGCGACCTGCTGCTGGCCGGGCTCTTCGGGGTGCTGGTCGGGTTCATCAAACTGGCCGGCAACCGCTGGACCAGCCTGCAGATGATCATGCCGGTGATCGCCTCGTTCACGGTCGCCTCGATCACGTTCATGCTGGCCGGCTCGGGGTGGGGCGAGGCCGACCTGCGGGCCATGGTGGCGCCGCTGTGCACGTTTCTGCCCGGCGCCATGCTGACGATGGCGGTGGTGGAGCTCTCGGCGTACGAAATGGTCACCGGAGCGAGCCGCCTGGTGGCCGGCATCCTCCAGCTGACGCTGCTCGCCTTCGGCATCATCGGCGCCGCTCAGGCGGTCGGCGTGCCGCCGCCGGGCGCACCGGCCGACGTCGCCACCAACACGCTGGGCTGGTGGGCGCCCTGGGTGGGCACCGCGGTTGTCGGGCTGGGCAACTACCTGATGCTGGCCGGGCCACCACGCTCGCTGGGCTGGCTCTGCCTGGTGCTCTACGCCGGCTGGACGGCCCAGTACCTGGGCGGCATGGTGCTCGGCGGCTACCTGAGCGGGTTCGCCGGCGCGCTGGCGCTGACCGTGGTGGCGTACCTGGTGGAGCGCGCGCCGTCCGGGCCGCCCGCGCTGGTCTCCTTCCTGCCCGGCTTCTGGCTCCTGGTGCCCGGCGCGCTGACGCTGATCGGGGTGACCGAGTACCTGGGACAGTCCACCGTGCGCGGCGCCGAGGACCTGATCGACGCGGCCGGCTCGATGGTGGCGATCGCTCTCGGAGTCCTGTGCGGGCACCCGCTCTACCGGGCTCTGGCCGGCGCGATGCACTGGAGCATTCGGCGGAATCACCCGGTAGAACGCTGATTCACCCGCCCGGGATGACGTGCCGGCGGGCCGTCCGGTCGAGGCTGGAGGCGTGCAGAGCCGACTCCGTCTCGCCGGCCAGGCGGTGCAGCCGTTGCTGCTGATGTTCCCGCTCGGCCTGTTCGCGATGGCGATCCTCTTCGACCTGGCGACGGTGCTCGGCGCGCCGGACCTGATCGGCACGCTCGCCTACTGGAACGTGGTGGCCGGGCTGGTCGGCGGCCTGGTGGCGGCGCTGCTGGCGGCCGGCTTCGACGCGTTCGGCGCGCGCAGCCCGATGGTCGCCCGGATCGCCTTCATCAGCCTGCTGCTCGACTTCGGGGTGCTGATCCTGTTCGCGGTCCTGACGCTGATGCGCTTCCGCAGCCAGGACCGGGTGATCGACCCGGGGCTGCTGATCGTCGAGCTGGTGGGGCTGGCGGTCGCCGGGTTCGGCGCCTGGTACGGCGGCCGGTTCGGCGACCCGTACGCGCCGATGGTCCGCCTGCAACGCCGGCGGACCATCGGCCGGCAGCGTCAGGCGTAGACCGACGGCCGGGAGCGCAACCCCGCGATGGCGATGAAGGCCAGGCAGATGCCGAGGAAGCAGAGCGTCGTGGCGCCGATGAAGAGGAACGCGGTGAGCCCGATCCCGGGCCAGACCAGCAGGGCGATCGCGGCCAGGATGGCCACCACTCCGAAGGCGATCCGCCAGCCCTTGGCCGAACCCTCGGTGCTGGTCGCCAGGACGATCTCGGCGAACCCGTCGAGCATCCAGCCGATCGCGACGATCAGCAGCAGCAGCGCCACCGAGCCGGCGACGTTGCGCAGGCAGAGGATGCCGACGATGGCGACGAAGACGCCGAAGATGATGCCGAGGACCCGGTTGAGCATCGGGTAGCCGTGTGAGAAGAGCAGTGCCACGGTCCGCGCCAGGCCACCTACCAGCAGGTTCAGGCCGAACAGGAAGCCCACCACCCGCAGGGTGGCCTCCGGCCAGGCGAACGCGAGGATGCCGAGGACGAAGGTCAGCAGGCCGGCGACGAGTTGCACCCAGCTCCAGGTACGGGACATGGCACCACCTCCAGGGTTCACATCAGATGTCGCGCCGGGGAACCGGCGCCTTGGGCAGGTCGTTGAAGGCCGCGGCGAGGTAGGGCCCGACCAGCTCGGTGCGCTCGGTCTCGGTCGCGGTCACCTCGGCCAGGGATCCGTCGGCCAGCCAGAGCCGGACGGCGATCGGGTGCACCCCGCACCGCTTCGCGTCCCGCGGCGGCAGCACGTAGACGCCGACCGGCGAGACCCGGGCGGCCAGCCGGATCGTCCGGTCGAACACCGGCCCGCGCCGGATCACCAGCACGTCGCCGGTCCAGCGCGCCCACATCCGCCGGGACCAGCGCCGGCGCAATCGGCGCCAGTCGCGGGGCGCCCCGCCGGTGGCCCGGAACCGGCACCAGAAGGCCGCACCGCCCTCGGCGAAGGCACGCCGGCCCCGGCGCTCCCGGGCGACAGCGCCGAGCAGCAGCAGGAACGCGAGGAACAACAGGGACCACAACACCGGAACTCCTTTCACCGCCGGCCCTCGCCGGGCGTGTCATCCCCGGTGAGCGCGCCTTCCTTGGCAGGTGCGGCCCAGTTCCGCGGCCGCCAGTTCTCGACCACCTTCGCCACCGCGGTGACCAGGAACAGCTGGCCGATGAGTGCCTCCAGCACGGCGATGCTCTGCGCCGGGTTGGTGGCCGGCACCAGGTCGCCGTAGCCGGTGGTGGTCATCGTGACGAAGCTGAAGAACATGATGTCGGCGAGGGAGCCGTCACCCCGCTCACCGAAGAGCGGGCCGGGCTGGATCGCGGCGATGCACTCGTACGCGAACGCGAACGCCATCCCGATCAGCAGGTACGCGGCGAGCGCCCCGAGCATCGTCTGCCCGTCCACGCCGCGCCGCCGGCGGCCCAGGTCCCGAACGATCGAGAACGGGGCCAGCAGATACAGGGCGCTGGCGGCCAGGAACGTCCAGCCGATCAGCGGAAGGTTCCGGGCGAAGATGTTGAGTCCCGCCGCCACCAGCGCGAGCAGGAAGACCACCCCCGCGACCAGCCGGGTCCCGGCGTGGGCTCCGGACACCCGCAGCGTCTGCCACACCGTGCCGGTCTGCACGAACAGCAGCACCGCCACCATCCAGCGTTCCTCGGTGAGCAGCGCCAGCACGTAGGTGATGACGATCAGGGCCAGCACCATGCCGTACCCACCGCGGGGTTGCGGCGTTCTCAAAGCGACGGCCCCGGCTGGATCTCCGGACCCTCCTCCGCGGGCAGCCGGCGCACCTCGATGAGCCGCAGCCCGAGGCCGTGGATCCGGGAGATCAGGCCGACCACCGCCGACTGGTCGGGCAGCGACCCGTGCAGCACAGTCTCCGGTGGCTCGACGCTGACCGTGAGGTCGCGCAGCTCCGCCAGCACCTCGTCGGGAATCACCCCGGAGACTCTGACCTGGTATGACGCCTCGGGCACGATCATGACCTCCTCACCCGGTGAACCTGCCGCTCCGCTCGCGCTGGGCATCCATCACGGCGATCTCGTCCACGCCGGGCACCACGATCGCGGCGTCCGGTGTGAAGTCGAGGTCGGGATTGCGGCCCTTGTAGTCGACCGCGTTGAGGATGACCTTCATGGTGTTCAGCCGGGCACGCTGTTTGTCGTTGGAGCGGACGATCAGCCACGGAGCGGCCCGGGTGTCGGTGCGATGGAGCATCTCGTACTTGCGGAAGGTGAAGTCGTCCCAGCGGTCCTGGGCCTGCAGGTCGATCTCGCTGAGCTTCCACTGCCGCAGCGGGTCGGTGCGGCGCCGCTCGAAGCGGCGGGCCTGCTCCTCGCGGGTGACGCTGAAGTAGAGCTTCACCAGGACCGTGCCCTGCCGGACCAGATCCTTCTCGAAACCGGTGACGCCGAGCAGGAAGTCGCGGTACTCCTTTGGACTGCAGAAGCCGAAGACCCGCTCGACCATGGCGCGGTTGTACCAGCTCCGGTCGAACAGGACCATCTCGCCGCCGGCCGGGAACTGGGCCACGTAGCGCTGGAAGTACCACTGCGAGCGCTGTTCCTCGGTCGGCCGGCCGAGCGCGACGACCCGGTAGTGCTTCTCGTTCATGAACCGGGTGACCCGGCGGATGCAGCCGCCCTTTCCGGCGGCGTCGCGGCCCTCGAAGAGCACGATCATGCGAAGCTTCTCCCGCTCCAGGTGCCGCTGCAGTTTGAGCAGCTCGACCTGCCAGGGACGCAGCCGGCGTTCCGCCTCCGCCTTGCGGGACATTCGCGCCTCCTTGATTCCGCTGTGCCAAGACTTTCGGTCCGCGCGGCGCGGCACGTCATCCCGAACGGATGAGGCCGCTCAGACCGGTTGACCCTGCTCGGCCTCCCGCACGTGAGCCTGAAGCAGTCCCAGCCGGAACAGCCGCTCCAGCCGCCGTACGGTGAACGGGTGCGACATCGGCAGCTGGGCCAGCTCGACCCAGAAACCGCGCAGCCCCTGCCCCTGCCGGACCAGCTCGTTCACGTCGGTGGTGTGTTCGGTGTGCCGGCCGGAGGCGAGCAGCACCAGCCCACTGGCGCCGCCCGGGCAGAGGTGGGCGCCGTGCCGGTCGCAGGAGTACTCCCGCAGGCGGGACAGGGTCGGGCCGAGGATCGGGATGCGCTCGGAGTAGGCGACCGAGAGCTGGTACCAGAGCGAGACGTGGTGCAGTTTGATGTGCCCCAGCTCGTGACCCAGGATGAACCGCAGTCCCTCCCGGTTGTTGTTGTAGAGGTTCACGAACAGCTCGTTGGCCAGGACGACGTAGTCGTGGCCGGTGGCCTGCGCGGCGAACGCGTTCAGCGTGCCGTTGCCGTTGGCCAGGAAGAAGTTCGGCCGCCGGGACAGGCCCAGCTCGTGGGAGAACTCGTCGGCCACCCGGTACAGGTCGCCGTACTGCCGGGGGGAGAGTTCGACGGCGGTGCCGCGGATCGAGGCACGCTGGGTCTCACGGATCACCACGAGCATCGGTACGAGCAGCAGCAACCCGATGAAGGCGGAGCGGATCGCAGCGGCCCAGCCGGTGTCCTGCAACCGCTCCGGGAGCAGGGGCAACGTAATCGCGGCCTGGATGATCAACCAGATGATCAGCAGGTTGAGGATCACCATGAACACGTAGAAGGGGACTTCCGCGGGGTGGCGCAGCGGGGCGCCGTGCGCTGACTTGGACACGCCGTCCACGTTCCGTTCGAAACGGGTTACGCACCTCATCCCGCCGGAATGAAGCGGGGCGGCCACCAGGGCGGAACGCTGTGCACATGGTGGAGCTCGTCGATACCCCCTCGTCGCGGCCCTGGCTGGCCCGACTTTCCTTCGTCACCGCCGCCGCGGCCGTCCTGCTGGTGCTGATCGGCGCCGGCGTGCGCGGCAGCATCGGGCTACTCCTGGTGGGTGGCATCGGCTCGGCCGCCGGGCTGGCCGCCGCGTGGTGGTTCCTCACCCATCGCGGCGTGCTGCGCTGGCTGGCCGGCGCGATCGTGGTGCTCGCCCCGCTGGTGGTCGCGGTGCTCTTCGCCCGGGCCAACCTGATCTGGGTGATGGTCGGCTTCGGGCTGCTGTGGTGGGCCGCGGTGGCCGCCGGGCGGCGGGCACTGGCGCCGGCCCACGAGGAGACCGCCGCCGAGTACGAGACCGCGCCGCCCCGACGCCCGTACCTGATCATGAATCCGCGCTCGGGCGGCGGCAAGGTCGAGAAGTTCCACCTGGTGGAGCGGGCCCGCGAGCTCGGCGCGGAGGTGTACGTCCTGAACGGACCGTCGGTGGACGTGGCCACGGTCGCCCGGCAGGCGGTCCGCGACGGCGCCGACCTGCTCGGGGTGGCCGGCGGCGACGGCACCCAGGCGCTGGTCGCGGGCATCGCCGCCGAGCACGGCCTGCCGTTCCTGGTCGTCTCCGCGGGCACCCGCAACCACTTCGCACTCGACCTGGGTCTGGACCGCGAGGACCCGTCGAAGTGCCTGGACGCCCTCACCGACGGGGTGGAGCTGCAGATCGACCTGGGCCTGATCGGCGACCGGACGTTCGTCAACAACGCCTCGTTCGGCGCGTACGCCGCGATCGTGCAGAGCCCCGCCTACCGCGACGACAAGGTCGGCACGACGCTGAACCTGCTGCCCGAGGTGCTCACCGGCGACCACGGGACACACCTGCGGCTCGACGTGGACGGGGTCACCGTGACCGGGCCGCAGGCGGTGCTGATCAGCAACAACCCGTACGCCGCGGACGACGTGGCCGGCCTGGGCGAGCGGCCCCGGCTGGACGGCGGGAAGCTCGGCGTGCTCGCGGTGACCGTCCGGGGCGCCGCCGACGCCGCCGGGCTGATCAGTGAGCGGGGCCGGGCCAGGGCGCTCACCGTCCGGTCGACCGCCGAGGCCGTGGTGGACGCGGACGCGCCGACCGTACCGGTGGGTGTCGACGGGGAGGCGCTCCTTCTGCCGACCCCGGTGCACTGCACGATCCGGCCCGGCGCCCTGCGGGTACGCGTGCCGCGTCACCGCCCCGGCGTCCGCCCGGCCCGCCCGGAGCTGGACTGGGCACGGCTGCGGCGGCTGGCTCTCGCCCGCCGCCGCAGCTGATCACCGGCGCCGTCGTTACCGGCGGCGCCGTTCCACCCGTCGTGCCGTGCGCCGGCTCGTCCGGCGGGCCACCCTGCGTGTCGCGAACATCGCGTATCCCCTCTCCTTGTCTAGGCCTTGGCTCCGGCCGTCTCCAGGTCGTGCAGTTCCTTGGCCTCCTCGGCCGCGAGCAGGCCGATGCCGACCAGGTCCAGCGGGCTGATGAAGCCGTCCGCCACGCGGAACCCGCCGGCCCGGGCGATCGCGTCGCGCAGCGGCACCGCCCAGTGGTGCTCGATCAGCAGCAGCGCGGCGGCGCTGTCGTTCGGGATCTCGGAGAGCACGTCCCACGTCTCCGGGTCGTCGAAGACCTCGACGCCCTCCTCGGACGCCAGCTGCGCGCCCTTCATGGCGCCTTCCGCAGCGCCGGCCTCACCCTCGAAGCCGAGGCCGATCAGCGCACCGATCTTGCTGCCGAACTCGATCGCCTCGTCGCGGCTGAGGTTGCTCAGGTGCTCGGCCTCGAATTCACCTTCGGCCGTCTTGTAGACCGCGAGCGCGTCGATCACCCGGACCGTGTCGCTCTGCTTGAGCCGCTCCAGCTCCTCGATGATCTCGCCATGGAAATTCGGGTGTTTGAAGCCCAGCACCAGCAGCTGGACGGGACCGATGGCCATAGGATTCCGCTCCTAACTCGACGAAGCTCGACGATCCGGGGCGTACTCCGAGCCCCACCGCCGATCGTGCTGGCGGACCCCGGCGCCGTCCTCATCCGGTGCGGGTGACGTACCGGGCGGCCGGCGGCGGCATCCTCGGCGGTATGAGACGAATCCCGATGTTCCTGGCCGCGGTGCTTCTCGCGGCCGGCGGCTGTACGGCCACCACGACCGCGAACGACGGTGGCAGCGAGGCTCTCTGCGACGCCTTCGCCGAGGTGCAGAACACCGTCAACCAGATCAAGAACGCGAACGTCTCGGAGAACGGGCTGACCGCGATCCGCCCGTACGCCGCCGAGCTGCTCAACCAGCTCAACCAGCTGGTCCTGGAGGCCAAGTCCCAGTTCGCGCCGCAGGCCGACCAGCTCAAGAGCTCGGTGGACGAGCTGAAGACCGTCGCCGAGACGGCACGTACCGATCCGAACGCCACCAACCTGTCCGCGGTGCGCGTCTCGATCCAGTCGGTCCGCGAGAGCGCCGAGAACCTGCGCGACGCGATGTCCGGCGCCTGCTGACCCGGCCGAGAGGAGATCGGCGATGCAAGTGGAGGAGAGCCGGGCCACCGGCTGGATCGCCTGGGTGCTGTTCGGCGGCATCATCCTGGTGCTGCTCGGCACCCTGCACTTCTGCCTCGGCCTGATCGCGCTGATCAGCCCGGAGGTTCTGGCCGGCACCCGGGCCGACCAGCTGCTGCCGGTGTCGCTGACCGCCCTGGCCTGGCTGCACCTGGTGCTCGGCGCGGTCGCCGTGGTCACCGGTGTCGGCCTGGTCCGCGGCCTGACCTGGGCGCGGGTGCTGGCGATCGTGATCGGCTGTGTGGCGGCCCTGGTGAACTTCGCGTTCCACCACGTCCATCCGGTCTGGTCGGTGCTGGCGATCGCGCTGGCCACCGTCGTCGTCTACTCGGTCGCCGCGCACGGCCGCGAGCTGGCCGACGCGTACGGGTCGTGATCGTCCGGCGCCTGGACGACCTGCAACGACGGCGTCCCGCGCTGGGCTTCTGCTACGCGGTGATCTGCAAGTACCTGGACGACTGCGGGTACCGCGAGGCCGCGCTGATCACCTACTACGGGTTCATCAGTCTCTTCCCGACCCTGCTGCTCGGTGTCGCGATCGTCTCCGAGGTGCTGTCGCGCCGGCCGGAGCTGCGGCAGGAGCTGGTCGCGGCGATCGTCCCGGCCGGGTTGCAGGAGGACATCTCGGGTTCGATGGCGGTGTTCTCCTCGTCGACGACCGCGCTGGTCGTCGGCGTGGTGGGGCTGGTCTTCTCGGGGACCGGGGTGGTCGTCTCGGCGTACGAGACGGTCAATCACTTGGCGGCCGTGCCGTTCGTGCGGCGCTACGGCGTGCTCGCCCGCTATCTGCGGGTGCTCGGCGGCCTGGGGATCATCCTGGCCGGAACCGTCGCGATCGGCGTGCTCACCGTCGCCGTATCGGCGCTGCCGATGCTGCCCGCCTTCTCCCGCGCCGGCGCCGTGCTGGGCTCGTGCGGGGTGGCGTTCGTGGTGCTGGTGTCCGTCGCCCGGCTGCTGCTCGCCCGCCCGGCGCCGCTCGCCTCGCTCTGGCCGGCCGCGTTGCCCGGCGCGGTCGCGGTGGTCCTGGTGCTGAACCTGGGCGCCACGGTGATGCCGGAGATGGTGCGCCGGGCCGGCCCGGTCTACGGCGCCTTCGCCACCGTGGCCGGCTTCTTCACGCTGTTCTACCTGCTCAGCAACGTGCTGGTGCTGGCCGGCGAGATCGCCGCGGTACGGCACGGGCGGTTGTGGCCGCGCGCGCTCGACCCGGGCCGGCCGACCGCGGCCGATGCCCGGGCCATGCTGCTGCTGGCCCGGGAGCAGGAGCGGTTGCCGGCCGCGGCGATCGACTACGTGCTGCGGGACCCGCCGGCCGGCGCGGGCTGCGCGTCGGACGCCGGGGTGAAGCCGCCGCGCGGCAGGTAGGCGGCGGCCACCAGGCCGATCACGCCGGCGCCGGCCACCGCGATCATGGCCCAGACGTACGCCCGCCCCGGCGCCGAACTGTCCACCTGGGCGACCAGGATCGTGCCGGTCAGCGCCGCGCCGAGCGACGAGCCCAGGTTGGAGATGCTGCGGGACAGGCCGGAGATCTCGCCCTGCAGGTCCTCGCCGAAGCTGGACTGCACCACGTTCACCGACGGGGTGAGCATCCCGCCCAGGCCGAGGCCGATGACGAACAGGCCGGGCAGCATCGTCCAGACGCCGGCCTCGGTGCCGCCGAGCAGGAGCAGCAGGGCGATGCCGGCGATGGTGACCAGGAACCCGCCGATGATCAGCGTGCGCTGCGGCCGCCGCCGGGCCATCCGTCCCGCCGCCAGTGACGAGAGCAGCACGCCGACCGTGGTGGCGGTGAACACCCCGCCGGTCTCGATCGCGTTGTAGCCCTGCACCACCTGCAGGTAGGTGGAGATCACGAACGAGCTGCCCATCACCATCAGCCACTGCATGTTCTGGGTGACCAGCCCGAGGTTGGAGGTGCGGTTGCGGAACAGCACGGTGGAGAGCAGCGGCTCCCGGCCGGTGCGTTCCTTGGCCCGGACCGTGGCGAAGAACCAGACCAGCATCAGCGCGCCGGCCAGGACCAGGCCGAGCATCGCCCAGACGTTGTTGTCGCTGACCAGGATGCCCAGCACGATCAGGATCAGTCCGGTGGCGGAGAGCACCGCGCCGAGCACGTCGAACGGCATGCTGCGGTCGGCCGGCAGTGGGTCGCGGACCGCCCTACGGGCGAGCAGCACGATCACCGCGCAGATCAGGGCCTGCAGGACGAAGGCGGCCCGCCAGTGGATGGCGGAGGCGACCAGGCCACCGATCAGCGGGCCGGCCACGGCGCCGATGCCGCCCATCGCGCTGATCGCGCCGAACGCCTTCGCCCGCGAGCCGATGTCGCGGAACAGCAGCGTGGTGAGGATGTAGACGGGTGGGATGAGCAGCGCCGTGCCGATCCCCTCCATGATCGAGTAGCCGATCACCATGACCCACAGGGCCGGCGCGAGCGCGCTGAGCAGCGCGCCGGAGCCGAACATGGCCAGGCCCGCGATCAGGCACCACTTGCGGCCGAGCAGGTCGGTCAGCTTGCCGCCGGGGATCATCAGCGCGGCCATCACCAGGAGGAAGAGGGTGATCGCGAGCTGCACGCCCTGCACCGTGGTGTCCAGGTCGTCGCTGATGTCGCTGATCATCACGTTCATGTTGGAGCCGGCGAAGCTGCAGATGAACTGGGCCAGCGCGAAGGCGATCAGCGCCTGTCGCAGATCGGCCGGGAACCGGGTTCTCTCCGTCATCCGCTCAGCCTTCGCCGCACGCCTCCGCTAGGCGTCACTCGCACCGGATGAACGGCTCCACTGCGGGCCGACCTCGCGCCATTCCCGCTGCCAGGCCCGGGCCCGGTGCCGGTCGAGCAGGGCACGGCCGACGGCGCAGATCCCGACCAGCGCGGCGGCCATGCAGAGCAGCACCGCGCCGGCCACCACCACGGCCTGCCCGACCGGGTGGCGTTCCAGCGGCGGTACGCGCAGCACGCCCCGGTCGTCGACCCAGACCGGGACCCGGTCGCCGAGCCGGGCGTCCTCGGCGACCTGCACGATGCCGTGGCGCGGCGTGCCGTCCGGCGCCGGCCAGGTGGCCCGGGCCGCGCGCGGGGCGACCGTCCGGGAGTCGCTGCCGCCCAGCATCTCCGGCTCGCTGACCAGTACCGCCTCGACCTGGAAGATGTGGGTGCGTTCCCACTCCAGGCCACGGATGTCGGCCTGATAGCTCGTCCGGCCCGCCCACCAGGCGAGCAGCGGCGCGCCGGCCAGGAAGAGGACGAGCAGCGTCGCGATCATCGCGCGCTCGACCCGGTCCGAGCGGCGGCGCAGCACGTTGCCCATCTTTCGTCCCCCCTGCCGTTCCATGACGAGCATCGGCGTCCGGGCCCGCGCGTGGTTCACCCCGGCCGGATGAGGAGTCCGCGGACCCGCTCGGCGACCCTCGACGGGAGACCTGCCGATGGGAGACCTCATGTCCGGTTCCATCCGCGTCCGGCTGACCCACGACAGTGAGGAGGCCACCGCGTCCGGCATCTACGGGCTGATCGTGGGCGGTGCGGTGGTGGTCGCCGCGCATGCGAAGACGGCGGTGGCGGTGGTGGTCGGGGTGCTGGTCACGCTCACCGTGTACTGGGCGGCGGAACGGTACGCCCGGATCGTCGCCGAGCGGATCCACTCGGGGCACCGGCCGACCTGGCAGACCGTACGCCACCATCTGACCCACGGCTGGGAGCTGGTCACCGCGACCGCCCTGCCTCTGCTGGTCCTGCTTCTGGTCCGGCTCACCGGCGCGCGGCTGCTCAGTGCGGAGCTGGCCTCGCTGATCTGCACCACCGTGCTGCTCTGCGTGGCCGGCTGGCGGATGGGCGCGGGCGGCCGGCTCTCACGCGGCGAGCAGATCGTCTCCACCCTGGTGGCCGGCGCGTTCGGCGCCGCCCTGATCGGCCTGAAGACCTTCCTGCACTAGCCGGGGGGAAAGGTCACCACCCGCCCGGTGTGCCAGCCGGACGGGCCGAAGTAGCGCTCCCGGACGACGACCTCGCCCCGGTCCACGCTGATCAGGCTCCACGAGCGCTGGGTGCCGCGGACCCGGCGGCTGGTGGCGGTGCCGGCGACCACGAAGACCGGCCGGGACTGCTGCGCGATCCGCACGTCCGGCACGTGGGTGTGCCCGGCGAGCACCAGGTCGACCCGGGCGGCGCGGACCGCGCCGAGCAGCCGGCGCCGGCCGACGATCCGGGCGGTTCCGGTGGCCAGCGGCGGGTGGTGCAGGGCGAGCAGCCGGACGTCGCCCTCCGGCGCGCCGCCCAGGACATCGGCCACCGAGGTGGCCTGCCCGGCGGTGACCAGGCCGTTCTTCCACCGCCAGCGCGGCATCGACTGAAGACCGAGGGCGGTGAGGCCGGGGACGCGGACGACCGGGTCCAGGTCGGCATCGATCCAGCTTTGATAGCGGGCGTACGGGTCGAGCACCCGCTGCGTGCTGAACAGCGGCAGGTCGTGGTTGCCGGTGACCGCGAGCACCGGCCCGGGCAACCGGTCGAGCAGCTCCCGGACCTGCTCGAACTCGGCTGTGCGGGCCCGCATCGTGCTGTCCCCGGTGACCACGGTCAGGTCCGGGCGGGCGGCCGCGACGTCCACCACGAGGCCGTCCACCGCGTCCTCGTGGTGTGCGCCCAGGTGCAGGTCGGACACGTGCGCGACGAGGACCGCCATCTCAGCCGGCGTCGCGTTCGATCGGGCAGGCCAGGCAGCGCGGCCCGCCACGCCGGCGGCCGAGCTCGCTCCCGGCGACGGTGATCACCTCGAAGCCCTGTCCGCGCAGGTACGTGTTGGTGGTGACGTTGCGTTCGTACCCGATGAGCACGCCGGGTTCGACGGTGAGCAGGCTGGCGGCATCGGTCTCCAGGGCCTGGATCTTGTCGGGGTCGGTGTCGGCGGTCCCGGCGAGGGTGGCGAACAGGTCGTCGTTGCGGGTCACCCGCAGCTCGTCCGGGCCGGCGGCGGGCCGCACGGTCCACGACCGCAGCGGCTGGCGCAGCTCAGGATGCACCACGAAGGTCTCCCGGTCGATCATCGTCAGCACGGTGTCCAGGTTCATCGTGGCCCGGGACCGCGGCAACTCGACGGCGATCACGGTATTCGCCACGCCGGCCGTGAACAGGCTGCGGGCCAGGTTCTCCAGGCCCATCGGGGTGGACCGCTTCCCCAGGCCGATCAGCACCGTGCCGCCGCCCAGCACGTGCACGTCACCGCCGTCCAGGGTGGCCGGCTGGTGGGGCTGATCCTCGCCGCCGTACCAGACGGTGAGGTCGGCGAGCATGAACATCGGATGGAACCGGTAGATCGCCGCGCAGTGCACCGACTCCCGCAGCCGGGCCGGCCGGGCCATCGGGTTGATGCTGACCCCGCTGTGGATCCAGGCCGAGCTGTCCCGCGGGAACAGGTGGCCGGGCAGCGGCGCGAGCACGAAGTCGTCGGCGCCGAGCAGTTCCCAGCGCAGGCTGTGGACGGTGAAGCCGGACAGGTCGCTGCGGCGCACCCCGCCGATCAGGTATCCGGCCAGCGACTCGCTCTCGGCCTGTTCGGTGAGCCGGCGCAGCGGGCCGGCCAGCGCCGGCCCGACGGTGTCGCCGGTGACGACCCGGTCCAGGATCCAGGACCGGGCCCGCGGGATGTCCAGCACGTCGGCGAGCAGCCGGTCGAAGTAGTGCACCTTGACCCCGCGTACGCGCAGCACCTCGGCGAACGCGTCGTGCTCCTCCCGCGCCCGGCGGGCCCACGGGGTGTCGTCGAAGAGCCCGTCCCGGACGTTTCCCGGGGTCAGGCCGGTCAGCTCGGCGCCGGGCCGGTGCAGTACCACCTGACGCAGCCGCCCGACCTCGGAGTCGACGTGGAAGCCCATCTCACGGCACGGCGGGTTCGAAGCGTCCCAGCTCGTCGTCGCCCTTCTGGATCACGCCGTAACTGGACTCCGGCACCGGCTGCCAGGCGCCCTCCAGATCGGCGAGCGGCTCGGAGACGACCAGCCGGGTCTCGTCGGAGAGCTTGCGCAGCCGCTCGTTCTCCGGGTACAGCGTGTGCAGCGCGGTGATGTCGGTGCTGTAGTACAGCGAACGGCTGTGTCCCTCGCTGGAGTAGCGGAAGCACCAGGTCCGGTCGCCGTCGGTGGTGGCCACGGTCATCTGCAACGGCTGCGGCACGCCGTACGCCCGGCCCACCGACTCAACCAGCCCGGCCATCCGTTCCACCGCGGCCACCGGCCGGTCGCGCAGCCCGAAGGTCAGCGCCAGGTAGAACATCACCTCGGAGTCGGTGGACCCGGCCAGGTACGGATACAGCTCCGGATCGACGGCCAGGATCAGGTCCCGCTTGAGCCGGTGGAAGTCGCGGATCGCCCCGTTGTGCAGCCACAGCCAGTTCTCGTACCGGAACGGGTGGGAGTTGGTCTGCTGGACCGGGGTGCCGGTGCTGGCCCGGATGTGCGCCAGGAACAGCGGCGAGACCGTCGACCGGGCGATCTCCCGCAGGTTCGCATCGCTCCAGGCCGGCCCGACGCCGCGGAACAGGGCGGGTGCGGCCGGGCCGTCGACCGGGTACCAGCCGACCCCGAAGCCGTCGCCGTTGGTGGTCTCCACCCCGTAGCGGGAGTGCATGCTCTGGTCGATCAGCGAGTAGCGGGGTTTGTACAGCAGTTCTTCGAGCCGGATCGGCGTACCCGAATATGCCAGCCAGCGGCACATGGCGATGTCCTCTCCCCGAGGGACGGTGAACGTCATCGTCCGCCGTTGCACCTGCGGCCTGGTTCACCCCGGAAGGATGAGGTCCCGTTTCGCGGTCCGGCAGCCGACCTGCTCCATCCAGTCGCAGAGCAGATGGTGCACGGCATCGGCGCCGACCAGCTGGCCCGGCGCGGACAGGGTCCGCGGGTGGATCAGCACCGGCCGGTTCTGCCAGCCGCCCAGCCCGCCGTGGCACCCGATCAGCTCCTCGAACGCGGCGACCTCCTGGGTGACCGGATCCCACAGGCTGTTGATCACCAGGTCGCCGGTGTTCGCGAGGCCGTCGTGCCGGCGCAGGTCGTCGGCGGCGAGCGGGCCGAAGCCGAGCAGCGGATCCAGGCCCTCCACCTTGTCGTCGTCGAGCCGGCGCCGGCCGGACCGGCCGATCACCACCGGCCCCTCGGAGCGGGACCGCACCATCACCCACCCGACCCCGGGGTGTTCCACCAGTCCGGTCAGCAGCTTCGGGTGCCGCTCCTCGATTTCTTCGAGGAGGACCCGGCCGGGCAGCCGGGTGAAATACACCAGGGCGAGGTTCCCGGAGGCGGCGATGACTATCTCCGGGCGCTCCGGCGCCGGCTTCGCCGCCGGTTGCGCTTCCGCCTGCGGCGCCTTCGGGGTACGCGTGAGCCCGGCCCGCAACGCCCGGGCCCGGCCCTCCTGCTCGTTCTCCTCGGTGACCACCACCTGGTCGGTGTCGGTGAGCCGTTCCACCAGGTCGTCCAGGCGCAGACCGTAACGCTGCTCGAAGGTGGCGCCCTGGCTCTGCCCGTGGTCGGAGAGCACCACGAAGTGGTACGGCCGGGGCGCCGACGCGGCCACCTCCTCCAACGTGGCCAGCACCCCGTCGATGCCCTCCAGGGAGGCGAGCGACTCAGGCCGGGCCGGGCCGGCGTGGTGCGCGATCTCGTCGTAGTCGACGAAGTCGCAGAAGACCGACGGCGCGCCGCGCATCATCTGCTCGGCGACGATCGCCAGGTTCAGGTGCCGCATCAGCACGTTGGTGGCGCCGCGCAGCAGCACGTACGAGCCGTGCCGGCGCATCCGCGGCTGCACGTGACGCAGCTTCTGCCGGCGCGCCTGGTACAGCTCCTTGATCATTTCGCCGATGGTCAGCACCAGCGAGCGGGTCAGGCCGAACGGGTCCATCAGGTACGCGCTGAGGTAGCGGGCCGGGCCGGGACGCCGTTTCGCCTGGACCGTGCTCATGGTGAGCAGCGAGGTGGCGGCGTCACCGGAGAAGACGTTGCTGACGCTGACCCCGCCGTCGGCGAGCAGGCCGCGACCGGTCGTGCAGCGGGACTCGACCAGGGCGCTGTCCCGGGGATGGTTCGTCACGACGAGGCGGCCGGCCGTCTTCTCGTACCACCGGAATGCCGGAACCTGCGCGCTCGCGCCGTGCAGCAGCCCCGCCTGGCTGGCCGGCGTCGTGGCCGGCAGTTGCGCGTGCCACTCGGCGAGCGTGTGGCTGCCGGTGCGCAGCCACCGGCCCAGGGTCGGCAGGTTGCCGGCCTCGACCGCCCACCGGGCCAGCGGCGCGGACAGCCCGTCGATCTGGATCATCACGAAGCCCGGCACCTCGCTGGTCGGCACGCTGCGCCGGAAGTGCCGGTTGACCCGGAGCAGATGCTGGGTGACCGCGCCCGGCTGCCCGGCGGTGACCGCCCAGTGCCCGATGCTCATCAGCGTGGCGCCCAGCCAGGACGCCCAGAACGCGGTCCAGAAGTCGTGCACGTGGATGCCCGGGACCAGCGACAACGCGGCGTAGACGAGCAGCGACTGGACGATCAGCCAGCCCAGCACCACCCCGGTCCAGCCGAGCGCCGACAGCACAATCACCAGCAACGGGCGTACCACGGCCCCGAACAGTCCGATCAGGACCGCGGCCGCCAGGATCGCCCATCCGCTGTCGGCGGTGATGCCGGGCATCAGAGCGACGGTGACGGCCACCGCCACGGCGCCCAGGGCTACCGGCACCAGGGCGGACAACACCGGCGCCGCGAACCGGCGCGGCTGGGGTTCGGCTTGCTGCATGCCGTCAGTGTCGGCGCGGCCGGCGCCGCCGACGCCATCCGTGCCGGATGATGCTCGCTGCGCCCGGGCCACCGACCATGACGGAGTGACCGAGCCGACGCCGGGTCCCGACCGGCCCTTCACGGCGGGCAGCGTGCTCGCCGCGATGCCCGCGTGGCTGCGCCCGCGCGCCGCGCCGATCCTGCGGAACCGGGTCGGGAACCTGCTGCTCGACACGGCCAGCGAGCTGATCCGGGTGCAGATCTTCGACCGGTCGATGACCCTCGCCGCCCAGGCGTTCACCTCGATCTTCCCGATCCTGATCATGTTGGGTGCGCTTCTCGGCCATCGCGCCCGGGAACGCCTCGACGACCTGCTGAACCTGCCGGAGAGCAGCGTCCGGCTGGTCGACGAAGCGCTGAGCGGCAGCCGCAGCGGAGCATTCGGGGTGGCCGGCGGCCTCATCGTGATCATCTCCGCGACCGGGCTGGCGCGGGCGCTGAACCGGGCGTACCGGGCCATCTGGACGGCACCCGGCCGCAAGGCCGGCCCCGCCGCGACCGCCTGGCAGATCGGCACCGTGCTGCTGCTCGTGCTGTTCCTGGTCACCGCGCGGCTGCTGGGCTGGCTCAGCGGTCTGCTCCCGGCGCCGCACCTCGCCGGCGCGATCCTGACCTTCAGCGCCGACTTCGCGCTGGCCTTCCTGCTGCCCCGGATCCTGCTCGGGCCGTGCCTGTCCCGGCGGCGTCTCGTGTCCAGCGCGCTGCTCTTCGGCGCGGTGATGGTCGGCGTCCGCGCCGCGGGCAGCGTCTACCTCCCGCGGGCGATGCAGGTCAGCGCGGAACGGTACGGGACGATCGGGCTGGCCTTCACCTTCATCGGCTGGCTGTACGTCATCTCGTTCGTGCTGCTGCTCACCGCTGTGGTGGGCGGGCTGCTCGCCGACCTGCGTTCCTCATCCCGGATGGGTGAGCAGCCGGCTCAGAGCAAACCGAGCTGACGGGACTGCACGACCGCCTCGCGCCGCCGCCCGGCGCCGAGCTTGCGGTAGATCGACCGCATGTGCGCCTTGACCGTGTTCACCGAGATGCCGAGGTTCTCCGCGATCTCCCCGGCGGTCAGGACGGTCGGAAGGTACTGCAGCACCTCCAGTTCCCGCTCGCTGAGCGGCCCGGCGGTGTGCGCCGCAGCGCCGAGCACCGGCAGTTCCCCGGTGATCTCGGCGAGCACCCCGTCGCTGACCGGCCCGCGCAGCTCGGTGAGCCACTGCTGCCGTTCGGCCAGCACGGTCACCCGGGGCGCGTCGAAGTTGCGGAACGGGCGGCGGATCAGCTCCGGCTCGGCGTCGGCGAGCGCCCGGGTGAGCGCCTCGCCGGCCCGGGCGCCCCGGCCGTGCGCGTCCGCGGCGAGCGCGGTGAGGAGCCAGGCCGAGACGCCGGAGACCCGGTCCGGGCTCTCCCGTACGCGCGACAGCAGGCTCTCGGCGGCCGGCTCCCGTCCGGCGGCGAGGTAGGCCCGGGCCAGGCACACCTGCTCGGCGGGGAGCAGCGCGGGCACGGCCGGGCGGTGCGCGTACCGGGCCAGGACGGCGCCCGGCTCGCCGAGCGCCAGGTCCGCCTCCGCGACCCCGAGCCCGACCAGCCGGTCCAGCAGCGGAGCGGACAACAGTGGCCCGGCCTCCTCACGGGCCCGCCGCAGGACCGACCGGGCGGCGAGCGGCTCACCGCGGTCCAGCAGCAACCGGGCGCGGACCAGCACGGCCACGATCGCCAGCGTGGCCTCCGGGTTGTCGCCGAGCGCGTGCAGGCCCCGGCGCAGCGCGCCCTCCGCCTCGGCTTCCCGGCCGCGTTCGGACTCGATCAGGGCGTCGGTCAGGTACGCGAGCGCGACCGCGGGCCGGACCCGGGCGTCAATCCGGCGGGCCACGTCGGTGGCCGCGATGACGTGCTCGCGGGCGCCGTTCAGCGAGCCCTGCACGAAGGCGAGCAGGGCCAGGTGAGCGAAGGCGCTGATCTCGACGAGCGGCACCCCGGCGGCCCGGGCCCCGGAGGCGGCCGCCCACAGATAGCGTTCCGCGTGGTCCAGACGGCCGGTCCAGAGCAGGCCGGTGCCCTTGTTGCTGAGCGCCATCGCCCGGTACTGCAGCCGGGCCGGCACCTGGTCCCAGCGCAGCGCGGCCAGATCGTCGAGCATCTCCGAGCTGGCCGTGGTGAGCCGGGCCATGTCGCCGTGCCGGCGCAGGACGGCGCCGGACTCCAGCACGGTGAGGGCCAGGTCGATGCCGGCCCGGTACGCCGGGCCCCGGCCGGCCAGCAGTGACCGGGCGCGGGCCAGCCGTTGCGGGATCACGTCCAGATCGCCCTGGGCGAAGGCGAGCAGGGCGCTGCTGACGATGAGCTCGGGGCTGTCGGTGAGCCGCTCGGCCGGGATCCGCCGCAGCACCTCGATCACCTCGGCACGGTCCACCGAGGCGAACAGCTGCAACCCGCGGTCCACCACCAGCCGGGCGACGAAGTCCCAGTCCTGGGCCGCCGCGGCGTGGTTCAGAGCGGTCAGGCCGTTGCCCTTTCCGGCGTACCACTGGGCGGCGAGCAGGTGCAGCCGCGGCACCACGTCCGGCTGGGTGAGGGCGAGCTGGTGGCGCAGCGCGGCGCGGAACATCTGGTGGTAGCGGAACCACCGCCCGGGGCCGATCCGCTCCACGAAGACGTTGGCCCGTTCGAGCCGTTCGAGGGTGCGGTGGCCGTAGCGCTGGCCGGTGAGCGCGTCGGCCAGCTCACCGCAGATCCGGTCCGGCACGCTGGTCCGCAGCAGGAAGTCCCGGATCTGCGTGGGCTGCTCGGCGAGCACCTCCTGAGCCAGGAAGTCCTCGACGGCGCCGGACGCGGACGCGGGCTCCAGCGTCAGGCGCAGGCCCGCGCCCCAGCCCTCGGCACGCCGGACCAGGGCGGCGAGATCCGGAGCAGGCGGCCGGCGGCCCTGCAGCGCGAGGAGTTCACCCGCCTCCTCGACCCGGAACGCCAGGTCGGCAGCACGCAACTCGGTCAGGTGGCCGGCCGCCCGGAGCCGGTGCAGAGGCACCGCCGGCTCGGTACGCGAGATCAGCACGAACCGCAGCCGCTCCGGCAGATCCGCCAGCAGCCCGCCGAGCCCGCCCACCACCCGCGGATCGGTCACCCGGTGCAGGTCGTCGAGGACGACCACGGTGACCGCGGGCAACCCGGCCAGCGCGGCGGTGAACGCGCGCCGGAACGCCGAGTCGTCCTCAGCGGTCCGCGGCCCCGGCTCGGGAACCGAGTTGGTCGGCGGGATGGCGCCGGCTGTCCGCAGCGCGAGGATCAGGTCGGACCAGAAGGCCAGCGGGTCGTCGTGCTGGGTGTCGAGGGAGAGCCAGGCGATCGGGCCGGACAGCGACCGGGTGCCGGCCCACGAGGAGACCAGGGCGGTCTTGCCCCAGCCCGGTCCCGCGCAGAGCACGGTGACCGGGCGGCGGACGCCGGCGTCCATCGCCTCGGCCAGGCGCGGGCGCCACAGCACGCCTTCGGGCACGCGCGGGCGAACCACCCGCCCGACCGCCGTCGATATGTGCAACCCGCTCGGCCCGATCTCCCGCATACCGCATTCCCCCAAATACGGCACCGCGGGTCGCCCGGTCGCGGAACGGGCGAACACCCGCGATGCCTTTGTCCGAAGCCGTCCTGGCCCGTCGGGCGAGCACTGCCCGGTGCTCACCGGCCAGGACGCGCAACAGACACGAAGCGTCACCACCAACGGGGCGTCGTCGCCGGCGAGCCCGTCGCTGCAGAACTATGTGATTTCGGAGGGTGAATCATCGGCTGGCCTTCACCGTCACCGAAGCACACCCCGTAGGCGAACAGCAACCCCTCGTATTGATGGGATTTGCAGATGCCGTGGTCAACGTGCAACTTGCACAATCGGGCCGGAGGTCTTATCTCAAAAAAGGTGCAACACGGGTCAGATGAGGTTGAGTGCCCGCGCCCGGCGGACCGCCTCATTCCGCCGTGCCGCCGACAGCTTGCGCAGGATGCTCCGCACATGCGTCTTCACGGTGTTGACCGAGACGTACAGTGACGCCGCGATCTCCTCGGTCGGCAGCATCGCCGCCATTCCCTTGAGCACGTCGAGCTCCCTCTTGCTCAACGCCTCCACCACGACCGGTTCGGTCACCGGCGCCGCCCCGGCACCGGGACCCGCCCCGAGCGCGCCGTACTGCACCGCCAGCCGGTCGTCGTCGCGCAGCAGCCGCCGCAACTGGCTCCACACCTGGTGCACCGGCCGCCGGTACGACTCCCCGGCCGCCACCCGCAACGCCCGGCGCAGCGCCTCGCGCGCTCCCGCGGTGTCCTCCTGGTTGGCCGCCAGCATGGCCAGCAGCAGCCAGGCGTCCAGCGCGACCGGCACCGGCGCCCCGGCGGCGTCCGCCACGGTCCGGGCCACGTCGTGCGCCAGCTTGGCCTCGCCCCGGGCCATCGCCAGCGCGGCCCGCACCACCGCGACGTCCGGCGTGCAGGGGTCCGGGTAACGGTCCAGCAACCCGGCCGCCTCGTCCAGGTGCCCGCCCGAGATCAGCATCCGGGCCCGGCCGAGAACCACCTCCCGGGCCAGCCACTTCGGCGCCGTCCCCGCCGTGTCGGACTCGTCCGCGGCCCGCAGGGCGTTGGTCGCTCCGCGCAGCTCACCGCGGGTCTGCAGGCGGCGGGCACGGACGATCGCGTACGACAGCACGGCCAGCCCGTCCGCCCCCGCCCCGCAGAGCGGCTGTGCGGCCCGGATGTGCCGGTCGGCGGCCTCGATGTCGTAGCGTTCCAGCGCCACCCAGGCCAGCGTCACCTCGGCCACACCCGGTCGATGGCGCCGGTCGAAGCCGTACTCGCCGGCGAGCTCGAGCGCCTGCCGCGCCACCGTCTCGGCCCGGCCCAGCCGCCCGCGGTAGGCCTCCAGCAGGGCCAGCCGGCTCAGGCAGTCGATCCGCAGCGACTCGCAGCCCGGCAGCACCCCGGCGGCCGTGTCGCCGAGCACGTCGACAGCCGCGTCCACGGCGCCGGCGTTGCACAACGCGACCCCCTCCGCGGCACGCAGGAGCAGGCGCAACTCGGGATGCCGGGCCAGCCGGTCGGTCGGCGCGACGGCCAGGAACGCCTCGGCGACCGCCACCAGCTCGCTGACCCGCTCCGGTTCCGGACCGTCGGCCAGCAGCAGGATCTGCACCAGGAAGCCGGTCAGGGTGAGCCCGTCACCGCAGGCGCTGCCGCGCACGCTGAGCAGCTTTCCGGCGTACGCCAGACGCTCCGCCGCCTCTTCCCGGCGACCGTCGCCGTAGGCCATCGCGGCCCGGACCATGACCGCCTCGGGCAGCTCCAGCTGCTCCGGCAGCCGGGCGAAAATCGTGCCGAGCCGGCCCGAGCTGCCCTCCACGATCAGCCGGCCGACCGCGTAGTCCTCGACCACCATGGCTGCGGCGGTCCCCCAGTCGCCGCCCTGCACCGCGTGGTCCACTGCCTCGAGCAGCCGGCCCTGCTCGGCCAGCCAGACGGCCGCCCGCCCGTGCAGCACCGCCACCTCCTCCGGCTCGGTCCAGGCCAGCTGGGCGCGCAGGAGTTCGGCGAAGAGCCGGTGGTAGCGGTAGACCTCGGAGCCCTCACCGACCGGCTGGATGAATGCGTTCTCCCTGGTCAGCGTGGTCAACATCCGGTACGCGTCCGGCCGGGCGGTGACCACCGCGGCCAGCTCGGGCGTGAAGGTGTCCAGCACGCTGGTCTCCAGCAGGAACCGGCGCACCTCCGGCGTCTGCAGTCGCAGCACCTCACCGACGAAGTACTCGGCGATGGTCGACTCGTTCCCCGAGATCGTCTCGACCATCCGCTTCGCGTCCGACCGGCCCTGCAGGGCACAGGCGCAGAGCCGGATCCCGGCCGCCCAGCCCTCGGTGTGCTCGAGCAGGGTGGCCAGTTCCGGCTCGCCGAGCTCGACCCCGTGCAGCTCCATCAGCCGGGCCGCCTCCGCCGCGGTGAACGCCAGATCCGCGGTGCGCAGCTCGCGGAGCTGGCCGGAGAGGCGGTACCGGTACAGCGGTAGCGGCGGGTCCCACCGGCCGGTGAGCACGACCCGCAGGCCGCGGACGTGGCTGAGCAGGAACTCCAGCCCGATCGCCCAGTCCCGGCCGGGCAGCTGGGAGGCCCCGTCCAGCACCAGCACGACCGGCGTGGGTTGTTCGTCGACAGCCGTCGCGAGGCGGCCGAGGACGGCGCGGCTCACCGCGCCGCCGGGCATCGGGGGCACTTCGACGCCGGCCCGGCGCAGCCCCTCCATCACGTACGTCCAGAAGGTGGACGTCTGCTCGTCACCCTGCTCCAGCGTGATCCACGCGACCGGCCAGTTCACCGCGCGGCTGTTCACCCAGGAGGCCAGCAGCTGCGTCTTACCGCTGCCGGCCAGTCCGGTGACCAGCGTGACCGGGCCCTGAACCCCCTCGGTGACCCGGTCGATCAACGCCGGCCGGGCCACCATGAACGGCGGCGCGGCCGGAACCGCGAATTTGGAGTCGAGCAACGAGTTGTCCGGGCCGTAGCTCATCACGCCGGACGGATCCGCCATCAGTTCGATAGACACGTCTGCTTACCTCCGAGAGCCGACCCCATTTCGATCTCTCGTTCAGACTCGTCTCGGCGGCTGACCCCGCGCATCGTCCGGATCGGATAATCGTGACCCTCGGTGTGACGGCCACTACTCCACGGAAAGGACGTGCGCTCCCCAGGGCGGAAGGTCCACGTACAGACCGTCTCCGGCCAGTTCGTCACCGTCGCGTTCGAACACCCGGCCGTCGAGCAGATCGGTGAGCCGCCAGGCCCGTCCGGACAGGACCGGCCAGGGCAGGGCGACCCGGCCCTGCGACGGGTGATCCCCGAAGTTGATCGCCACGACGTGCCGTGGGGTGCCGCCGTCGGACCAGGCCCAGGCGAGCACGTCGTGGTGGCTCGGGTTGT
Organism: Actinoplanes sp. NBC_00393; assembly: GCF_036053395.1. Lineage (NCBI taxonomy): Bacteria > Bacillati > Actinomycetota > Actinomycetes > Micromonosporales > Micromonosporaceae > Actinoplanes > Actinoplanes sp. NBC_00393. The sequence goes on along the minus strand of NZ_CP107942.1, from coordinate 10,717,780 downwards.
CCGGCCAGCCGTGGCAGTCGAGCAGCCGCCAGTCACCCCGGCGTACCGGTGCGGTCACCTCGAGCAGCCGGTGGTGGAAGTCGCGCAGATTCAGGTCGAGCTGTTCCTCCGGATAGCGGGCCAGGAAGACCGGGAGGTGCGTACGCCGCCCCTCGAACTGACCGTCGTGCCAGAGCGCGGCGCCGGGCAGCGTCGCGATCGCGGTCACCGCGGCCCGGCCCCGGTCGCCGGGCAGGGTCGCGGCGGCCCTCGGCTCGTCGTGGTTCTCCACGAAGCGGATCAGCCGGTCCTGGAAGTCGCGGCCGGCGCTGAGGTGCTTGCGGACCGCGTCGGCGTTCTCGTGGGCCAGCCGGTCGTAGAGCCGTTTGTCGTAGCAGAAGTCGAAGCCCTGCTGCTGCAGCGTCCACTCCATGTCCCAGTACGCCTCGGCGATCAGCACCAGACCGGGGTGGGTGGCCCGGACCCGCTCGACGACGTACGGCCAGAACTCGGCGGCCGGCGCCGCGCCGGCCCACCGGCCCCAGGTCCGGGCGAAGATGTCGTTGGTGACCAGCATCGCCATGTCGCAGCGCACCCCGTCACACTGCTCACCGATGGCGGTCAGCGCGGCCACGGTCGCCTCCCGCAGGCCCGGGTCGAACGCGTTGAGCTGGGCGACGTCCGGCCACGGCGGGAAGTACGGGTCCCGGCCGTGCGCCAGCACCCGCCCGGCCGCGGTGAACCAGCCGGCCGGGTCGTCGAGCTGGTCGGTCGGGCTGCCCTGGATGAACCAGTTCGGGTGCTCGACCGTCGCCGGATGGTCCGGGGCCACGTGGTTGGGCACGTAGTCGAGGACCAGCCGCAGGCCCCGCCGGTTCAGCTCGGCGCGGGCCGCGGCCAGCCCGGCCGGGCCACCGAACCGGTCGTCGACCCGGTACCGGCGGACGCAGTACGGGGAGCCGACGATGTCAGCGGGCGTGAGATCCGGCAGAGCCGCCCGGAACGCCCGCTGCAGCGACTCGTTCGCCCGGGCCACCTCGAGCCCGGCCGGGCTGCGCTCCCAGACGCCCATCAGCCAGACCGCGTCCAGGCCGGTCGCGGCCACCTCGTCCCAGATCTCGCCGGGCACGTCGGCCAGGGTCAGCGGGCGGCCCAGCCGCTGCTCCACCCCGGTCAGCCACGGCCAGGTGTCGATCTCGTAGATCGCCGGCGCGGACGGCCATCCACTCATTGCTCCTCCTCCAGCCCGGGCGCTGTGCGCAGCACTCCGGTCATGCCATGGTCCAGCAGATCGGGTCCGGTCAGCCCGGCGAAGATGTTCGGGAAGACCGCGACGAGCCCGGTCCACCCGGTCTGGTGCGCCGCGCCGAGGCCTGCCCCGTTGTCGCCGTGGAAGTACTCGGAGAAGGTAATCAGATCACGCCAGTGCTCGCTCGCGAAGATGTGCTGGCCACCGAAGCACGGACGGCGGCCCTCCTCGTCGGGCAGGAAGATGCTGGTCAGGCGCTCGGAGAGGTCCTTGGCCACCTCGAAAAGCGTCATTTTCACGCCGGAGCCGGTCGGGCACTCGACGGTGAAGTCGTCGCCGTGGGCGACGTACAGGTTGAGCAGCGCGCGGATCAGCAGCACGTTCATCGGGAACCAGATCGGGCCGCGCCAGTTGGAGTTGCCGCCGAACATCCCGGTGTCCGACTCGGCCGGCTGGTACTTCACCGAGTACGTCTGGTCGCCCACCCGGAACTCGAACGGGTGTTCGCCGTGGAACTTCGACACCGACCGGATGCCGTACGGGCTGAGGAACTCGTCCTCGTCCAGCATCGTGGTGAGGATGCGGCGCAGCCGCTGCTCGTCGAAGAGCGCGAGCAGGTGCCCGCCGTTCTGCCCCTGCGCCCGCCCGGCCAGCACCGACCGGACGCTCGGGTGGCGGGTCACGAAGTCCTGCATGCTCTCCACCAGCTGCGGATGGCGCGAGGTCAGGTCCTGCGGGTACACGGTGGCCGCGGCCAGCGGCAGCAGCCCGACCAGCGAACGCACCCGCAGCCGCTGGGAGTCGCCGTTCGGCAGCCGCAGCAGGTCGTAGAAGAAGCCGTCCTCCTCGTCCCACATGGTGGCGCTGCCGGTCGCGTGGTTGACGGCCACGGTGATCCAGGCGAAGTGCTCGAAGTACGCCTGAGCCTGCTCGACGTACGTCGAGTCGTGCTCCGACAGCTCCAGGGCGATCTGCAGCATGCTCTGGCAGTACAGCGCCATCCACGCGGTGCCGTCCGCCTGGTCCAGGTAGCCGCCGGTGGGCAGCTGCGCGCTGCGGTCGAAGACGCCGATGTTGTCCAGGCCGAGGAAGCCGCCCTGGAAGATGTTGTTGCCGTCGTGGTCCTTGCGGTTCACCCACCAGGTGAAGTTCTTCGACAGCTCGTGGAAGACCGACTCCAGCCAGACGTGGTCGCCCTGGCCGCCGCGGCGGGACTTGTCCAGCTCGTAGACCAGGTGGGTGGCCCACGCGTGCACCGGCGGGTTGACGTCGCTGAAGTTCCACTCGTACGCCGGGATCTGGCCGTTGGGGTGCAGGTAGCGGCGGCTGAGCAGCAGGTCCAGCTGGCACTTGGCGAAGCCGAGGTCGACCAGGCTCAGCGCGATCGTGTGGAAGGCCAGGTCCCACGCCGCGAACCAGGGGTACTCCCAGGGGTCGGGCATCGAGATCACGTCGTGGCAGACCATGTGGAACCAGTCGCCGTTGCGGGTGCCGCGGGCCGCGAGCGGGTCCCGGCCGTGCTCGGTGAGCCAGCGCTCCACGTCGTAGCCGAAGTACTGCTTGCTCCACAGCATGCCGGCCAGCGCCTGCCGGACCACCTGGCGCTGCGCGTCGGGCAGCGCCGGGTCGAGCAGGCCGGCGTAGAACTCGTCGGCCTCGGTACGGCGCCGGTCCACCAGGGCGTCGAAGGCGTCCCGGGACGCGCGGCGGTCCTCGACCCCGGCGACGATCGGCTCGTCGGTGAGGTGGACCCGGACCACGGCCGACCCGCCGGCCGGCACGTCGAGCGTGACGTCCGCGGCGACCTTGGTGCCCAGCCCGGCCGGGTTCACCGCCCCGGTCTCGCCGTGCACCACGTAGCGGTCGAAGCTGTCCTTGCGGTACGGGCTGCTGTCCGGCCGGCCGAACACCCGCTCGGTGTTCGTCTCGTTCTCGGTGAACAGCAGCGGCGCGTCACCCAGGCAGGCCAGCCAGCGGGTGCCCAGCCGTGGGTGGTCCGCCTCGGCCACCGACAGACCCGGGACGCCGGGCACCGACCGCAGCACCGGTTTCGGCTCCGGCTCGCTCCACGACCAGGTGTTGCGGAACCAGGCGGTCGGCAGCACCCGCAGCGTGGCCGCCTCCGGGCCCCGGTTGTGCACGGTGATCCGGCACAGGATCGACTCCGGGCCGTCCTTGGCGTACTCGACCTCCACGTCGAAGTACCGGTCCTCGGCGAAGATCCCGGTGTCGAGCAGCTCGTACTCGAAGTCGTGCGGCCCGCGGTCCCGGTTGGTGGCGACCAGGTCGTCGTACGGGAACGCCCGCTGCGGGTACTTGTACAGCATCCGCTGGTAGGAGTGGGTCGGCGTGGCGTCGAGGTAGAACCAGTACTCCTTGGCGTCCTCACCGTGGTTGCCCTCGGTGTTGGTCAGCCCGAAGAACCGCTCCTTGAGGATCGGGTCGTTGCCGTTCCACAGCGCCACCGACATGCAGAGCAGCTGCTCCTCGTCGCTGAACCCGCCGATGCCGTCCTCACCCCACCGGTACGCCCGGGAGCGCGCGTGATCGTGACTGAAGTAGTTCCAGGCGTTCTCGTCCTGGCTGTAGTCCTCGCGGACCGTCCCCCACTGCCGTTCGCTGAGGTACGGTCCCCAGCGCCGCCAGGGCACGGTGTCGGTGTCGGCGTCGTGCAGGCGCCGTTGCTCGGCGCCGGGTTCGGTGATGGCCATGCCGCCAGCGTCATCCGGCGGTCACGCCACGTGTTCCCCCGGCGCGGATGAAATCATGAAGCGGAGATCCGGTACGCCGCGACCGCGTCCTCGATCGTCGGATAGAAGTGCTCGGGGTTGATCGTACGGGTCAGCTTGTATCGGTCGATCTTGCGCCGGACCGGATCCTTCATCTCCGCGAAGATCAGCGAGATTCCCTTCTCGTTGAGCTCCTCGTCGAGGTCCTCCAGCATGTCCGCGGCGGTGGTGTCGATGTCGGTGATCGGCTCCGCCGCGATGATGATCCATCTCGGGGGCGGGTCGGCGTGCGCCAGATGCCGCATCTCCTCGCGGAACGTCCGGGCGTTCGCGAAGATCAGCGGCGCGTCGAACCGGTACAGGACGAGCCCCGGGATCAGTGCCGCGTCGGGATACGAACGCAGATCGTGGTAGCCGGTCACCCCGTCGGCCTGCCCGAGCACCGCGCGGTACGGCCACCACACCCGGCGGAACACGTTCAGCACCGACAGGCACACCGCGACGAGGATGCCGGGCAGCACGCCGAGCAGCGCCACGCCGAGGAACGCCGCGACCGCCAGGCTGAACTCGACCCGCCGCTGGCGCCACAGCCGCCGCATCCCGGCGACGTCGGCCAGCGACAGCGAGGCGGCGATCACCACCGCGGCGAGCATCGGCTGTGGCAGGTTCTTCAGCAACCCGGGCGCCAGCACCAGCATCAGGGTGATCAGCGCGGCGCCGACCAGGCCGGTCAGCTGGGAGCGGGCGCCGGCCTGCACGGCCACCGCGGTCCGCGACGCGCTGGTGCTCACCGGGAAGCCCTGGAAGAAGCCGGCCGCGATGTTGGCCGCACCGATCCCGGCCATCTCCTGGTTCCCGCGGACCTCCTGCCCGGTCCGCTCGGCGAAGGCCGAGGCGGTGGAGATGGTGTCGGTCACCGAGACGAGCGTGATGCCGAGCGCACCGGCGGCGAGCAACCCCAGGTCCGACCACTCCACCGACGGGATGGTGAACGGCGGGAAGCCCTGCGGCAGCGCGCCGACCACGTCGACGCCGTCATCCGACAGGTTGAAGTAGCCGACCGCGACGATCCCACCGAGCACCGCGATCAGGATGCCCGGGATCTTCGGCAGCCAGCGGTTCAGCACCAGGATCACCAGCAACCCGCCCGCCCCGAGGGCGAGCGCCGCCGGCACCGTCTCCCCGGAGGTCACGCCGGAGACGAATCCGACCGCTTCCTCGATCAGCCCCTCGCCGTCGACCGAGAAGCCGAACAGTTTCGGCAGCTGTCCGATCAGGATGGTCAGGGCCAGGCCGTTCATGTAGCCGAGCTGGGTCGGGTGCGACAGCAGGTCGGCGACGAAACCGAGCTTGAAGACCGCGGCCAGGGTCATCATCACGCCGACCATCAGGCCCAGCATCGAGGCGAGCGCCACCGCCCGGGCCGGATCACCGTCGGCGGCGACGATCGGCACGATGACTGCGGCGATCATCGGGCCGAGCGAGGAGTCCGGGCCGAGCACCAGGACCCGGGACGGGCCGAAGACCGCGTATCCGAGCAGGCAGAGGATCGTGGTGTACAGGCCGGTGATCGCGGGCAGGCCGGCCAGTTCGGCGTACGCCATGCCCTGCGGCACGAGCAGGGTGGTCAGCACGATGCCGGCGACCAGGTCCCGCGGCACCCAGGCGGGTTTGTACTCGGCGGCCGCCCGCAGACCCGGGATCCAGTCGGTGTTCGCCATGGTCTCTCACCTCCACGAAGGACGCCGCCCGGTTCACGGGCGGCGTCCGGACGTGATCGGAACCTTACTGCTGGCCACCGCCGTGCAGGGCGTCCTGCAGCTCCTGCTCGGTCTCCTTCGGCAGCGAGGACTTCAGGACCGTGCCGCCGTACTTGCTCAGCGCCTCGACGGCCTTGTCCGGGGTGACCGCCTCGACGACCAGGAACAGCGCCGACGTACCGGGCTGCAGTTCCTCGCGGATCCGCTCCTGGAACTCCTTGTTGATGGCGTTCTTCGTGAGCTTGCCGGTGAGCGCGCCCAGGCCGGCGCCGATCGCCATGCCGAGCACCGGGACGAAGAAGAGCATGCCGAACAGCAGGCCCCAGAACATGCCCCAGGTCGTGCCGCCGGCCACCGCGTGATGGTTGGTCGTGACGTGGTACTTGCCCTCACGGTCCCGGATGATCGTCGCGATGGCGTCGGGCTGGATGATGAGGTCCTTCGCCAGCCGGTCGGCTTCCAGCGACGCCGCTGTTGCCGTGGTCTCGTCGGGGTAGCCGATGGCGACCAGAGTTGCCATGACTTTCTCCTTCCATAGCCGCGCGTCTATGCCTTGCCGCCGCGGCGCGGCACGGCGGCGTCGACGACAAGTGAGCCACGGCAGGCGACCACTCCTCCTCATTCCGGACGGATGAATGACGGACTAATCCGTGCCCGGTTCATCCCGTACGGGGGAGCCGCGGAACGTGACCGTTGCGCCACCGTCAGTAGGAACAGCCGACCGACGGGCAGCGAAGGAGTTCTCCCATGTACGAGCGCTACGAGTTCCGGGTGCGCGGCTTTCTCGGCCCATTGCTGCGGATGGCGTTGCGCGACCTTCGCTGCCGGGTTCTGCCGTACCAGAGCACGATCCGGGGCCGGCTCTCCGACGCCGACCTGGAAAGACTCCTCACCCGCCTGGACGACTCCGGGTTACAGGTGGTCTGCCTGAGCCGGGTGGGCGCGGGTTCATCCGTCACGGATGGCGTGCCGGCCACCACGACCGGCACACGATCAGGTCTCAGCCGCACACCCTCTGATAAGTAGGAGATGGAGCATGACCGACACAGAATCCCGGCGGTCGTACGACGACCCGCCGTACGCGGCCTCCCGGCGGGAACCGACCGGCTGGGTGGGGATGGTCGTCTTCGCCGGCGTCATGTTGTTGATGCTCGGCTCGTTCCAGGCCATCGAAGGGCTCGTCGCGCTGTTCCGGGACGACTTCTACCTCACCACCAACAGCGGTCTCGTGATCCCGATGGACTACAGCGCCTGGGGCTGGACACACCTGATCCTCGGGCTGATCGCGGCCGGCGCCGGCTTCGGCATCCTCTACGGGCAGATGTGGGCACGGATCGTCGGCATCGTCATCGCGGTGTTCAGCGCCCTGGCGAACCTGGCGTTCCTTCCGGCGTACCCGGTCTGGGCCTCGATCGTGATCGCCATCGACGTCCTCGTGATCTACGCCCTCACCGCGCACGGCCGTGAAGTTCGGTACTGACACCCGCCCGGCCGGGACCGTTCGAGGAGGCGGTCCCGGCCGGCTCGGGCCCCTCTCATGAACCGCCTGGTGTCCCGGCCGGCCCGTCACGGTGTCCGGCCGGGCTCCACCGTCCCGCTGCCCGGCCTGCCCCGCGGCGTGATCGTCCTGCTCGGAACCGCGTGCGGGGTGGTCGTCGTCGCCGGGATGCGCGGGGTCGCCGACCTGATCGGGCCGGTCTTCCTCGGGCTGATGCTGACGGTCACGGTCAGCCCGATCACCGAGTGGCTGCGCCGGCACGGCGCACCGGTCTGGGCCGCGATGCTGGCGACGATAACCGCGGTCTACCTGATCCTGATCGCGCTCGGGACCGCCCTGGTCGTCTCGATCGCCCGGCTGATCGACCTGCTGCCGCAATACCAGGACCAGTTCGCCCAGCTGCGCACCGACCTGGTGAACACGCTCGCCGGGCTGGGGATCAGCGAGGAGCAGGTGCGTACCGCCGTCACCAGCGCGAACCCCAGCACCGTGGCGCACGCGGTCGAGGTGGTCTTCGGCGGGGTGGCGGGGCTGCTGTCCAACTCACTGTTCCTGCTCGCCGTGGTGCTGTTCATGTGCGTCGACGCGGTGGGCTTCCCGGCGAAACTGCGCGCCACCATGGGCGAACGCCCGCAGGTGGTCACCGCGTTCCGCTCGTTCGCCCAGGGCACCCGGCGCTACCTGTGGGTGTCCACGGTGTTCGGGCTGATCGTGGCGGTCATCGACACGCTGCTGCTGTGGGCGCTGGACGTCCCGCTGCCGCTGCTGTGGGGCCTGCTCTCGTTCATCACCAACTACATCCCCAACATCGGCTTCATCATCGGCCTCGTGCCGCCGGCGCTGCTCGGCCTCCTGCAGGGCGGACCCGAGCTGATGCTGACGGTCATCGCGCTCTACTGCGCGGTCAACTTCGTGATCCAGTCGGTCATCCAACCGAAGATCGTCGGCGACGCGGTGGGGGTCTCGGCCTCCGTCTCGTTCCTGTCGCTGATCTTCTGGGCCTGGGTGCTCGGGCCCCTCGGCGCGCTGCTGGCGATCCCGCTGACGCTGCTCACCAAGGGCCTGCTGGTCGACATCGACCCGTCGACCCGATGGATCAACGGCCTGATCTCGTCCGGTACACCGGCCGATTCCCCCACCACCCCGGAAGAAGAGACGCCGTCGCGCAACGGCGCAGGATGGCGGCGTCCACGACCCGCGAGGAGCAACCCATGACCACCTTCACGGTATGGAAGTTCGACGACCCGACCCGCGCGGAGCAGATGTCCAACATCCTCAAGGACGCCGCCGCCGACGGCCTGGTCCACATCGTCGACCACGCCGTCGTCACCTGGCCCAAGGGCGCCGAGAAACCGGAGACCCACCACGAGCACGAGCGGACCTGGCACGGCACCGGCTGGGGCGCCTTCTGGGGCGTCGTGATCGGCGGCCTGTTCCTGGTCCCGGTGGTCGGCGGTGTGGTCGGCGCCGGCATCGGCGCCCTCGCCAAGGCCACCGCGGGCACCGGCATCGACAAGGAACAACTGGAGAAGATCCGGCTCCAGATCACCGAGGGCACCTCCGCCCTCTTCCTGGTCACCGAGCGGGGCAACCTGGACCGGCTCGGCGAACGCTTCCACGGCCTGCACAGCCAGCTGATCGCCACCAACCTCACCGAGGGCGAGCGGGACGTCCTGCTCGAGACGTTCGGCGACCACACCCGATGAACAGCGACCCAGCCGCCCGGGCGGCCACCGGCCGGGCGGCCCGCAAACGCGTCCCACCGGACCTGCACGCCGACTTCCAGCCGGCGGCTGACCGGCCCGACCCGGTCGACCTGCTCGTCGCCGACGAGACCGACCGGCTGCCCGAACTGCTGCCGATCCGGCACGGCCGGATGGCCGCGTCCCCGCTGGCCTTTCTGCGTGCCTCGGCCGTCGTGATGGCCGCCGACCTGGCCGGCACGCCGTCGTCCGGGCTCGTCAGCCAGCTCTGCGGTGACGCGCACATGTTCAACTTCGGGCTGTACGCCTCACCGGAACGGCGCCTGGTCTTCGACCTGAACGACTTCGACGAGACCCACCCCGGCCCGTTCGAATGGGACGTCAAACGGCTGGTCGCGAGTCTGGCCCTGGCCGGCCGGGCCAACGGCTTCAAACGCAAGGAGCGGGCCGCGATCGCCCTGGCCGCCGCCCGTAGCTACCGGGAGGCGATGACGCAGTTCGCCGGCATGCGCGAACTGGACGTCTGGTACGCCCGCGCGGACGTCGAGGAACTGCAGAAACAGCTCGGTGATCAACTCGGCAAGGAACGGCGGCGACGGCTGGAGAAGGCCGGGGCCAAAGCTCGCACCCGGACCAACCTGCAGGCGTACCGCAAACTCACCGCCCTGGTCGACGGCGAACGGCGGATCGTCGCCGACCCGCCGCTGCTGGTCCCGGTCCAGGACCTGATCCCGGACGTGGCCCGCAAGCAGCTGGAAAGCCAGATCCGCGACCTGCTGGCCGGATTCCGCGACAGCCTCCCCGACGACCGGCAGAAACTGTTCGACGCATTCGACTTCGTGGACCTGGCCCGCAAGGTGGTCGGCGTCGGCAGCGTCGGTACCCGCTGCTGGATCGTGCTGCTGACCGGCCGCGACGACGACGACCCGCTGCTGCTGCAGGTGAAGGAGGCCGGCCGCTCGGTGCTCGCCGCGTACACCCCGGACGCCGACTACCGACACGAGGGCCGGCGGGTGGTCGCCGGCCAGCGGATCATGCAGGCTGCCAGCGACATCTTCCTCGGCTGGCACCGGGTCGCCGGCTTCGACGGCAAGACCCGCGACTTCTACGTACGGCAGCTGCGCGACTGGAAGGGCGGCGTGGTGGTCGAGGTGATGGACCCGCGCGGCATGCGAGCATACGGCGAACTCTGCGGCTGGACCCTGGCCCGCGCCCACGCCCGCGGCGGCGACCGCATCGCGATCGCCGCCTACCTCGGCGACGACGACCGCTTCGAACGCGGCCTGGCGCTGTTCGCCGAGCTCTACGCCGACCAGACCGAACGCGACCACAGCACGTTCACCGCCGCCATCAGCGACGGCCGCCTCAGCGCCCAGACAGGCATCTAAGTCACGCTTGGCCCTTCTTGCGCCGGCCGGGCATCACATCCCGGCCGGCACCCCTTTCCGGTACGCACGACGCCGCCCCGCCGCATTTTCGCCGTCCCCGCTCTCCCCCGCGACCACCAGCCCACTCCAGGCCTCAGCGCCCCCACCGGGCTGATGCGGTGGTCCAGCTGACACCCAGCGTCCCCTCCCACCCGCCGAAACAGCGCTGACCGTCAGCCGAACCCCTCCAGCTGACGCTCATGGCCGCTTCCCGGCCCGGGAAGCGACACTCACCGACAGCTGACCCTGCCCGGCTGAGGCCCAGCGCTGCCTCCCGCCCGCCGACACCACCCTGGCCGTCAGCCAACCAACCCAGCTGACTTCTAGCGCTGCCTCCCGCCCCGGGAAGCGACACTCAGCGACAGCTGAGCCCGTCCGGCTGACGCCCAGCGCTGCCTCCCGCCCGCCGACACCACCCCGGCCGTCAACCAACCAACCCAGCTGACGCCCAGCGCTGCCTCCCGCCCCAGGAAGCGACACTCAGCGACAGCTGAACCCATCCGGCTGACGCCCAGCGCTGCCTCCCACCCGCCGACACCACCCCGGCCGTCAACCAACCAACCCAGCTGACGCCCAGCGCTGCCTCCCGCCCCAGGAAGCGACACTCAACGACAGCTGAACCCATCCGGCTGACGCCCAGCGCTGCCTCCCACCCGCCGACACCACCCCGGCCGTCAACCAACCAACCCAGCTGACGCCCAGCGGGGACTGTAAAAAGAACGGTGTAACTCCTGATCAAGGAGACGCACCTGATGACCATGATGACGGAGGCCGTGGATACTTCCGCGGTGGCCAAGAAGAAGGACCCGGCAGCCTTGTCTGGGAGTGTCGATGCCGAACTGGTCGGCCGGCTCGTGGAGCAGGCTCGTGCCGCGGGCCTGCAGCTGACCGGTGAGGGTGGTCTGCTGCAGCAGCTGACCAAGCGGGTGATCGAGGCGGCGATGGACGGTGAGATCACCGACCACCTCGGCTATGAGAAGCACGATCCGGCCGGCAAGGACGGCGGGAACTCCCGCAACGGGTCGAGGGCGAAGACGGTGCTCACTGATGTCGGCCCGGTCGAGATCGTCGTGCCGCGGGACCGGGACGGCTCGTTCGAGCCGCAGATCGTCAAGAAGCGGCAGCGCCGGCTGACCGGGGTCGAGGACATGGTCCTGTCGCTGTCGGCGAAGGGCCTGACCACCGGGGAGATCAGCGCTCACCTGGCCGAAGTCTATGGCGCCGAGGTGTCGCGGCAGACGATCTCCACGATCACCGACAAGGTGATGGACGGCATGGCTGAGTGGCAGAACCGGCCCCTGGACCGTGTCTATCCGGTCGTGTTCCTCGACGCGATCAACGTCAAGATCCGCGACGGGAAGGTCGCCAACCGGCCGATCTACGTCGCTTTGGCGGTCACCGCCGAGGGCACCCGCGACATCCTCGGGCTGTGGGCCGGCGACGGCGGCGAGGGCGCCAAGTTCTGGTTCAGCGTGTGCACCGAGCTCAAGAACCGCGGCGTCGAGGACGTGCTGATGGCCGTCTGCGACGGCCTCACCGGCCTGCCTGACGCGATCAACACCGTGTGGCCGCAGACGGTGGTCCAGACGTGTGTGGTTCACCTTCTGCGCAACTCGTTCAAATACGCCGGCCGGCAGCACTGGGACGCCATCGCGAAGGCGTTGAAGCCGGTCTACACCGCACCGACCGAGCAAGCCGCCGAGCAGCGGTTCCTGGAGTTCGCCGAGGTCTGGGGCGAGCGATACCCGGCGATCGTCCGGCTCTGGGAGAACGCCTGGGCCGAGTTCGTGCCGTTCCTGGCCTTCGACGCCGAGATCCGCAAGGTCGTCTGCTCGACCAACGCGATCGAGAGCGTGAACGCCCGGATCCGCCGGGCCGTGCGGGCCCGCGGGCACTTCCCGAACGAGCAGGCTGCCCTGAAATGCGTCTACCTCGCCGTGATGGCCCTGGACCCGACCGGCACCGGCCAGCGCCGCTGGACTATGCGCTGGAAACCCGCCCTCAACGCCTTCGACCTCGCCTTCGAAGGACGCCTCACCGCAGGCCGTAACTGACCTTCAACAAATCGAGTTACACCGTTTTCTTGACACTCCCGCCCAGCGCTGCTTTGACGAGGCGCAAGCAGCACTGAGCGACAGCCGGGCGGGGTCGATGGGGTGGGTGCGGCGGCTTGTCAGGTGGTTGGGGTGGGCGGGCAGGTCGCGGGGTGGGCGGGCAGGTCGCGGGGTGGGCGGGCAGGTCGCGGGGTGGGCGGGCAGGTCGCGGGGTGGCCGGGCAGGCCGCAGGGTGGGCGGGCAGGTCGCAGGTTGGGGTGGGGTGGCGGGTGGGTGGTCAGGTGGCGGGGTGGGGGGTGGCGGGCGGGGTCGCCGGGTGGTCGGTGGAGTCGTCGTGGCGGCGGGCGATCAGGGTGACCGCGACCTCGTAGGCGGCCAGGAGCAGCACGATCACCAGCAGCGAGGTCCAGGACGACAGGATCAGGGCGAGGACGGCGGCCACGGCGATGCCGCCGATTCGGATCGGGTCCAGGTAGGTGGCTATGAAGCCCGGTCCGCGGGTGGCGGCGACGTCCGTACCGATGCGGATGCCTCGCCAGGTGGCTGCGGCCCCGCGCCGGACCTGGCGGCGCAACCAGACCGGGAAGCGGCCCGGGCCGACCAGGTAGGCGACCAGCGCCAGGATCGCGCCGATCCAGATGATCTGGGTGCCGCGTTCGCGCAGCGTGCTGAAGACCGTGGTCACCGCGGCGTCGACGCCGTCGCGGTAGGCGCCCGACGGGATCTCGGCGATGATCTGGCGGCGCACCGCACGGACTATCGCGGTGATGGTGACCGCCGCGATGATCAGCCAGATGCCCAGCTGGACCGTGGTGCGCCGGCGGCGCGGGGAGACCGCGAACGCGGCGATCAGCAGCACGATGGTCGCGCCGACGAAGAGGACCAGGTCGCGTTTCGCGGTGGCGACGGCCTGCTGCGCGGCCCACAGTTGCCCGGAGTCGTAGACGGTGAACTGCGCGAAGTTGGCCGGCAGGGTCACCCCGAGCTGTTCCTCGACCCGCAGCCGCAGGTTCTCCGGGATCGCCCCGCTGCTCAGATCGGGCAGCGTGATCGTTTTCCCGAACAGGGTGGGCAGCTGGGCGCTCAACTCCCGCAACACCTGATTGATCAACGGGAGCAGGTCGATCTGGATCCGGTCCTGCTGCGCGCTGATCAGCGTGCTGGTGCCTTCCAGGACGGCCAGCACCCGCTGGTGCAACTGGCGGTTCAGCTCGACCCAGACGGCCTGGAAGCGTTCGCTGCCGAGCACGTTGCGCACGGTGTTGTAGACCTGCTCGCGGAGCTGACCGGTGATCGGTCCGGCCACGAAGGCGGCCTGCGGCGGCAGCACCTCGCGCAGCCGGGTCTCCACGTCAAGGACCTGGAACACCTCGGCGGTGGCGTACTGGGCGACCGCGGTGTTGATCTTCGGGTCCTGCGGCAGCGGCGCCACGGTCGCCACCCAGCGGTCGGTGTTCAGCGTGGTGCGCGCGGCCCACAACCCGACGACACTGGTGACCAGGGCGAACGCGGCGAGCGCGACGAGGATGGCGGCCAGCGTGCGGCGGACCATGCCGCCGCCCGCCGGCTTGCGGGGCCGGGTCTGCGCCAGTTGCGAGCGCAGGGTGGCCACCTCGGCCCGGAGGCGCTCCAGCTCGACATCGTCGGGTACGGCCTCCGGGGGCGCAGCGACGACCGGACGGGGTACGTCGCCATCGGGTGAGGTCGCGGGTGACGGAGTCGCCGGGATGGTCATCGTTGCCTCCTCGCTGCCGGCAAACGGGCCGGCGAGCCACCTGTTCGCGCGGGATCGAAGTGCGCTCGCCGGCTTGCATCGACGCTTCCCGACCCCCAGCGCGGACGCCTCATCCGGTGCGGATGAACACCCCACGGCCCGCTCGGCGCGGCGCAGGTTCACCCCCGGCGGATGAAGTTGCCGGGGCCCGGGACGAGCACGCTGAGGCCATGGCATTCGGGCCGCTGGAACTGATGGTCTTGTCCTTCCCCGCGGATCGGTTCGACACCGGTGTCCGCACCACACTCGACCGCCTCACCGCGGCGTGGGAGATGAGGGTCGTCGACGTTCTGGTGGTCCGTACCGACGCCGCGGGCACGGCGTCGGCTGTGGAGCTGAGCGAGCTGCCCGGCCTGCGGGACGACCGGGTCTGGCTGGCCCGGCTGGCCAGCGGACTGATCACCGAGTCGGACGTCACCGAGGTGGGTGCGCAGATCGGCGACCGGAGAGACGCGCTGGCGGTGCTCCTCGAGCACCGCTGGGTGCGGGACCTGGCCGACGAGGTCGCCGCCTGCAACGGAACGGTGGTGGCGCTCACCCACATCCCCGGCGCCCCGGATCACTGCCCGGTCCGCACCCGGAGCATGCCCGACCCGAACCGCCTGATCACGACGAGCTGAGGAGAACGATGAGCAGGAGACAGAACACCCGGCAGCGCGCGGTCGCCGCGTACGGCGTCCTGCGCGGCCGGCCCACCCGGCCCGACTACGGCGTCCTGGTCGTGCTGCCGCTGGTGGCGGCGGCCGGTGGCGCACTGATCGGCCTGGGTGTGGAGTCCGCTGTCGGCCGCCGCACCGGCGCGCGCGGCCATTCCGTTCCGGTCGCGAGCTAGGGAGGCGCTGTGCCTGAAGAACTGCTGGAAGAGATGGGCCCGATCGACTACCTGTGCATCGAGTTCCCGGACGGCAGCCTGAACGGGAAGGCGTTCCCGCTGCTGGTGGATCTGGTGGACCGCGGGATCGTACGGATCCTGGACATCCTGTTCGTCAAGAAGTCGCTGGACGGCAGGGTGTTCGCCGTCGAGGGCCGCGACCTGGAGCTGGCCGACCTGGGCGTCTTCCACGGCGCGGCCTCCGGCATTCTCGGCGGCGACGACCTGCGCGAGGCCGGTTCGGTGCTGACCGCCGGTTCGGCCGCCGTGGTGATCGTCTACGAGAACACGTGGGCGGCGCCGCTCGCCGTCCAGTTGCGGCGCAACGGCGCCCAGCTCGTGGCGGGCGGGCGGATTCCCGTACAGGCGCTGCTCGCAGCCCTGGACGAAACCGATGCGGAGATCGCCGCCGCGGCCTCCACCAGCGTTCCCGGAGGAAGGTGAGTCTGATGCCCGGACTTCTGCGGGGTATGGCCCGGACCGCGGTGATCGCCGGCACGGCGACCGCGGTCTCCAACCGCGTCTCCCGTCGGCAGGCCGGCCGCTGGCAGCGGCAGGCCAACGAGCAGGAAGCGCAGCAGTACTACGAGGAGCAGCAGTACCAGCAGCAACAGCCGCAGCCGCAGTACGCGCCGGCACCCGCCGAGCCGGCCGCGGATCCGATGGCCGCGAAGCTGGAGCAGCTGAAGCAGCTCGGCGAGCTGAAGAGCCAGGGTGTGCTCTCCGAAGAGGAGTTCCAGCAGCAGAAGGCACGCATCCTGGGCTGACGCCCGTTCCCCGCGACGAGGTCCCCGGCCCGCCCGGGGACCTCGTCGTGCCGCCCGGTCAGACGCGCAGCGACATCGGGGCGGTCGCCTCGGCCAGGGCGCCGGGCGCCGATCGGACCGGCCGGGCAGGGCGGCGCTCCGCCAGCAGCAGGAATTCCTCGTCAACCCCCATGGTCAACACCGGTTCAGGGTGCGACCCGGGCCACCACCGTCACCTCATCCCGCGGGGATGAGTGCCGCAGCACGGCGGTCCGCGCGATCTTGTCCTGCAGTCCCTGCCGGCGACGGTCCACCAGCAGCCAGAGCGCCCCGATCGGGAAGAAGGCCAGCAGCAGCGCCCGGAACAGCGCGGCGAACCAGCCCGGCGGGCCGCCGTCGAACCGGACCACGCGCAGGCCGAGCACCGTCATCCCGGGAGTGCGCCCGGCGAGCGCCCAGAACAAGGTGCAGTAAAGAGCAAAGATGAAGGGCAGGAACTTGAGGTACGACGTGAGCACCATCTGCGACAACTCGGTGGCCACGTTCCCGACCACCGACGCCACCATGCCCAGCGTCTTCGCACCGAGCATGGTGAACACCGCCACGATCAGGGCGTCGAGGACGTACGCCATCGACCGGCTGATCAGTCCGGCGTAGACGGTCACGTCGGATCAGCGCCGCCGCCGCGACGCGACATCCGCAGGGTCAGCCGGTCCACCGCCGCGTCACCGGCTGCCGCGCCGGCCCGGACCCGTCCGACGACCTCGCCGACCATGGTGTCGCGCGCCCCGCGGACCAGTCCCTGTATCCGGTCCGGCTCGTTCTCGAACAGGTCGAGCATCCGGTCCACCTGCACGTCCACGATCCGGTTGATCAACGGCGAGGAGGCGATGGCGGTCAGCGTGGCGTCCCAGGCCGCGGCGGCCCGGGCCCGGGCCTCGGTCTCCCGTTTCGCGGTCTCGGCCGCACCCCGCTCGGCCAGCGCGGCCAGCCGTTCCCGCATGCCACCGGTCTCGGCCGCGGCCCTCTCCCCGGCTGCCTCGCCGGCGGCCCGGATCCGGGCCAGCGCCTCGGCGGTGGTCTCGCCAGCCCGGAAGGCGGCGCCGATCGCGACGTTGCCGAGGTAGAACAGGCTTGGCATGGCAGTGCTCCTTCGGTCTCAGCCGTATGTCCGGGGATAGGGCCGGGGCGCCGGGCGCGGCGCGACCAGGGTCGTCGAGGTCCTGGCCACCCCCGCGACCAGCGAGCCGATGGCGATGCCGAGCACCAGGTTGAGCCCGGCGGTGTAGAGCCGTGCGCCGAGGCTCGCGTCGGTGACGAAGGGGGCGAGCATCGCGGCCACCGTGCTGAGGCCCACCACCCAGCCGAAGAAGCGCATCGGTCGTGGAGTGGTCACGATGAGGACGTGTGCCAGGCCGGTGGCGAGCAGGGCGGCGATGGCGGCGCCCAGGGCGTACCAGCCGGTGCTGGCGTCACCCCAGGTCCCCTCCCCCTTCGGCGCGAGCACGTCGATGTCGAACAGCCCGCGTCCGAACAGGATCCCGACGACCGCGATGAGGGCCGCGACGGCGGCGGTGGCGGTGCCGCCGGCCCAGAGTTTGCCGGCGTTGACGACCGGGCGCGGCGACGGGTCCAGCGGAGCATTCATTCCGGTCATGGTGCTGAGCCTCATCGGTGCCCGTCTGCGGCGCCTCATCCGGTGTGGATGAACCCGCCGCCCGACGGTCAGGGCACGATTGTCGACAATTTCGTGAACCCTTGAGCTGAACGATTTCGCGTCCCGGTCCGTACTGGCTGACGGCAACACGTCAACCGAGGCGTTCGGGAGGACACCGTGGCACGGACCGGAATCGACACGTCGATCCTGCACAAGGGTGCGCACAGCGCGTCCTACTTCGACCTGGCGCGGGCCGCCGGCGAGGGTGCGGAGATCGTCGACTTCTGCATCCCGTGCAACCCGTACTTCCCGACCCCGGAGATGTTCGACGAGCTCACCCGGGATCTGAAAAGCATCCTGAAGTACTACCCGAGCGACTCGGCCACGATCACCAAGAAGCTGGCCAGCGTGCTCGGCCTGCACCCGCAGACGGTGGCGATGGCGAACGGCTCCACCGAGCTGATCACCTGGATCGACCACCTGCTGGTCAAGGAGAGCCTGGCCATTCCGATCCCCACCTTCGGCCGGTGGACCGACCAGCCGCTGGAGACCGGTAAGCGGGTCGACATGTTCCCGCTGCAGGAGCGCGACGGCTTCCGGCTCGACCTGGAGGAGTACGTCGAGTTCATCCGGGAGCGCAAGTCGCGGGTCGCGGTGGTCTGCAACGTGAACAACCCGGACGGCAACTACCTCCCCCGCCGGGACGTCATCCGGTTCATGGACGCGCTCAGCGACCTGGACCTGGTGGTGGTCGACGAGTCGTTCATCGACTTCTCCGACGCCGAGCGCTACCCGTCGGTCGGCCCGGACGCGGTGATCCGCCCGAACGCGGTGGTGCTGAAGAGCCTCGGCAAGAACTTCGGCCTGCACGGCATCCGGTTCGGCTACCTGCTCGCCAACCCGGCGATCGCCGGCAAGATCGCCAAGATGCTGCCCAAGTGGAACCTCAACTCCCTGGCGGAGAAGGTGGTCCACATGATCCAGGACCACGAGATGGAGTACGAGGAGAGCCTGCGCCTGCTCAGCCGCGACCGCCGCTCGATGGCCCGCGAGCTGAGCCGCATCCCCGGCCTCACCGTCTTTCCGTCGCAGGGCAACTTCTTCCTGGTCAAGCTCCCCACCGAGTGGTCCGGCGTGGCGCTGCGCGACTACCTGGTCGCCAACCACGGCATCATGACCCGCGAGTGCGGCAACAAGCTCGGCATGACCAGCCAGTTCATGCGCCTGGTGGTCCGGCCGACCGCGGACGTCGAGCGCCTGGTCGACGGGATGATGGACTACGGGCAGCGCTTCCACGGCCGATCGGTCTACGACATGGACCCGATGGAGTCCACCGGCCGCCGCTGGGCCACCGAGTCGTACGACGACCAGCAGCCGGACAACCTGATTCCGTACCCGAGCCACCGCAGCACCGAGTACACCGCCCGCCGCGCCGCGGTGAGCTGACGACTCAGTTCGCCCTCGCACCCGCCGATAGGTCACCGACAGACCTTCTCGGGGCGGAAGGGCGAGTGATGACCTACCGCAGATCGCTGGCGCGTACGGCGATGTTCGCCGTTGCCTTCGCGATCGCGACGGTTGCCGGGCGCCTGACCGTGATGGACGCGGGCAATCTGAGCCTGGTGTGGCCCGCCGCGGGGGTCGCCGCGATCTGGTTCTGCGCGCAGCGGCAGGCGCCCGCCCGGTGGGCCGACGTCCTGGCGCTGTCGCTGGCCACCGTGGCGGCGAACATGGCGACGAAGGCGTCCGCACCGATGGCGGTGGCGTTCGTGGCGGCGAACCTGACGCAGGCCGCCGCCTTCGCTCATCTGCTCGGCCGCTGGCGCCCGAACCTGTGGGGCGCCGGCGGGACCGAGCCGTTGCGCACCCCTCGCGACCTGTGGGGACTGGTGGCGGCCACGACCGCGGCCACGACGGCCGCCGCGCTGCTCGGCTTCACGAGCATCTGGCTGGTCACCGGCCGCTTCTCGTGGCCGGCCCTGTCGGCGTGGCTGGCCCGCAATGCCGTGGCGGTCCTGCTCATCGGTGCGGCCGGCATCTGCCTGGGGCACGCGTACACCCGATGGCGGGACGGCACGGCCCGGCCGCCGCGACTGCAACGCCGGCGGGCCGCCGAGTACGCCGCGCTGCTCCTCTGCTCGACGCTGGCCTATCTGGCCGGGTTCGCGTACAGCCGGGGCCTGCCGCTGACCTTCCTGATGATCGCCGTGACGGTGTGGGCGGGTTCCCGGTTCAGCACCTTCTTCGTGGTGCTGCACAGCCTGTTCGCCGGGATCGTGGTGATGGGCTTCACCCTGCACGGGACCGGGCCGTTCGCGAACATCCCCGGGCACGCCGACCGGGCCGTGGTGGCCCAGCTCTTCGTCGCCATGGTCGGCGTCATCGGCCTCTCCCTGGCTCTCGGCCGCGAGGAGCGGGACACCCTGCTGACCGCGCTCGCCGAGGACCGCGCCGAGCTCGCGGTGCAGCGGGAGCGGGCGTCGCAGCGGGCCGAGCTGCTGCGGGCGATCATCGATTCGACCGCCGACGGGCTGGCCGTGATCGACGAGACCGGCCATGTGGTGCTGCGCAACCCGGCCGTGAAGCGTCTCCTCGGCGATCACCTCCGGCCCGGCGACACCGTGGCCGGCCCCGCCCACTACGGGCTGTTCCACATCGACGGCACCCCGCTCACCGACGAGGAGATGGCGCATGTCCGCGTCCTGGCCGGCGAGGAATACGGCGACCAGGACCTGCTGATCCGCAATCCGTCCGTGCCGGGCGGGCGGGTGGTCAACGTGCGCGCCACCACGCTGGACAACGGGGACGGCACCCGCAGCGCGGTCGTGCTGTTCCACGACGTCACCGCCGAACGGCGGCATCGCGACGAGCTGGCCAACTTCGCCGGGGTGGTGGCGCACGACCTGCTCAACCCGGTGACCACGGTCGAGGGCTGGAGCGACGCGGCCGTCGAGTCGCTGAGCGCGGCGCCCGACCATCCGGCCGTCCGGGACGCCCGCGACGAGCTGGCCCGGGTCAACCGGGCGGCGGTACGGATGCGCACGCTGATCGACGGGCTGCTGGCCTACACCACCGCGCGGGACGCCGCGATGCGGATGGTCCCGGTCGACCTGGCCGAGGCGGTCACCGAGGTGACCATCGCCCGGCTGGACAACGCGATCGCGGCGGGCAAGCCGGCGCCCCGGTTCACCGTCCGGGACCTGCCGCCGGTGCTGGCCGATCCGGTCCTGCTGCGCCAGCTGCTGGACAACCTGATCGGCAATGCCGTGAAGTACACCGCGAAGGGGGTCACCCCGGCCCTGACGATCACCGCGGAGCACGACGACGACATGGTCCGGGTCCGGGTCGCGGACAACGGCATCGGCATCCCGCCCGGGCAGCACGAGGCCATCTTCGGCGACTTCCACCGGGCGCACCGGGCCGGGCCGTACGCCGGAACCGGCCTGGGCCTGGGCATCTGCAAACGGATCGTGGAGCGGCACGGCGGCACCATCACGGCCGGGGACGCACCGGGCGGCGGCGCCTGCTTCACCTTCACCGTCCCGGACGCCGCCTCCGCCCGGGAGCCGCAGCGGGTCGCCGATTCCGCTCAGCTTCGATGAGCCGGGGCCGATTGACAGTCGTGGACGAAGACGAAGAGGCACGGCTCGCCGCGCTCCACTCGTACCGGGTCCTCGACCGGCCCCGCGCCCCCGTGCTCGATGACCTCACCCGGCTCGCCGCAGGCATGTTCGACACGCCGATGGCCGCCGTCTCGCTGATCGACCGGGACCGGCAGTGGTTCGCCGGCAGCGTCGGCCTGGCCGACGAGCAGACCTCGCTGGACGTGTCGTTCTGCACGCACGTCGTCGGCGCCCGCAAGACGCTGATCGTGCCGGACGCCACCCGCGACGCTCGTTTCGCCGGCTACCCGAACGTCACCGGCGCACCGAACATCCGGTTCTACGCGGGCGCCCCGATCATCGACGAGCAGGGCCACGCGCTCGGCGCGATGTGCGTGATCGACGACGCGCCCCGCGGCACCAGCGACCGGCAGATCGACCACCTGGTCACCTTCGCCGGGCAGGCCGCCACCCATCTCTCGGCGATCCGCAACCGGCTGTGGGTGGCCGATCTGGGCGACGAGCTGGCCCGCTCGGCGCAGCGCGAGGACGACCTGGTCGCCAACATCACCCACGAGCTGCGTACGCCGGTCGCCACCATCCAGGGCTATCTGGAGCTCCTCGGTGATCAGGAGGACCTGGCGCCGTACCGTCGCCTGATCGAACCGATCCACCGCAACGGCCGGCGGCTGGTGGACATGGTCGACCACATCCTGGCCGGCACCCGGCCGCCGGGGGCGCCGTTGCCGGCCCCGGTCGGCACCCTGGACCTGGGCACCGTGGTGGCCGCCGCGGTCACCACCTGCCGGCCGCTGATCGCGCTTCGTCCGGGACCGGTCACCGTCGAGGCGGCCGAGCCGCTGCCGGTCCAGGCCGACCTGGCGCGGCTGGCGCACGCGATCGAGCAGGTGCTGCGCAACGCGCTGCTGTTCACCCCGGCGGACCGGCCGGTCACGGTACGCGTGACCGCCCGCCCGTTCCCGGTGGTGGAGATCATCGACGCCGGTATCGGCATCCCGGCCGACGAACTGCCGCTGATCTTCGACCGGTTCCACCGCGGCCGCCACGCCCGGGCGCAGGCGGTGCCCGGGGTGGGTCTGGGGCTCACCATCGCCCGCAACATCGTCGAGGCGCACCAGGGAACGCTGACCGTGACGAGCGCGCCCGGTGGCACCACCGTCCGGATCACACTCCCCGGCGCCGACTGAGGACGCCCGTGCACCGTTACGGTGAGAAGATGGACCGGTCCGGTGCGATGCGACTCGACGACGTCGTGGCCGTGATCCTGGGCCGCCTCGCCGAGCAGCAACGCATCGTCCCGGAGTACATCGTGCGGGACGCCGTCGAGGCCGCGCTGCGCCGCCGCTTCCCGGATCAGCCGCTCGCCGGGCTCACCGTGCCGGGCGCCGTGGCCGACGAGCTGATCAGCGGTTTCTGTTCCGGCGCCGGCGAGACCGAGGACGACTCGGCGACGATGCCCGCGGTGCTCAGCGGCGACGAGACCGGCCGGCTGGTCACGGCGCTCGGTCTGGCCGTCCACGTGGCGGCCTTCAACCTGGACCGGGACCGTCTGCACGTCGCCCAGATCCTGAACGGGTCCGCGGCCGCGCTGGTCGCGCTCGGCGCCGCCGCCCGGGCCGCGCACGACGACGGCACGTCTGCCGTGCTGCTCTCCCCCGCCACGCTGCGGACCGTGCGCAGCACCATGATCGGCGTGCTGTCCGGGCTGCGGGAACGCGGCTGGCAGGCCCAGCACCTGGATCAGGCGGCCACCAGCACGCTGTTCGGCGGGGTGCTGGACATGCTCGGCACAGCGCCCTGAGCCGTCACCGGATCCACCCGGTGCGCGGGGAGGCCGGCGGACCCGCCGCGGTCACCGGCTCGGGGCCCGCTGCGCCCACTGGTTCTCCAGGGTCCGCGCGTACGCGGACCGCCCGGCCGGCAGGGTGAAGGACATCCGGGTGCCGTTGCCGTACGGATTGGCCATGGCATCGATGGTGCCACCGTGCCGCTCCACGATGCGCTTGCAGATGGCCAGTTCGAGGCCGGTGCCACGACTGTTCTCGCCGCGGTGGAAGCTGGTGAAGACCTCGTGGCGCTTGCCGGGCGGCAGCCCGATCCCGTTGTCGATGATGTCGATCCGCAGCATGCCGTTCGGTCCCGGCTGGCAGGAGATCCCGACGTACGGGACGATCCCGGCCGGCACCTGCTCGACCGCGTTCTCGACCAGGTTCTCCAGCAACTGCCGGACCAGCACCGGGTCGGCCTCGACCGCGTCCAGCTGCCCCACCTCGATCTGCGGGACCACCGTGCCGAACGTCTCCGCCTGGTCGAGGCGGCTGTTGACGATGTCGCGGACGAGCAGGGCGAGGTTCACGGTGGTCGGCATCAGCTTGCCGTCGCGGGCCGCGGTGTAGGCGAGCAGCCCGTTGAGGAAGGTCCGCATCCGGGCGGCGGCCCGCTGGATGCGGGTGACCCGTTCCGCCGGGCGGTACCCGGGGAGTTCCTGCTCCAGCACCTCGGCCCAGCCCTCGATCGTGGTGAGCGGGTTGAGCAGGTCGTGCGCCACCAGACCGGCGAACGACATCAGCTCGTCGCGGTGGCGCCGGTCCGCGGTGACGTCGTGGAAGACGACGACCATGTGGTGCGGCCCGTCCGGCTGCACGGCGAGCCGGGCCACGTTGAACCGGACGATCCGTCCCTCGGGCACCCCGGCGTTGCGGACCAGCACGTCCATCGGCTGGACGTCCTGACCGGCCAGCGCCCGGGTGTAGGGCAGCTCGCCGGTGGCCAGCGGGGTGCCGTCCGGGTGGAAGAAGCCGTAGTCGCTGCCGAGCGCCACCCCGCCGGAGACGCTGTTGACGTTGCCGAGCAGCCGTCCCGCAGCGGGGTTGCGCAGCACCAGCCCGCCGTTCGGGTCGAGGATGGCCAGGCCCTCGGTCATCGACTCGACGATCGTGGTCATCATCCGGGCCTTCTCGGTGGCCTCCTCCTCGGAGACCCGCAGGCGGCGGATCAGCGCGTCCCGCTCGTCGCGGCCCAGCGCCAGGGCGAGCCCGACCGCGACGTGGATCCCCAGGTAGAGCTCGATCACCAGGCCCCGCGGTCCGGGGTCGGCGATGGCGGCGTAGGGGCCGCTGCCGGTCAGCGTGAAGAGCGCGGCGGCACAGTTGAACACCACGCTGTAGGTGATCACCAGGGGGGTGGACATCCGTACCGCGGCCCAGACGGTGAGCACGAGCAGCAGGAAGCCGATCGGCAGGCTGTGGTTGAACAGGAACGTGTACCAGTAGGCGCCGGTCGAGACGGCGAAGATCGCGGCGTACTCCAGCGCCTGCGGCCCGGTCGGGGCCCGCCGGAGGCCGCGGATCAGGTATCCCGCCTGCCGGGTCGCCACCCCGAAGATGAGCACCCCGGCGATGTCGCGGGCCACCCGCATCACCGCGACCGTGGTGCTCACCTCGACGCCGAGCAGGCGCTCGCCGAGGGTGGCCAGGAACGAGCCGGTCACGGCGGCGAGCCCGGCCGCCAGGATGACGCGCCACAGCTCGGTCAGGTGCGACAGCGGCCGGCCGCCGCCCTCACCGGCCCATAGCCCGGGCAGCCACCGGCCGGCCGCGACCGCGAGGACCAGCGCGGCGACGACGGCGGCGACACCGTGCACGGCGGCGAGTTCCGGGCTCGTCCCGGTGATCGCCATGCCGGCCATGGTGAGCAGGGCGACCAGAGCGATGTCCACGCCTCGCGTGCGCGAGTCACGCTGCACCACCAGCCACACGGCCGCCACGCCGGCCGCCGGCCAGAGCACCGGTTCGTCGAGTCCGGGCAGCTCGGTGAGCTGGCCGGCGACCACGGCGAGCAGATGAAGTGCCCCGAAACCCAGCGTGCGGGGGACGGACGACCGAGAACTCATCATCACCCGTCAGATCGGCACGATCGGGCCGGCACTGACGCTGATATATCTATTTCGATATATGGATGAAGTCCGGTTTCGCCCATACGCTCTCCCCAGGCAGGCGTGAGAGAGGAAGAACATGGCGATTCGACGACACGGCCGTACCCTGGCCGCCGGTCTGTTCGCACTGGCCACCGCGGTGGTCGCGACGGGAACCCCGGCCGCGGCAGCACCGGCGACAGGTGAGATCCGGCTCGCCGGCAGCGCCGACGCGATCCCGGGCAGCTACATCGTGGTTCTCAAGTCCGGCGCTCAACAG
Source organism: Actinoplanes sp. NBC_00393 (assembly GCF_036053395.1). Taxonomy (NCBI): domain Bacteria; kingdom Bacillati; phylum Actinomycetota; class Actinomycetes; order Micromonosporales; family Micromonosporaceae; genus Actinoplanes; species Actinoplanes sp. NBC_00393. Next base: position 10,692,517 of record NZ_CP107942.1, on the reverse strand, counting down.
GCCAAACTCAGCAAGGCGTACGGGGCGACGGTCAAGCGCAGCTTCGGCCGGGCGCTGAACGGCTTCGAGGCCGGGATGACCGAGGCACAGGCGAAGCGGCTCGCGGCCAACTCGGACGTGGCCTTCGTCGAGCAGAACCAGGAGATCCAGCTCAGCGCCACCCAGACCAACGCCACGTGGGGTCTGGACCGGATCGACCAGCGGGCCCGTCCGCTGAGCACGACCTACACCTACCCGGTCACCGCCTCCAACGTCACCGCCTACATCATCGACACCGGCATCCGCTACACGCACAGCCAGTTCGGCGGCCGGGCCACCCCCGGTTACGACGCGGTGGGCACCGGCGCGGTCGACTGCAACGGGCACGGTACGCACGTCGCGGGCACGGTCGGCGGTTCCACCCACGGTGTGGCCAAGGCCGTGAAGCTGGTCGGCGTCAGGGTGCTGAGCTGCACCGGCAGCGGCACCACGGCCGGCGTCATCGCGGGCGTCAACTGGGTCACCCAGAACGCGCAGAAGCCCGCGGTCGCCAACATGAGCCTCGGCGGCGGCGTCAGCACCGCCCTCGACAACGCCGTGGCGAGCTCGATCGCCTCCGGCGTGACGTACGCCCTGGCGGCCGGCAACTCCAACGCCAACGCGTGCAACTCGTCGCCGGCCCGGGTGGCCAGCGCCATCACCGTCGGCTCCACCACCAGCACCGACGCCCGGTCCAGCTTCTCGAACTACGGCACCTGCCTGGACATCTTCGCGCCCGGCTCGTCGATCACCTCGGCCTGGTACAACAGCAACACCGCCACCAACACCATCAGCGGCACCTCGATGGCCTCGCCGCACGTGGCCGGCGCGGCTGCCCTGGTGCTGTCCCGCACCCCGAGCGCCACTCCGGCCCAGGTCCGCGACAGCCTGGTCAACAACGCCACCACCAACGTGGTGACCAGCGCCGGCACCGGATCACCGAACCGCCTGCTCTTCGTCGTGCAGTAACCAGCTCCGGCGCGAGGGGGCCCGCACACGCGGGTCCCCTCGTTTTCGCTCAGCCGGGCCGCAGCGGCATCCGATATTTCTCCCGTGGAGCTCTTCCGGGCGGGCAGCGGGCGGAGCCGGGCCGTCGGGCTCAGCGCGCTGGTCGCCCTGCTCGGCTGCGGGGCGGCGCTGGGCGTCGGCACGGTGCTCGCCGAGCGCGAGCAGGCCGCCGCCGAGGTGCAGATGGACCGCCGGACCGCCACCGCCGCCGAGACGGTCCGGTTCGAGACCCGGCGCTACGTGGACGCGCTGCGGATGGCAGCGGCCGCCGCCGGCGCGCAGCAGACCCTGACCAGGGCCGAGTACGCCGAGATCACCCAGCCCTTGCACGACATGCGGATGGCCGGCGCGTCATCGGTCGCCTTCGTGGTCCCGGCGGCGGCCGATGAGGTGGAGCAGGTCGAGCAGACCTGGCGGGACCGGGGCGCCACCGGCCTGACCCTGGACCCGCAGCGCGACGGCGATCACGCCTTCTCGGTCTTCGTGACGTCGCTCGACGGCGGCGAGGTGCGTACCGGGATCGACATGATGCAGGCCTCCGCGCCGGCCGCCGCCCTGGCCGAGTCACGCCGGAGCCGGGACGTGAGCGTGTCGGACACCTACCACCTGCTCGTCGACCGCAGCCTGACGGCCGAGCAGCGGCAGAACTCGTTCGTGCTGGCCGCCCCGGTCCATCGCGCGGGCGAGCTGCTGGGCTGGGTGCAGCTCGCGGTCCGCGGCCAGTCGTTCATGGGCGCCACCTTCGCGCAGGCCGCACAGGGCGTGCTCGATCTGACGCTGCGGGCCGACGACTCGGACGGCCGTCAGGTCACCGTCGCCGGCCTGCGCTCCAGCGTCATCGGTGACCGTGATCTGGAGCGGACGGTGTCCGTGCCGGTGGCCGGCGGCACCTGGACGCTGCACCTGGACGCCGTGGGCAACCGGCTGCCCGGCGCGCGCAGCGGGCTGCCGATGGCGGTGACCCTCGGCGGGTTGATCGCGACCGCGCTGCTCACCGTCCTGGTGTGGGTGCTGGCCACCGGCCGGGAACGGGCGCGGGCGCGGGTCCGGGAGGCCACCGCCGAGCTGCGGGCCGGCGAGGCGGAGAGCCGCCGGCAGGCGGCGCTGCTGCAGGCTGTCCTGGACGGCATCAGCGACGGTGTCGGGGTGGTCGGCCCGGACGGCCGGTTCCTGCTGCACAACCCGGCCGCCCGGCGCATCCTCGGCCGGCACGAGGCGGACGCGGGCAGCGACTCGTGGCAGCAGCACTTCGGGCTGTTCCGGCTCGACGGGGTCACCCCGGTGCCGAACGAGGAGCTGCCGCTGGTCCGGGCGATGGCCGGGGACAGCTGCGACCAGGTCGAGATGGTGGTCCGCAACGACGTGCACACCGACGGACGGGTGATCAGCGTGTCGGCCCGGCCGATCGAGACCGCCGCGGGTGTCCGCGGCGCGGTCGCCGTCTTCCACGACATCACCGACCGCAAGCACGTCGAGACCGAGTTGCGGGGGTTCGCCGGTGTGGTGGCGCACGACCTCAAGTCACCGCTCACCTCGGTACGCGGCTTCGCCGAGCTGATCGCCGACGCGCTGGACTCGCAGCCGGCTGCCGTCGACCAGGCCCGGTACAGCGCGGCCAAGGTGATCGCCGGCGCCGCCCGCATGGAGAAGCTGATCGACGAGCTGCTGGACTACACCGCCGCTCGTGACGCCACGCTGCGGATCGCCGAGGTGAGCCTGCGCGCGGTCGTCGACGACGTGGTGACCGCCCGCATCGACGCCCCGGACGAGAACGGCTGCCGGCCGGACATCTTCGTCGGCACCCTGCCGGCGGTGCTGGCCGACCCGGTGCTGCTGCGCCAGGTCGTGGACAACCTGGTCGGCAACGCGATCAAGTACACCCCGCCCGGCCGGGCGCCGCGGATCGACATCACGGCCCGTGCCGGCCAGGGCGGGGCGGTACGAATACAGATCGCCGACCGTGGCATCGGCATCCCGGACGGCGAGCATGCCGCGGTGTTCGGCAGTTTCCACCGGGCCAGCAACGGCGCGGCGCATCCCGGCACCGGTCTGGGACTGGCGATCTGCCGCCGGATCGTGGAGCGGCACGGCGGGCACATCGAGGCCGCACCGAACCCCGGCGGGGGCACGGTCTTCACCTTCACGATCCCGGCCGTACCCGACGACGAATCGGATGCCCGTCGGCACAATGGGACTTCCGCGGCGAAGACCTGACGGAACACCCGTTGCCATCCACTGGGGTGGAGTCGACGGCATTCTTCGGCGGCACTTCGTGACCGGCATCACAGCTGGCGCCGTCAAGGGTTGATCCAGGAGAAGCGGGGTAGGGCCCCCTCATGCCTGCCGACGACCTCGGCACCGTCATGGTCTTTGCACCGGTGCCCCAGCTGACAGTGACCATCGAGCAGCAGAACGACGAAGCCGAGCTGCACGTGCACCCCGGTGGTCAGGGGATATGGCAGGCGAGAATGTGCGCCGGCCTCGGCGCTTCGGTCACTCTCTGTGCCGCCGTCGGCGGCGAGATCGGCACCGTCATCGCGAGCCTGCTGGGCGGCGAGGACATCGAGGTACGCGTGGTCCACCGCTCCACCGGCAGCGGCTGGTACGTGCACGACCGCCGGGACGGCTCCCGCTCCGAGATCGCCGAGCACGGTGGCGTCCCGCTCGGCCGGCACGAGCTGGACGAGCTCTACAGCAACGCCCTGGCCGCCGGGCTGCGCGCCAAGGTCAGCGTCCTCAGTGGAGTCGAGGCGCCCGGTGTGGTCGACCCGCAGGTCTACCGGCGCCTCGCCACCGACCTGACGACGCACGGCAGCACGGTCGTCGCGGACCTCTCCGGCGACGACCTGACCGCGGTGCTCGCCGGCGGTCTCCGGTTCCTGAAGGTCAGCCACGAGGAACTGCTGGACGCCGGCCGGGCCCGCGACGACAGCCCGGAGGCGCTCGTCGAGGCCGCCCGCAAGCTGCGCGAGGAGGGCGCCGAGTCGGTGCTGATCAGCCGGGCCGACCAGCCGGGCGTGGCGCTGCTCGACGGCGAGCCGTTCCTGGTCGAACTGCCGTCGCTCGAGGTCGTCGACCATCGCGGCGCGGGCGACTCGATGACCGCCGGAGTGGCCGCCGTGCTGGCCCGCGGCGGCGATCTGCGGGAAGCGGTCCGCACCGGAGCCGCGGCCGGAGCGGTCAACGTGACCCGGCACGGGCTGGGCACCGGGCGCCGCGAGGCGATCGACGAGCTCTGCCGGCGGGTCGACCTCACCCCGATTCGATGATCAGGCCGGCCGATTCCCGGACGCCCTCGGCCGCATAGAACGCGGCCTCCTGCCGGGCCCAGCGGTCCCAGTGCGGGGCATAGACCGCGCCGTCGCGGGCCAGGGCACGTCGCTTGCGCACCTCAGTGGGGCTTTCCAGCCAGACGACACCGCACAGGTACGGCCGGAGCATCCGCCCACCCGACCCGACGCCCTCGACGACCAGCCAATCACCGTCCGGCACCCGGTGCGACTCGGCGTACTCCCCCGCCGCCCAGTCCCAGCGCTGCCAGACCGCCGGTCGGCCCTCGGCGAGCGGGACCAGGATCCGGTCGCGCAGGGCGGTGACCCCCTGCTCCAGACCGTCCCAGCCGGCGTACAGATCGTCCATGTGGATCAGTGGAGCGTGGAGCCGGCCGGCCACCGCGACGGCGAGGGTGGTCTTGCCCGAACCGGACCGTCCCTCGACGGCGAGCACCCGCCGCCCCGGTCCCGCCGGAAGCTCGCCGGCCCAGGAGACCACCCGGTCCGTCGCTGTTCCCGGCCAGATGCCGCCCGCCCGCATTCCGCAGAAGCTACGCCACAGCCGGACATAGTGATCATCGGTTCCACGGGATCTCCGTCACAGGGGAACCAACCGTGATCTGCCGTAACCGAAACCACAGGCTCACCACAGGATCCTCGGCCAAGCTCCGTTCGCCCTCACTCATGATCTTCCGCGCAACGCTCAGGAGCACCGGCTTTGGAGCCCACGACCAGCACCGCCGTCAGCATCGTCATTCCCACCCACAGCGAGAAGCGGTGGGCCTCGCTCAGCCGGACGATCGGGTCCGCCCAGGCTCAGACGCACCGGGCCGCCGAGATCGTGGTCGTGGTCGACCACAATCCGGAGATGGCGGCCCGGGTGAAGCGGACGTTCGAGGGCGTCACCGTGCTGGAGAACGCGTACGCCCGCGGCGCCTCCGGTAACCGCAACACCGGGGCGTTCCACACGCGTACGCCGTTCATCGCCTTCCTCGACGACGACACGGTGGCCAGCCCCACCTGGCTCGGCGAGCAGCTCGCCCCGTTCTTCGCCGACTCGCGGGTGGTCGGCACCGGCGGCGGGATCATTCCGGCCTGGGAGCGCGTTCGCCCGCGGTGGATGCCGGACGAGCTGCTCTGGACGGTCGGCGTCTCCTACACCGGGATGCCCACCACCACGTCGCCGATCCGCAACGTCTGGTCCGCGAACATGATCGTGCGGCGGGACGCGTTCCTGGCGGTCGGTGGGTTCCGGACCGGCTTCGGCAAGCTGGGCGACCAGAACCGGCCCGAGGACACCGAGCTGTGCCTGCGGATGGCCGCGGCGAACGACGGCTACTGGGTGTACGTGCCGCACGCCGTCATCGACCACGAGGTGCCGGCCGACCGGTCGACGTTCGGGTTCCTGATGCGCCGCTGCTACGCCGAGGGGCGGGGCAAGGTGCAGATGGCGACCTTCATGCCGAAGGATCAGAAACTCGGCGCGGAGACCGACTATCTGCGGCGTACGCTGCCCCGGGCCGTCGGCCGCAACCTGGTCGAAGCCGGCAGCGGCCGTGGCATGTTCCACGCGCTGCGGGCCGCGACCGTGGTCGCCGCGGTGTTCGCCGCCGCCTGGGGCGGCGGCGTGGAGACCCTGGCCGGCCTCTTCGAGAGCAGCGCCGCCACCACCAGCGTCGACAACAGCTAGGCCGGGCGCTCCAGGCGGACGATCACCCACTTCGACGTCGGCGTCCCGCTCTCCTCGGCCTGCGAGTCGAGCGGGACCAGCGGGTTGGTCTCCGGGTAGTAGGCGGCCACGCAGCCCTTGGGAGTGTCGTACTCGACGAGCCGGAACCGTTCGGCCCGGCGGGTCACGCCGTCCGCCCACTCGGAGACCAGATCGACGACGTCGCCGTCCGCGTGACCGAGCTCGGCCAGGTCGGCAGCGCTGATGAACACCACCCGGCGCCCGGCCCGGATGCCGCGGTAGCGGTCGTCCAGCCCGTACACCGTGGTGTTGAACTGGTCGTGGCTGCGCAGGGTCTGCAGGACGAGCCGGCCCGGCGGCACGGTCATCACCTCGAGCGGGCTGACCGTGAAGACACCCCTGCCCTCCGGCGTCGGGAAGGTGCGGGAGTCGCGCGGCGGGTGCGGCATGGTGAACCCGCCACTGTTGATCTTCTCGGCGTAGCCGTCGCACCCCGGCACGACCCGCCCGATCCGCTCCCGGATCCGCTCGTAGTCCTCGGCGAAACCGGCCCACGGGATGCCATACCGGTCGCCCAGCGTCGCCTGCGCGATCCCGCACAGGATGTCGACCTCGGAGCGCAGCAGCGGACCCGCCGGGGTGGACCGGCCGCGGGAGGCGTGCACCGCCGACATCGAGTCCTCCACGGTGACCCGCTGGACGCGGCCACCGGTCCGGTCCTGCTCGGTGCGGCCCAGAGTGGGCAGGATCAGGGCGGTGCGGCCGGCCTCGACATGGCTGCGGTTGAGCTTCGTGGAGATCTGTACGGTCAGCGCCGCGCTACGCATCGCGGCGGCAGTGACCTCGGTGTCCGACATAGCCGCCACGAAGTTCCCGCCCAGCGCCACGAACACCGACGCGTGCCCGTCCCGGAACGCCTTCACGGTGTCCACCGCGTCGTGGCCGTGCGCCCGCGGCGGCTCGAAGCCGAACTCGTCGCGCAGCCGGTCCAGGAAGATCGCCGGCGGCTTCTCCCAGATGCCCATGCTCCGGTCGCCCTGCACGTTGGAGTGCCCGCGCACCGGGCACAGTCCGGCGCCCGGCTTGCCGATCATGCCCTGCAGCAGCGCGACGTTGACGAACTCCTTGATCGTGGCGACCGCGTTGCGGTGCTGGGTGATGCCCATCGCCCAGCAGTGCACGATCCGATCCGCGGAGGCCAGCATGTCCGCCGCCGCCTCGATCTCGGCCCAGGCCAGGCCGGTCGCCCGCTCGACCTTCTCCCGGTCGATCTCGGCGAGGTGCGAAGCCCACGCCTCGAAGCCGACCGTCGACGACTCGATGAACTCGCGGTCGGCCACTCCACGACGAAGCAGGAGGTGCCCGATCGCCTGCCACAACGCCAGGTCGCCGTTCGACCGGATCCGCAGCAGCCGGTCCGCCAGGGCGGTGCCGTGACCGGCCATCCCCCGTACCTTCTGCGGATTGTCGAACCGCAACAGCCCGGCCTCCGGCAGCGGGTTGATCGCCAGGATCTTCGCCCCGTCCCGCTTGGCGATCTCCAGCGCGGTCAGCATGCGCGGATGGTTGGTGCCCGGGTTCTGCCCGGAGACCACGATCAGGTCGGCCCGGTGCAAATCCTCCAGGGTGACCGAGCCCTTGCCGACGCCGATCGTGCGCATCAGCGCGGTGCCGGTCGACTCGTGGCACATGTTCGAACAGTCCGGCAGGTTATTGGTCCCGAACGCGCGGGCGAACAGCTGGTACACGAACGCCGCCTCGTTGCTGGCCCGTCCCGAGGTGTAGAAGGCCGCCTCATCCGGGCTGCCGAGCGCGTTCAGATGCTTACCGACCAGGGCGAACGCCTCGTCCCAGGAGATCGGCTCGTAGTGCACCGCGCCGTCCCGCCGGACCATCGGGTGGGTGAGCCGCCCCTGCTTCTCCAGCCAGTGATCGGTCTGCCCGGCCAGGTCGGCGATCGAGTGCCGGGCGAAGAACTCCGGCCCCACGGTGTCGCGCTGCCCCTCCCAGGAGACCGCTTTCGCCCCGTTCTCACAGAACTCGGCGACGTGCCGGTGCCCCTGCGGATCCGGCCAGGCACAGCTCATGCAGTCGACGCCGTCGTGCTGGTTGAGCGTGCGCAGATTGCGCACGGTCTTGCGCACACCCATTTTCTGTACGGCGTTCGTCAGGCTCAGCCGCACCGCCCGGAATCCCGCCGCGTGATCGGCGGGCGGGCCGACCTGAAGTCGAGCGTCTTCGTCGGGCATCGGACCTCCAGGTGGCGCGGGGCGGATCACCGAGAAGTCTTGGTGATCCGCCCCGTCCGGGCAACTCCCGGAGGCCGTGCACCCGCAATCTAAGGATGCGGACCCGGTCAGGCCGCTACCGGGATCTTCCACTTCTGGTTGGCGCCGGTGTTGCAGGCGTGGGTGTACAGCTGGGTGCTGTTGGCGGTGCTCTGCACGTCGAGGCAGAAGCTGGTGCCGGTGTTGTACACGGTGCCGTCGGCGCGCTGGTGCCACTGCTGGGTGGCGGTGCCGTTGCAGCCGTACAGCTGCACCCGTCGCTCGGTGGCGACACTGCCGATCGCGGTGCCGAGGTCCACGCAGGCGCCGCCGATCCGCAGGGTCCCGTCACCGGGCGACGTGACCTGCTGGGCCGAGCCGGTGTTGCAGGTGTAGATCTGGACGACGGTCCCGTTGGCGTTCGCGCCGCCGGCCGCGTCGAGGCACTTGCTGCTGACACCGGTGATCGACCCGAAGCCGGGCTTGGCGACCGGCGGGAGGGTCCACTTCTGGTTGGCGCTGCCGTCGCAGGCGTTGATGTACAGCTGAGCCGTGCCGGCGTCCAGGCAGCGGTCGGTCCCCGGCTGGTAGACAGTGCCGTCGGCGCGCAGCTGCCACATCTGGGCAGCGGTGCCGTTGCAGCCCCACAGGTACACCAGCCGATCGCCGGCGTCACCGGTCGCCGGGCCGGCCCCGTCCACGCACTTGCCGAACACCCGCAGCGAGCCGTCACCGGGCACGGTCACGTCCTGGGCGGCGGTGCCGTTGCAGGACCACGCCTGGATCTTGGTGCCGTTGGCGGTCGCGCTGTTGGAGACGTCGGCGCACTTGCCGCCGGTCACGGTCAGCTTGCCGAAGCGGACCGTGTTGGCGTTCGGGATGTTCCACTTCTGGCCGTCGCCGTTGTTGCACGTGCTGATGAAGAGCTGAACAGCGTTGGCGGTGGACTCGAGGCAGCGTTCGGTTCCCGGCTGGTAGAGGGTGCCGTTGGGCCGCTGCTGCCATTTCTGGGCGGCGGTGCCGTTGCAGCCCCACAGGTACACCAGCCGGTCGCCGGCGGATCCGGTCGCCGGCCCACCCGAGTCGACGCACTTGCCGAGCACCCGCAGCGAGCCGTCACCGGGCGAGGTGATGTCCTGGGCGGCGTTGCCGTTGCAGTTGTTCAGCTGGATCGAGGTGGCGTTCGCCGTCTTGGCCCAGGCCACGTCGAGGCATCCGCCGGCCGGCTTGGTCACCCGGCCGAACCGGACACCGCTGCTCAGCGCGTCCGGCCGGTCCGGCGCCACCTCGTACTGTCCGGTGTAGAGGAACCGGGTGACGTCCTCGGGCGTGCCGGCAAGCGCCTTGCGCGCGGCCGTCGGCAGGTTGACCTGCCCGGCCTTCTCCGCCCGGGCGAGCAGTTCCTCGACCAGACGACGTTCCTCCGCCGCCTTCTTCTCGGCGGCCTTCTGGATGTCGCGGTCCTTGGCCTGGTGGATGCCGGTGTCGATGAACGCCTTCCAGACCGCCGCGTCGAGGCTGCGCGAGGCGTTGCTCGCGGCGATCTGCACCTCGGTGCCGTCGGGTGCGAAGTTCCAAACCGTCACGACGAAGTCCTGGTCGGGCAGGTTGAGCAGTTCCTCGGTGACCGGCAGACCGATCCGGTTGGCCGCGAACTGCTTCGCGGCGCGGGCGAGCGCGGCGATCCGCTCGGCCTCGGTCTGCTCCTCGTCCCGCCTGATCCGGTCCTCGACGTCCTCCTTCGCGGCGGCGGCCAGACCGGTGGCGATGAACTCGCGCTGCTCCTCCGCACTGCCGCTACCGGCCGCCGAGGCGGCGGCCTTGACCTTGGGCCACTTCGCGTCGTCCTTGACGGCCTCCCAGATCAGCTCGGCGAACCGCTCGTCGGTGGCGTTCAGGAGAGTCGCGTCGGCGGTGATGTCGATGGCCGCGGCCGCGGTGGCACGGGCCACATCGCTCTGGCGCTTCTCCTCCTTCTCCCGCAGTTCCCGCGCGACGTCGCGGTCGAACGCCGCGTACACGTCGGTGACGATGAACTGGGTGCAGGCGTCGAACGAGGTGGTGAAAGCCTGTTCCGCGGCCGCGACGACCTCGAGATGGTCGGACTTGCCGTCGAGGAGCTTCCAGAGCTCGATGACGAAGTCGCGATCGTCCTTCTCGAGCAGGGCGGTGTTGTCCCCGAAGCCGAACTTCACGGCGACGGCGAGCTTCTGCTCGTACGGATCGGCGGCGGCCCGGACCACCGCCGCGGCGGGCAGCGCCTGGGCCGGGGCGGCGACCGCGGCGGCCGGTGCGGCCGCGATCAGAGCTGCCGCGGCGAAACCGGCAGCAAGAAGTCTTCGGGTAAGGCGTGGCATGAGGTGAATCCCCCGTAGTGAAATAACCGCGAAGCGTCCTTACAAATAGACCGAGGCCTAAATGGACGCCCGGGCAAGCTAACGAGGGCTCCGGGCGGCTGACAAGACCGGGAGACTATGACAGATCCCTCAGAAGAAGCATTTCCCCTGATGAATGGCCGTTAATTGCTATTTCGGCGCGCGAGCGGGGATGCGCGAACGCATCGTATATGATTTCCTGGCCGACTCAGTCGATCTCGTGGCTGCGCAGCTCGGCCATCACAGTGGACGGCGGCCAGTCGTCCACGCGGTATCGCGACGGCGCGAGAATCGGCTCCGGCTCCAGCCCGGTCCGCTCCTCGACGACGTGCCACGGCACGCGGAACTCGACACCGGTGCCGGCCCGGGCGAAGGCCACCGAGTCCGCCCTCGGCAGCAGCGTGCTCGACCCCTCGACCCAGGTCGCAATCGTCTCGGCCGGCCCGCCGTCCTGCGGCTCGACCGCGATCAACCGGCCGATGTGGACGTCGACGCCGGCCTTCGCGTACTGCTCGGCGAGCCAGTCGGTCTGATTCGAGTACTCGGTGAGGGCCAGCAGGGCCTCGGCGCGGCGGGCGGCGATGTGGTGCGGGTGGCCGATCGGCGGAGCGTACGGCACCGCGGGACCACCGGGGCCGGCGACGTAACCGACCGGCGACAGATACCGCACCGCCTCCTGGAAGTTCTTCTCGACCAGGGTGTACAGCTGATCGGGCTCGTCGTCGGGGAGCGGGGCGAGCAGCAGGGTGTTGTTGTCCGGGGCGAACGCCAGCACCGGCGCGCCCATCCGCTCACCCACCTCGGCCAGCCAGCCGGGAGTGAGCAGCAGGGACGTGAAATAACCGTCGCCGTCGTCGATCATCCGGATCACGCTGGGCCCCGCGGGCCACGGCTGCTCCAGCGAGCGGCGGGCGATCTCGGCGAGGTTGTCGCGGGCGGAGGCGAAGACCTCCTCGGCGGTCACACCCCACTCGTCGAGCCGGTCCGGGATGACGTAGGCCATCGCCTCGGGAGTGTCGATCACGACGAGCTCGCGCAGGAACGGCATGGCGGGCCGGGACAGCGGCGGGCGTAACCCGACCGGGCCGGCGACGCCGAACGTCACCGGGCGCACGACGGGGCGCAACTTCGCGCGTACCGTCTCCCAGGTGTCCTCGGGGGGTGGGGCGGCCATCAGCCGGACCAGCTTGACCAGCCGCTCGCGGCGCTCGGCCTGGGTCGCATCGAGCGTCTCGCGGTAGACGTTGGAGAGGTAGAGATGCGCCGGGCCGGCGCCGCCGGCGCGGTGGATCTCGATGGCGAACTCGTCGGGCTGGTAGGCCGCGCGGTCGACCCCGGGGGTGCTGCGCGCCACCCGGAGGGCGAGCTGGGCGAACCGGCGCTGCGGTGAGCCGATGAACCTGTCCAGCATTCCCATTGCTGGACAGTAGCCGACTCAGGTAGCGCTCAGGATGCCCGCTGCTCGTCCACCAGACGGGTGGCGATGTTGCCCAGAGCCTCGTCCAGCAGCGCCCGATCCTGCGGGTCGGCCATGGTGATGTCGTCGAGGTGCGCGTCGAGCCACCCGCGCCAGGCCTCCCAGACCCGGTCGAACTGCTCCTCGCCGGCGTCGGTCAGATGGACCGTGTCGCCGTCGATCCGGGCGTATCCCGCCTGGCAGAGGTCGGTGAACGCGGGCCGGAGCACCTCGGGCGGGATCCGGTAGCGATCGGCGATCTCGGGCAGTTCGGCCCGGCCGCGAGCGGTGGTGTGCAGATGCGTCTGGCCCATGGCCCACGCCTGCGACCGGCTCAGGTCGGCGCCGGAGTCGGCCAGGACGGTCTCCAGGCCCGCGCCGCCGCGGCGGATGGTGTCGCTGATCTGCCTCTCCAGCTGGCTCACCCGATCGTCGGAGGCGGGCGGCGAGAAGCCTTCGCCGACGTCCGTCGCGTGGGCCCGGGCGCTGTCGCGCAACGGCAGCTCCTTGAGGAACCAGGCGACCACGAAGCCGAGCACGGCGACCGGCACCACCCAGCGGAAGACGTAGTTGATCGCGTCGGCGTAGGCCGCGATGATCGGCGCGGCCCGGGCCGGATCGAGGGCGTTGAGCGCGGCCGGCTCCTGCGCGGTCAGCGGCGGCACCCCGGTGGCGGCGAGCGCCGGGCCCATCTCCGACTCGAGGCGGCTGCTGTAGAGGCTGCCGAAGACCGCGGTGCCGAAAGCGCTGCCGAGCGTACGGAAGAAGGTCACTCCCGAGGTCGCGGTGCCCAGATCGGCGTACGGCACGGTGTTCTGCACGACGATCGTGAGCACCTGCATGGACAGCCCGATCCCGGCGCCCAGCACGAACATGTAGAGCGACTCCAGCCAGGTGCTGGTGGACGAGTCCATGGTCGACATCAGGTAGAGCCCGACCGTCATCACCGCGGCGCCGGCGATCGGGAACACCCGGTACCGGCCGGTGCGGCTGACCAGGTTGCCGGAGAGGATCGAGGTGACGAACAGGCCGGCCACCATCGGCAGGGTGCGCACCCCGGAGGCGGTGGCCGAGACCCCGTCCACGTATTGCAGGTAGGTGGGCAGGAACGTCATCGCACCGAGCATCGCGAACCCGACGATGAAGCTGAGCGTCGAGCAGACGGTGAAGACCGAGTTGCGGAACAGCCGCATCGGCAGCATCGGCTCGGTGGCCCGCAGCTCGACCAGGACGAAGCCGGTGAACAGGGCGATCGAGCCGGCGAACAGACCGATGATGATCGGGGAGGACCAGGCGTACTCCTTGCCGCCCCACTCCAGCGCCAGGATCATGCTGGTCGCGCCGGCGGCGACCAGACCGATGCCGGCGTAGTCGATGATCGGGCGGGCCGCGGACCGGATCGACGGCAGCGCCCGCGCCGCCATCACGATCACCACGGCGGCCACCGGCAGGTTCACGTAGAACGCCCACCGCCAGCTCAGGTGGTCGGTGAACAGACCGCCCAGGGTCGGTCCGACCACGGTCGTGATGCCGAAGACCGCGCCGAGCGCGCCCTGGTAGCGGCCCCGGTCGCGCAGCGGGATGACGTCGGCGATCAGCGCCATCGCGGTGACCATCAGCCCGCCGCCACCGATGCCCTGGATCGCCCGGGCGGCGACCAGCATCAGCATGTCCTGGGCCAGGCCGCAGAGCGCCGAACCGGCCACGAACACGATCGCGCTGACCTGGAAGACCAGCTTGCGGCCGAACAGGTCGCCGAACTTGCCGGCCAGAACCGTGGCCACCGTCTCGGCCAGCAGGTACGCCGTGACGACCCACGACATGTGCCCGGCCCCGCCGAGGTCCGCCACGATCGTCGGGAGCGCCGTCGACACGATCGTCTGGTCCAGTGCGGCGAGCAGCATCCCGAGCAGGATCGCGACGAAAACGACGTTCCTCTGCCGGTTGCCGAGCACGGCCGGTGCGGTGGCGGTGGCCATGATCCGAGTCTTCCGGGCGGCGGGCCGGGATGTGGCGGCTATCCGAAATCGCCGAAGTAAACTAAGTTGACTTCGACTTTCCCGCAGCTCACGAAGGATGTACGAGAATGGCGAACCCGCTCACCGCCGGCAGCACGGTCGGCGACTGGCTGGACCACCCCGAGGGCGGACCGGCCCTGCGCGCCCTGCTCGGCCAGGGTGGCTTCGACGAGTCGGTCCTCGCCCCGGTGCGTCAGCTCCCACTTCAGCAGATGGTCGCCCTCAGCCAGGGCAGGATCCCGCAGAGTGTCGTCGACGACCTGGTCCTGCAGGTGAACGGCGGCGTCGCGCCCACGGCCGAGGCGACGAACGGAACCGAACGGATCGTGGCCGGCCGGTTCGACGGGCAGACCGTGATCGTCACCGGCGCCGCCTCCGGCATCGGCCGCGCCACCGCCTCCCGGATCGTCCGCGAGGGTGGCCGGGTGATCGCCGTCGACATCACCGGCGACAAGCTGAAAGAGCTGGCCGACGACAACGTGGTCACCGTCGAGGCCGACATCACCAAGCCCGAGGACGTGGAACGCATCGTCGCGGCGGCCGGCGACCGGATCGACGGCCTGGCCAACATCGCCGGTGTGGTCGACGACTTCAGCCCGATCCACGAGACCGCCGACGCCGTCTGGGAGCGGGTCTTCGCGGTCAACGTCGACGGGGTCTTCCGGCTCACCCGCGCCGTCGTCCCCTCGATGCTGTCGGCCGGCCGCGGCGCCATCGTGAACGTCGCCTCCGAGGCCGCTCTGCGCGGCAACGCCGCGGGCGTCGCCTACACCGCCTCGAAGCACGCGGTGGTCGGCCTCACCAAGAACACCGCATTCATGTACGGCCCACAGGGCATCCGCACCAACGCGGTGGCACCCGGCGGAGTCGCCACCGGTATGGCTCAGCCGTCGAACTCGTCGGCCTTCGGTCAGGGCCGGACCGGCCCGTTCCTGCGCCTGATCCCGCCGGTCGCCCTGGCCGAGCACCTGGCCGCGTCGATCACCTTCCTGCTGAGCGACGACGGGGTGAACCTCAACGGCGTGGTGCTGCCGTCCGACGGCGGCTGGTCGGTGCAGTAACTCAGGTCGTCAGCACCTGCTGCAGCAGGGTTCCGTAACGCACCACCAGCTCACGGTGGTCGGCGGCGAGCAGCGTCTCGTCGCCGACCACCCACAGCGCGTACAGCAGACCGCCCACCACCGCCGCGGCCAGCCGGGCCCGCAGATCGGCGTCCGGGCCGGACAGCCGGGCCCGCACCGGGCCGACGAACGTACGCTCGTGGATCTGCTGCAACCGCGCCTTGATCTGCTCCTCGTTGCTGCCGCGGACCAGCGCCAGATAAACCCCGCGGATGTCGTCGTCAGCGAGCAGCACCTCGACGAACCGCTCCCCGAACCCCTCCAGCGGCACGTCCAGCAGCGGCTCGTCGTCGATGCTCAGGTGCATGGTCTCCAGGAACAGCAGTTCCTTCGTACCGAAATGCCGGATCACCAGCGCCGGGTTGCTGCGGGCCAGGGCCGCGATGTCACGCACCGACGTACGCGCGAACCCGCGCTCCCGGAACAGCTGCGTGGCAGCGATGCGGATCTCCTCCCGGGTCGCTTCGCCGGTGCGTCTGGCCATGCCCTGAATCGTATGGGTACGACTTTTCGCACGTCACGTGGCCCGCTTAGCCCTTCGGGGCCAACCCGCGGGCCGATGGAGCCGGATTCCCCCGAACGAGGAAGACGCCTGCGCGTCTCGTGCTCAGCTTGCCAAGTCATGGCAATTTGCACGAGAAAGGTATGACATGCGCAAGGCGACACGAAGCCTGACCATCGCCGGCCTCGGGCTGCTGGCCGGTGCGGCGATCGGGGCGGGACCGGCTCAGGCCGCACCCGGCAACCCGCCGCCGCCCGGTTCCGACAGCGTCGTCGGCACCTACGACACCCAGAAAGCATGCGAGTCGGTCAGCGGCCTCGGCGCCCACCTCGGGCTCTGGGACCGGAACGACTGCGCGGGCGCCTTCCACGGCGTGCGTCGGGTCTTCGTTCTCTACGCCGAGTTCGACACCGGCGCACCGCCGGCGTGGCCCGGCGTGCCCAGCGGCCCCGGCACGCCCGGCGGACCGGGAGCTCCGAGCATGCCCGACCCCGCGACACCCACACAGCCCACCACGCCGGACCAGTCTGGGACGGGCACGCCTGCCCAGCCTGCGCCGGGCGACACGACCACACCGCCTACGGACGCCACGCCGCCCACCGACACCGCACCGCCTGCGGACACCGCGCCGCCTGCAGACACCGCACCGCCTGTGGACACCGCACCGCCCGCAGACACCGCGCCGCCGGCGGACACTGACGCCGGTGCGCCGGCTGAGCCCGCGCCGACCGACACCACCGCGCCCGACACCACCGCGCCGGGCACTGGCGAGCCGGGCACCGAGCCTGGAACTGAGCCGGGCACGGCTGAGCCGGATGTCACCGAGCCGGGCACCGCTGCGGCAGTGACCGACACCGACGCCACCACGACCGACGCCGCCGACGCCAATGCCGCGGACGCCAGCACCGCTGCGGACGCCAGCACCGCTGCGGACGCCAACGCCACGGACGCCAACGTTGCCGACGCCAATGCCACAGACGCCAACGTTGCCGACGCCAACGCCGACGCTGCGGACACCAATGCTGCTAACGCCAGCGCTGCGGACGTCAGCATGAACGACGCCAACGCCACGGACGCCGGTATGACCGACGCGACCGGCACCGATGCGGCCGGCACCGACACTGACGCCGCCGACACCACGAGCACTGACACCACGAGCACCGACGCCTCGGATGACACGGCCGCCGCTGACGCGACGACCGCGACTCCCTGAGCCAGCGGCGATCCGACGGCGGCCGGGGATGATCCCCGGCCGCCGACTGCCGGCTCAGCCTCCGGCCATCGCCCCGACGATCAGGAACGGCTCCTCGCCCTTGACGACCCGGTCCGGCAGCGGTGCGTCCGGCGGCTCGTTGGACAGGTCCTCCTCGCACGCGAAGAAGCGGACCAGTGGCCGCCGCTCCCCGGTCCGCCGGTCGCGCATCGTGCCGAGCAGCATCGGGAACTTCTCCTCGACCGCGTCGAGCACCAGCCGCTGGGTGACCTCCCCGCCGACCTCCACCTGCACCTCACCGCGGACGTGGGCCAGGGTCCGCAGGTGCGGTGGCAGGATCACCCGGATCACGGCAGCACCTGGGCTTCCACCGAGAGCACCGGCGGCAGGTCCCGGACGATCGCCTGCCACGTGTCCCCGCTGTCCGCGGACCCGTAGACCTGGCCACCGCTGGTGCCGAAGTAGACACCGCACGAGTCGAGCGTGTCCACGGCCATCGAGTCACGCAGCACGTTGACGTAGCAGTTCTCCTGCGGCAGGCCCGCGGTCAGCGGCTCCCACTGCTCACCACCGGTCCGGCTGCGATAGACGCGCAACTTGCCGTCCATCACGTAGTGCAGCGAGTCGCTGGTGACCGGTACGACGTACAAAGTCTCCGGTTCGTGTGCGTGCACCGCGATCGGGAAGCCGAAGTCGGTCGGCAGGTTTCCGCTGATCTCCCGCCAGTTCGCTCCGGCGTCGTCGGTGCGCATCACGTCCCAGTGCTTCTGCATGAACAGCGTGTCCGGCCGGGACGGGTGCTGCGCGAGCCGGTGCACGCAGTGCCCCACCTCGGCGTCCGGGTCGGCGATGCCCTCGGACATCAGACCCCGGTTGATCGGCAGCCAGCTGTCACCGCCGTCGTCGCTGCGGAACGCGCCGGCCGCCGAGATGGCCACGAAAATCCGGTCCGGGTGCACCGGGTCGAGGATGATGGTGTGCAGGCACATGCCGCCCGCACCGGGCTGCCATTTCGGCGCCGACGGGTGGGTCCGCAGCCCGGTCAGCTCCACCCATTTCTGGCCGCCGTCGGTCGATCTGTAGAGCGCCGCGTCCTCAGCCCCGGCATAGACGACGTCCGGGTCGGTGGGTGACGGCTCGAGGTGCCAGATCCGCTTGAACTCCCAGGGACGGGGTGTCCCGTCGTACCACAGGTGGTCGCCGACCTCGCCGTGGTAGACGAAGTCGTGGTCGACCTGGTTCCAGGACTTGCCGCCGTCGTCGGACCGGTGGATCAGCTGGCCGAACCAGCCGCCCGACGCGGACGCGTACAGCCGGTCCGGGTCGGCCGGTGAACCGTTGACGTGGTAGACCTCCCAGCCGCCGAAGTGCGGGCCGTCGACCTTCCAGTCCTGGCGCCTGCCATCCGAGGTAAGGATGAATGCGCCCTTGCGGGTGCCGACCAGCAACCGAACTCCGCTCATCTCCACTCCCTCCGTAGCAACTTATGAACGCATCATCGTCCATCTCGGCGTACGCATGGGGGCTCGGACGAATGTTCGACCGATCAGGTCAGCCCTGCAGTGCCCGGGCCATTTCGGCCTGCTCGGCGAGGACGTCGTTCATCCGGGCCTGGACACTGTCCATTTTGCCGATCGTCTCGCTCGTGGTGTGGATCCCGGCCGCCACCGTCTCCGCGCTGGCCTGGATCCCGGCGATCTGATCGGCGACCTTCTGGGTGGCCTCGGCGGTCTCCCGGGCCAGTTCCTTGACCTCGCCGGCGACCACCGCGAAGCCCTTGCCGCTCTCCCCGGCCCGCGCCGCCTCGATGGTGGCGTTGAGCGCGAGCAGGTTGGTCTGCTCCGCGATCGATTCGATGATCTTGATGACGTCGCCGATCGCCGCCGACGCCTGGCCCAGCGCGGCGACTTCGGCGGTCATCGCGGAGGCCCGGTCCACCGCCTGCTCGGCGACCGAGGTGGCGTCGCCGCTGGCGCTGCGCAGCCGCTCCACGGTGTCCAGCAGGGCGCGGGCGTTGGCGGCGGCCCGCTCCGATCCGCGCATCACGTCGAGCCGCTGGGAGACGAGCTGCTGCACGTTGCGCAGGGCGGCCGCCCGCGACTCGGACAGGTCGATGTACTCGGTGGTGAAGAAGTCCATGGTGCCGACGATCCGGTCGCCGCTGAGGATCGGGAAGCAGACGCCGGACCGTACGCCGGCCCGCTGTGCCGCCGGCGCCCGCACGCAGTCGGTCAGCTCCGCCAGGTCCCGGACGAAGACGAGGTCCTTGGCCCGCCAGGCCCGCCCGGACAGCCCGACCCCCTCGGCGAAGGTGGCCGCCAGGGTGACCCGCCGGAACTCGTCACCGGCCGACCCGGACTCGACCTGGAACTTGAGCACGTTGTCGGCCGGGTCCACCTCCCAGTACGACCCGTACGCCCAGCCGAACGCCGTCCGCACACTGTCCAGGGCCAGCCGGATCGCACTCTGGCTGTCCGGGGCCGTCCCGAGCCGGGTGACCACCGTCGTCACCGCCGTACGATCGTCGGCGACCTGCCGCAGCTCGGCCGCGGCCACCGCGCTGCTCCGGGACCGCTCGGCGATCCGGGCGATCGAGGCGAACTTCTCCCGCCGCGGCGCGTCCAAGTGCAGCGGGTGGGCCGAGTAATACTCGAGGAGCGCGTACACCTCGGTGCCCTTCGTGACCGGCAGCACGACCGCGCTGACCATGCCGGCCTGCAGCGCCGTCAGGCACCGCCGGCAGTCACCACACTCGGCCGGCGACTCCACGTAGACCGCGTTCCGGGTCCGGAAGGCCTTGCCCACGATGCCGCCGTCGCCCTGCAGCTTCGGGCCTCCGTTCGTGGCCTTCAGCTGCGGCGTGATCCGCCCGGTCTCGTGCGCCAGTTGCAGCGTGCCGTCGGCCGCCGGAAGCCAGACCGCGCCGTAGCCGAAGTTGTACGACTCGACGGTGCTGGCCACCGTGATGCGCCACGCCGTGGCCTCGTCGATCGCCGACTCCAGCGCGAGGACCAGCTGCTCCAGCGCCTCCACGTCACGGGGAGTGGGACGGGTGACTTCCGGGCTCGCCGGCCGGGAACCGAACAACCGCACGGTGTCATCTCCTTGTCGCAGGCCAGCCCGAACGCCGGATACCAGACATATCGGCCCAGAGCCGCGGAGATTAAGGACGGAAGCGGTACCCCATGCCGGGTTCGGTGAGCAGGTGCCGGGGCCGCGCCGGGTCGTCCTCCAGCTTGCGCCGCAGTCGCGCCATGTACTGCCGCAGATAGTTCGTCTCGGTCTGGTACTGCGGCCCCCACACGTCGTGCAGCAGCTCCCGCTGGGTGATCAGCTTGCCGGGGTGGCGCAGCAGGTGCTCCAGCAGCTGCCACTCGGTCGGGGTGAGCCGCACGTCGCCGGAGATCGACCGTTCCGCGAGGTCGACGGTGTGCGCGCCGATCCGCACCACCGGCGCCGCCTCGCCCGCCGGCCGGTTGCGGCGGGTGACCGCGCGGATCCGGGCCAGCAGCTCGTCGACCCCGAACGGCTTGGTCACGTAGTCGTCGGCGCCGGCGTCCAGAGCGGCCACCTTGTCACCGCTGTCGGCCCGGCCGGAGAGCACGATGATCGGCACGTCGGTCCAGCCGCGCAGCCCGCCGATCACCTCGGTGCCCTCCATGTCCGGCAGGCCCAGGTCCAGCACCACCAGGTCGGGGCGGTGCTGCACGGCCAGGTGCAGCGCCGAGGCGCCGTCGCGCGCGGTGTCGACCTCGTACCCGTGGGCCTTCAGGTTGATCCGCAACGCCCGGACGATCTGCGGCTCGTCGTCGACGACCAGAATCCTGGTCATCCGGCAGCCGCCGGCAGCGCGAGGATCATGGTGAGGCCGCCTCCGGGGGTCTCGTCGGGGGTGAGGGTGCCGCCCATCGCCTCGGTCAGGCCCCGGGACAGCGCCAGACCGAGTCCCACACCGGTGTGGGCGTCGCGGTCCCCGAGCCGCTGGAACGGCAGGAAGACATCGTCCCACTTCTCGGCCGGGATGCCCGGACCGTGGTCGATGACCCGCAGCTCGACGGTGCCGCCGAGGCTGCTGCCGGTGATCATCGGCGGTCGCTCCGGCGGGCTGTAGCGCAGCGCGTTGGCGACCAGATTGACCAGCACCCGCTCCAGCAGGCCCGGATCGGCCCGCAGCAACGGCAGATCATCGGGCACGCGCACCACGACGCGGCGGCCGTCCGGGCCGAGATCTTCCAGCGCCATCGGTACGACGTCCTCCGCGCCCACCTCGATCGCGGCGACCCCGAGCGCCCCGGCCTGCAGCCGGCTCATGTCCAGCAGATTCGCCACCAGACGGCCGAGCCGGTCCAGCGACTCGTCGGCGGTGGCCAGCAACTCCGCGCGGTCCTGTTCGTCGAACTCGACCTCGGTGCTGCGCAGACCTTCCACCGCTGCTTTCGCAGACGCGAGGGGCGTACGCAAGTCGTGGCTGACCGCAGCGAGCAATGCTGTGCGCAACCGGTTCGCCTCGGCGAGTGGCCTGGCGGTGGCCGCCTCGGCGGCGAGCCGTTCCTGGCGCAGCGCGACCGCCGCCTGCGCCGCGAACGCCTCCACCACCCGGCGGTCGGAAGCCTCCAGCGTGCGGCCCTTGAGCAGCATCAACAGGTCCGCGTCGACCTGCACCGTGTCGTCGGCCGCGGGCGGCTGCAGACCCGGCCGGCCCACCTCGGCGACGGTCGTCCCGCTCTCCAGCAGCGCGACCGACTCCAGCGCGAACGTCTCCCGGAGCCGGTCGAGCAGCGCGGTCAGCGGCCGCTGCCCGCGCAGCACCCCGCCGGCCACCGTCGCCAGCGTCTGCGCCTCGGCCGACGCCTGCGCGGCCTGCCGGGTGCGTCGGGCCGCGGTGTCCACCACCCAGCTCACCGCCACCGCCACCACGATGAAGATCGCCAGGGCGATCAGGTTCTGCCCCTGCGCGATCGAGAAGCGCCCGTAGGGCGGCGTGAAGAACCAGTTCAGCAGCAGGGATCCGGCGACCGCGGCGAACAGCGCCGGCCACAGCCCGCCGACCAGCGCGACGCCGACCACCGCGGCCAGGAACAGCAGGATGTCGATGATCAGCGGCGGTTCCGGCACGGTCGCCAGCACCACGGTCAGCAACGGCAGGCCGGCCACCGCGAGCCCCAGACCCGCGATGCGGCGGCCCCGCGACAGCGCCGCCGGCACCCGATCGGTACGCCGCCCGCGCCCCGCCCGCTCATGACTGACCAGGTGCACGTCGATCGACCCGGACAGCAGCGTGGTGGTCGCGCCCACCCCGGCGCTGAACAGCCGCGCGAACCGACCACGGCTGGACACCCCGAGCACGATCTGGGTGGCGTTCACCCCGCGCGCGAACTCCAGCAGCGCCCGCGGCACGTCCGTGCCGGACACCTGGTGGTACGACCCGCCGAGGCTCTCCGCCAGCACCCGCTGCCGGGCCAGCACCGCCGGATCCGCCCCGGCCAGGCCGTCACTGCGGGTCACGTGCACCGCCAGCAGGTCGGCGCCCCGGCTGCGGGCGGCGATCCGCGCGGCCCGGCGGATCAGCGTGTCCCCCTCGGCGCCGCCGGCCAGCGCCACCACCACCCGCTCCCGGGTCTCCCAGGTGTCGTCGATGTCGTGGTCGGCGCGGTACCGGTCCAGCTGCTCCTCGACCTGATCGGCCAGCCAGAGCAGCGCCAGCTCCCGCAGCGCGGTCAGGTTGCCGGCCCGGAACCAGTTGCCGAGCGCCGCGTCGATCTTCTCCGGCCGGTAGACGTTGCCGTGCGCCATCCGCCGGCGCAGCGCCTCCGGCGTCATGTCGACCAGCTCGACCTGCTCGGCCGCCCG
Organism: Actinoplanes sp. NBC_00393; assembly: GCF_036053395.1. Classification (NCBI taxonomy): domain Bacteria; kingdom Bacillati; phylum Actinomycetota; class Actinomycetes; order Micromonosporales; family Micromonosporaceae; genus Actinoplanes; species Actinoplanes sp. NBC_00393. The sequence goes on along the minus strand of NZ_CP107942.1, from coordinate 10,669,727 downwards.
CACCACCGCGTCCGGAACGGTCTCCCGCTGCTCGACACCGGTGATCCGGGCGACCACGTCGTTCAGCGACTCCAGATGCTGCACGTTCACCGTGGTCAGAACACTGATCCCGGCGTCCAGCAACTCGTGCACGTCCTGCCAGCGCTTGGCGTTGCGCGAACCCGGCACGTTGGTGTGCGCCAGCTCGTCCACCACGGCCAGCTGCGGTCGCCGGGCCAGCACCGCGTCCAGGTCCATCTCGGCGAAGTCGGCACCGCGATACTTCACGCCGCGCCGCGGCACGATCTCGAGCTCCCCGATCATGGCCGCGGTGTGCTCCCGGCCATGCGTCTCCACCAGGCCGATCACCACGTCGGCGCCACGCCCGGCCCGCCGCCGCGCCTCCTCGAGCATCGCGTACGTCTTGCCGACTCCCGGCGCCGCACCGAGATAGATCCGCAGTTCACCGCGAGCCACGATCAGACATTGTCCCGGATCGGCTCAGAGGCCGGTCAGGCGCAGGGTCGCCCAGAGGGCCGTCACCGCGGCGAGCAGGCACAGCGGTACGGTCGCCGCGCCCAGCAGCAGGAACTCGCGGGTACGGGGCGCAGCCTGGCGGGCGTGCAGGATCCGCCGCCACAGCAGGGTGGCCAGCGAGCCGGCGTAGGTCAGGTTCGGGCCGATGTTGACGCCGATCAGGACAGCGAGCAGCAACCCGGGTGATGACGACACCGCGGGGAGCAGGACAAGTGTGGCGGGCAGGTTGTTGAGCACGTTCGCCAGGACCGCGGCGAGCACGGCCACGCCGAGCAGGCTGAGGAAGCCGGCGTCCGCCGGGACCAGGCCGTCGACCCAGTCGCCCAGGCCGGCCTCCCGGACGGCCAGCACCACCACGCCCAAGGCCAGGACGAATGCGCAGAACGCCGGGTTCGACGAGGTCAGCAGGTCGGCAGGGCGGATCGTGCGGTCGCGCAGCAGCGGGACGGCCAGGGCAGCGGCGCCGGCGGCCGCGGACCAGGCTGGTTCGACACCGAGCGGCTGCAGCACGGCGAAGGCGGCCAGCGTGCCGGCCAGCACGGTCAGGGCGTAGCGGGGTGCCGGGCCGGGCGCCTCCGGGACGCGTTCCGCGGGGGCGGACAGGTCGCGGGCGAAGAAGAGCTGGAAGACCAGGTACTCGACCGCGATGACGGCGAGCCAGGGTGCGGCCATCAGGGCGGCGAAGCCGGCGAACGTCAGGCCGCTGGCGGCGAACGCGAGGAGGTTCGTCAGGTTGGAGACCGGCAGCAGCAGCGAGGCCGAGTTGGCCAGGTGGTTGCAGGCGTAGGCGTACGGGCGGGGGCGGACCCCGGCGCGGGTCGCGACGGCGAGGACGACCGGGGTGAGCAGGACGACGGTGGCGTCCAGGCTGAGCGCCGCGGTGGTCACCGCGGCGGCGCCGAAGACCGAGGCGAGCAGGCGGCGCGGCCGGCCCCTCCCGGTACGCGCGACGACCGCCCCGAGATAGCCGAACACGCCGTGCCGTTCCGCCGCGAACGCCAGCACCAGAACCGCGGCCAGGAAGGCGACGGTGGGCGCGAGTTCGCGTACCTCGGAAAGAGCCGCCGCCGGAGTGACCAGGCCGAGCAGCAGGGTGAGCAGCGCCGCGGGAACCGCGGCCGCGGCCTCGGGCAGTCCCCGGGGCCGCGCCACCGCGAAGCCGAGCACCCCGCCCAGCAAGCCCAGCGCCGTGATCACGGCACCGGCATTGCCCTGCCGAGCGGGTGCTCAATCAGACCGGAACGTCCTCCGCCGGCCGCTCGGCCAGGGGACGCAGCCGCAGCCTGGTGATGGCCCGGCCGGTGATCTCCACCACCTCGGCGGTGTGGCCGTCGATGGCCACCGTCTCGCCCGGAGCGGTCGGGATGTGGCCGAGGCGGGCCAGGACCAGACCGGCGACCGTGGTGTAGTCGCCCGCGTCGAGCTCCTCGATGTCGACGCCGATGTCCGGCAGGTCGTGGATCGGGAAGGTGCCGGGCAGCAGCATCGCCCCGTCGTCCTCGCGGATCACCGACTGCACGTCCCGGTCGGTCTCGTCGTAGATCTCGCCGACGACCTCCTCGACCAGGTCCTCCATCGTCACGATGCCGTCGATGGCGCCGCGCTCGTCCACCACCAGGGCGAACTGCTGGCGCTGCACGCGCAGCTGGCGCATCGCGTCGGACACCTTCAGCGTCTCCGGCAGGAACAGCGGGGTGAACATGTGATCGCTGACCGGGCCCTCGGCGCCGATCAGGTCACGCAGGTGCACCACGCCGAGCACGTCGTCCAGACCCATCGGCCCGGTGACCGGGGCCCGCGAGTGGCCACCGGCGACCAGCCGGTCCAGGGCCTCGCCCGCCGGCGTGTCGGCCGGCAGGATCACCACGTCGCGGCGGGGCACCAGGATCTCCCGCAGGATCCGGTCGGCGATCTCGAACGCGCCGGAGATGATGGTGCGCTGCTCGGCGGTGATGTCCTGCTGCTGCGCGACCATGTCGCGGATCTCCTCGGTGCTGACCTCCTCGCGGCCCGCCTCCGGGTCGCCGCCGGCCAGCTTGACCACCAGGTCGGTGGCCTTGCCGAGCAGCCAGTTCACCGGCCGGGCGAGCGTGGAGAGCACATCCAGCGGACGGGCGACCAGCATCGCCCAGCCCTCGGCGCGCTGCATGGCGATCCGCTTGGGCGCCAGCTCACCGAGAACCAGGGTGAAGAACGTGAGCACGATGGTGATCAGAAGAATCGCCACCGGTTCGGCGGCGGTGCCGATGAGGCCGCTCAGCGGCTCGATCAACGGCTGGGCCAGCGTGGTGGCCGCGGCAGCCGAGGCCAGGAAGCCGGCCAGGGTGATTCCGATCTGAATGGTGGCCAGGAACCGGTTCGGGTCCCGGGCCAGCTTGGCGAGCGTCCGGCCGGTGCGGGACTGCCGCTCCAGACGTTGCAACTGGCTCTCCCGCAGCGAGATGAGCGCCATCTCACTACCCGAAAAAGCCGCGTTGAGCAGCACAAGCACTACGACGAGGACAACTTGCCACCCGTATCCGCCCACGGCGGAAATCAACTCCTTCGCTGACAGAGATGCGAAGTTCCCAGCCTACCCAGGAAAGCTGTGAGTCATTCCCAGGTAGGTGGGTGTCGATCTTCGTCAGGCGGTCGCAGCCGTTTCTTTCACCCGTGCGGCGGCGTCCCGGCCGGCCCGGTAGCCGAAGACCACGGCCGGGGCGATGGTCGAGCCGGGGCCCGGATAGGTGCGGCCCATCACCGAGGCGGTGGTGTTGCCGGCCGCGTACAGGCCGGTGATCGCCGCACCGTCGGCGCGGACCGCACGGCCCTCGGCGTCGGTCAGCAGGCCGCCCTTGGTGCCGAGGTCGCCGGGGACCAACTGGACCGCGGTGAACGGGCCCTTCTCCAGCGCGCCCAGGTTCGGGTTCGGCTTGACGGTCGGGTCGCCGTAGTAGTTGTCGTAGACCGTACGGCCGCGCTCGAAGTCCTCGTCGACGCCGCTGCGGGCGAAGCCGTTGAACCGGTCCACGGTGGCGCGCAGCTTCGCCGGCTCCATGCCCAGCTCGGCTGCCAGTCCCTCGATGGTGTCCGCGGACCGGACGATGCCCGCCTCCCGCAGCTTCTTCGTGCCCTGCAGGAACGCGTTGAACAGGTAGCGCCGGCGGTGCCGGACGTCCAGGATCAGCCAGCTCGGGATGGCCGGGACGGTCTTGTTCCGCTCCAGGATGGCGTGCCCGAAGTCGATGTAGCTGGCCGACTCGTTGGTGAACCGCTCGCCGGAGGAGTCCACGACGATGCTGTACGGCATCGACCGCTCGGAGAGCACGAACTGGTGGTGGTCGCCGCCGGGCAGCGGCACCGAGGCGCCCCACCACGCGTCGTCCATCAGCTCCAGCCGGGCGCCGGCCGCCTCGGCGATCCGGATCGGGTCGCCCAGGTCGCCCTCGGAGGCCGAGCTGTAGCCGGGCACGCCGTGGTGCTGCTCGCGCCACGCGGTGTTGTGCGCGAACCCGCCCCCGCCCAGGATCACGCCGCCGCGGGCCCGGATGCGCTGGGTCGTACCCTCCGCGGTCCTGACCACCGCGCCGGTCACGGCGCCGGTCTCGTCGGTGATCAGCTCGGTGAGCGGGGTGTTGAGCCGGATCTCCACGCCCTGCTTCAGCAGGATGGTCAGCATGCTGGCGGTGAGCGCCGAGCCGAGACCGAAGAGCCGCTTGCCGCGGACCAGCCCGAAGATCGTGCGGAACACGAAGCGGGCGCCGCGGACGAACCCGTCCGGTGTGGACCAGGCACGCGACAGCAGCCAGACGTCGTCGGTCTTCAGTGGGGCGGGAAGGCTGTCCCGGCCGCGGAACGTCGCGTACCACTCGCCGAGCTTCTTCGTGTCGAACGGCTCGACCTCGATGCCCCGGCCGACCATGCCGCCGGGCCGGTCCGGGTAGTAGTCGGGGTAGTCCTTCGACGCGGTCCACCGGACGCCGAGGCGGGCCAGCAGCTCGTACACCTCGGGGATGGTCTCCACGAACGCGCGCCGCCGCTCCGGCGAGCTGGCCGGGCCGGCCTCGCCGATCGCCGCCTCGAGGTAGGTGAGCGCCTTGTCCACCGAGTCCTCGCCGCCGTGCTTCGCGATCAGCGGGTTGGTGGGCATCCAGAGCCCGCCTCCGCTGAGCGCCGTGGTGCCGCCCCATTTGCCGGTGCTTTCCACCACGAGCACGCCGGCGCCGGCATCAGCCGCGGCGATCGCCGCCGCCATGCCGGCCCCTCCGGTGCCCACCACCAGCACGTCTACTTCGCGGTCCCATGTCTGGGTCATGTTGCCTCCCTAGCCGCTCGGCTACGCGGCAAGGTAGCCGATCGGCTACCCGGCAACAAGGTCTCGGTACGATCCGGCCGTGAACGGGAGCGCACGGGAGCGGGTTCTGGCCGCCGCACTGGAACTCTTCGCCGAACACGGGGTCAGCGGCACCTCGCTCCAGATGATCGCCGACCGGCTCGGCGTCACGAAGGCGGCCGTCTACCACCAGTTCCCCACCAAGGAGGAGATCGTCCTCGCGGTGATCGACCCGGCACTGGCGCGGCTCGGCCCGCTCGCCGAGGCCGCGGAGTCCCGGCGTACCCCGGCCGCCCGCCGCCGCGCCGCCCTCACCGGCGTCGTCGACCTGGTGGTGGAGTACCGCCGCCTCTCCGCGGTGCTCAGCTTCGACCCGGTGGTGAGCCGGCTGGTCCGCCGGCACCCCGCGATCGCCGCCATCCAGCGCGTCGTCGCGCTGCTCACCGGCGCCGACCCGGACGACGCCACCCGGGTGGACGTGCTGATGGTCGCCGGCGGCCTGGTGCTGGCCGGCACCGAGGGCAATCTCGCCGATCTCGACGACGAAACCCTGCGCCGCCATTTGTTGACAACGGCCGGGCGCACATTACGCCTCAAGATGTCATCGGGCTGACGGACAGCGGCGACAATGAGGCGTTCACTGTTTTCATGCCGCTGAAAAGATATGGCGTGCTACGGGCCGCCGTGATCGACCGCCGGATCGAGACCACCGACACGCCGCATTATCAGATCCAATTACGGGCCGCCGGGGTCGATTACCGCGCGGCCGTGAACGTACGCTCCCAGCAGTCCCCGCCGGACCTGCTGTATCTCGGCGTGAGCCGGTTCGTCCACCCGGTCACCGACAAGCTCCGCGGCCTGCCCGACGGCTTCAACGAACTGGAGAGCCGGTCCGGCGGCGCCGCCCTCGATTACATTCGCGGAAATCTGTTCCAGCGTGATCAGATGCGTCCCGTTCCGACCTCCGCACCCGGCCCGGAGAACGATCTCGGCGATTTCCTCGATCATTTCGTCCGGCGCGCTATCGGCGATTCCGAAGCCCGCTCATACGTCTTCGGCGAAGCATGGGGACCGGAGCAGAAAGCCGACAAGATCTTCAATTTCCGGCCCGGTAACGGCATTCACGACGTCCACATGAACCAGGGCAACGCCGGCCGTTTCGCCGGCGACAACGGCGTCCATCAGGACGGCGCCCTGCTGCTGCACTTCCCGGCCACCGACGACTGGGTGGCGATCTTCCTGGCCTTCCAGTCCCAGGTCTGGCACACCGACGACATCACCGGCCACCCGCTGCCGGACGTCAGCCGCCCCGGGCCGACCCCCGGCCCCAGCGAGCCCGACCACCTGGTCCGCATCGTCGCCGCCCTGGTCAACCCGCGCGGCCCCGCACCCGAACCGGAGTCGGTCACCCTGCTCAACGCCTCCCCCGACGACCTCGACCTGACCGGCTGGTCGCTGATCGACGCGGCCGGCGCCCGCCTCGAGCTCTCCGGCCACCTGCCGTCCGGCGCGACCCTCCAGCTCCGCACCAGCCCACCCTTGACCCTGAGCAACCGCGGCGGCGCGCTGACCTTGCTGAACGCCGCCGGCCTCAAGGTGGACGGCGTTGCCTACACCGCCGGCCAGGCCTCCCGCGAGGGCTGGACAATAACTTTCTGAACCCCTTCGGGGTACGCGCGACGCCGTCCCCAAAACCCTGCCCGTCCCGCGAGTCCGCGCGGGCAGGCAGCCACGCCAGGCCCCAGCGCGGCCGCCGGGCTTAAGCACGGGGCCGCCCACCGTCCAACACCCACCACCCACCAGCCCCCAGCCACCTGATCGCCGACCGCCGCGCAAGCCCGCCGATCAACCAGCGAGCCGCCACTGCGATGCCGACCTTGATCAAATACGCCTGACGCTCAGCGTTCCCCACGGCCTACGTCCAGCGACGAGCGGCTGCCGCGGGCAGGCGGCGCTGCGGCAGGCGGCGCTGCGGCAGGCGGCGCTGCGGCAGGCGGCGCTGCGGCAGGCGGCGCTGCGGCAGGCGGCGCTGCGGCAGGCGGCGCTGCGGCAGGCGGGCGGGGCTGCGGGCGGGCGGGCGGGGCTGCGGGCGGGCGGGGCTGCCGGCGGGCACTGACGGCTGCGGCGGTCGGCTGATCCGGGCGCCGCACGGCCGGTCGTGGCGACGATGACCAGCGTGAGCTACGGCCGAACGCCGCCAGCCGCCACCCACGCCTGCCACCGCAACCGCATAACCAGCCTCAACGACGGCCGAACGCCGCCAGCCGCCACCCACGCCCGCTACCGCAACCCCATAACCAGCCTCAGCGACGGCCGGACACCACCAGCCGCCACCCACGCCCGCCACCGCAACCCCATAACCAGCCTCAGCGACGGCCGGACACCACCAGCCGCCACCCACGCCCGCCACCGCAACCCCATAACCAGCCTCAGCGACGGCCGGACGCCGCCAGCCGCCGTTCACGCCTGGATAGCCGGAAGGCGAGGCTGCGCGAAAGGGTGGATCAGGTGGCTGGCTCGGTTTCCAGGATGAAGTGGGAGCCGCCGGCGGGGGCGGGCTCGTGCCGGATCTCGCCGTGGTTGGCGCGGGCCAGGCTGCGGACGATGTACAGGCCGAGGCCGGTGCCGCGGACGGTGCCGGCGTCGCGTTCGGCTCGGGCCAGGCGGTCGAAGAGGCGGGGGCGGAACTCGGCGGGGACGCCGGGGCCGGCGTCCTCGACGCGCAGCCGGACCCGGGCGCCGTCGGCTTCGATGCGCAGGGCGGTCGCGCCGCCGGCGTACTTGTCGGCGTTCGACAGCAGGTTGGTGAGGATCTGCTGCAGGTGGCCGGGGTGGAAGAGGACCCGCGCGTCGCCGCCCAGGACCGGGACGCCGCTGTTGCCGGTGCTCGCCAGGAATTGTTCCACCTCGGCCCGCAGCGAGATCTCCTGCCGGACCGCGTTGATGTTGCCGGCGTCGATGCTGACCATGGCCAGCACCTCGCGCACGATGTCGTCGAGGCGTTGGGCCTGCCGGCCGATCACCGCGACCGCCCGGCCGGTCGGTGTCTCCGAGGGCACGTCGTCGGCGAGCAGGTCGCTGTAGCCGAGGATGGCCGACAGCGGGTTGCTGATCTCGTGCCCGAGCATGCCGATGATGTCGAGTTTGAGCTGGTTGGCGGTCTCCAGTTCGGCGTTGCGGTCGGCGAGCGCGGCCGCGGCCAGGTCGCGGGCCCGTTCGGCGGCGCGCCGCGCGGTGGTGTCGGTGGCCACGACGATCAGGTGTTTGGGGCGGTCGTCGGCGTCCCGGACGAGGGAGACCGTGGCGTCGATGTCGACCCAGTGGCCGTCGGCGTGCCGCAGCCGGGCCTGGTGGGTGTACGAGTCCGCCTCCCCCGCGAACAGTGTGGCGATCTGCCGGTGGGCGTACCGCAGGTCCTCGGCGTCGAAGAGTGCCTCGTCGACGTTGCGGCCGGCCAGTTCCTCGGGCCGGCGACCGGCCATCGTCGCGAACGCCCGGTTGACCGCGATCAGCGTTCCGTCCAGGGCACGGATGATCTGCCCGGCCGGCGAGTCGGTGAACTGGGCCCGGAACCGCTGCTCGTTGAGCGCGATTGCCTGTTCCGCGGCGCGGGCCGCGGTGACATCGGTGTTGATCTCCAGGACCTGGATCTCGCCGGCCCGGTCACCGCCCGGTTCGGGCTGGTAGACCACCTGACGGCAGAGCACGGTGACGGTACGGCCGGTCGCGGTCCGCCGCTGCAACTGCCCCTCCCAGCAACCGTCCTGTTCCAGCGCCCGGTTCTGCTCCTCCACCGAGCCGGAGCCGACGAACGCGGTGCCGAGCAGCCGGTGGGTCACCGTGCCACGGGCGGCTTCCAGCGACCACCCGTACAGTTTCTGCGCTCCTTCGTTCCACCAGCGGATGCGGCCGTCGAGCGTACGGATGATGACCGCCGCCGGGATCAGCTCGAGCAGCTTGGCCTGCTGGTGCAGACGCGCGTCCGCCGCACGCTGCGCGGTGACGTCCTCGACCTGCACGACGACGTACGACGGCGCCCCGTCCCCGTCCCGCACCACGGCGACCCGCACCGACACCCAGATGGTGCGCCCGTCCTTGTGCCGGTAGCGCTTCTCGGCGCGGACCGTGTCCACACCGTCGGCGAGCATCCGGCTCAGCGCGTCCGTGGTGGCGGAGACGTCGTCCGGGTGCTGCAGGTCCTTGAAGCTCATCCGGGTCAGCTCGTCGGCGCTGAACCCGGTGATCGCGCACATCGCCGGGTTCACGTGCAGGTAGCGGCCGAACGTGGCGGGGTCGACGCTGGCCAGGATCAGGCCGAGCGGCGAGTTCTCGAAGGTGAGCCGGAACCGGTTCTCGCTGGCCTCGAGAGCCTCCAGGGCTCGGATGCGCTGGACCAGCAGGGCGGCGTTACGGGCGTAGTCGTCGGCGTGCAGCAGCGCCGAGGTGAGGCTCGCGGAGAGCAGTTCGAGCTGGTGGGCGTCGGCCGCGTCGAACGCGTCCGGCCGGGCGCTGGCCACCTTGAGCACACCGATCGGCTGGTCGCCCCGGTAGAGCGGAGCGATGCACATCGAGCGGATGCCGAGCCGCCGGCAGAGTTCCGCGTTGACCCGGGGATCGGTGGCCGCGTCGGCGCAGCGGACGGCAGCGCGCGCGGCGATGGCGAGCCCGCTCAGCGAGCCCTGCGCGGCCAGCCGTGTGCCGGGATGGGCGCCCAGCGTGCCGGCAGCCGCCGCGTACACCAGGCTTTCGCCGTCGAGCATCTCGACCACGGCGCCGTCGGCGGCCGGGAACGCGGCCACCGTCTGCTCGGCAACCACGCGCAGGGCCAGGTCCCGGTCGTACGCGACCGCGGTGACCGCCCGCTGCGCCTCGATGGTGGAGAGCAGCGCGCTGGTCTGCCGGGCGACCCGCTCAGCTGCGGCACGCTGTTCGCTGGTGTCGCGCAGGAAGGCGTAGAACTGCCGCTCGCCCTGCACCCAGGACGGCCAGATGGTCAGCTCGACGTCGACCCGATGACCGTCGCGGTGCAGCGCCGGCAACTCGACCGGGCGGCCGATCACCGCCGCCTCGCCGGTGGCCAGGTATCGCGCCATCCCGCGGGCGTGCGCCTCGCGCAGCTCGGCCGGGATCAGCGTCTCGGTGAGCGGCCGGCCGATGATCTCCACCGGCTCCCAGCCGAGCAGTCGCGTCGCCGCCGGGTTCCAGGCGGTGACCACCCCGGCCTCGTCGGCCGAGACGAACCCGGTCGGGCCGGTGGCCACGACCTGACGCAGTCTTTCGAGTTCTGCCCGTTCCGACGCGCTGAGCGCGCCGAGTTCCGAACCTTGCACCGTCACCACCGCTGTGCCATGAGCCTCCAGGACACCGGAACCGTCTTCCCGGCAACCCAGGCAATCGGCAGCTTGCGGCAGGACTTGAGTCTCAGTCCGCACTACCTGCGCGGAACACTCCGTCGAGAACCAGGTCGACCGAGCGGTCGGCTGCGGCCCGGGCGGCGGAGACGTCACCGGTGATCTCGGCGACGCCCTGCACCATGGCGAGGAGCAGGGACAGGTCCGCGGCGACCAGGTCGGCTCGCACGAAGCCGGCGTCGCGGGCCCGGCGCAGCGGTTCCTCGAAGGCGGCGATCAGTCGCTGCCGGTAGCGCTCCTGCACCGCGGGATCGAGCCGGCGGACCAGGCTGACCAGGCCGCGCATCTCGATCTGGTGGTGCAGCACCTGACGCAGCAGCTGGTGGAACTGGGCCGGGTGCGAGTGGGCCGCGGCCCGGGCCTCCAGCAGGTCGAGCTGGTAGGTGAGCACGGCGGCGGTCAGGGCGTGCCGGTCGGCGAAGTGCCGGTACAGGGTGGCCTGGCCGATGCCGGCCCGGCGGGCGATCTCCGGCATCAGGGCGACCACGTCGTCTCCGGCCAGCACCTCGCTGGCGGCCTCGAGGATGGCCGCTCGGTTGCGTTGGGCGTCTCTGCGACGCGCGGTCGGGGCCCCGTAGAGCACGCACACCCCCTTTGCTACCGACGAGTCACGTTACTAGTCGGTAACGAGAATGTCACCATCTTCAAATTCTCGGAACCGCTTCCTACGCTGCCGCCACGACGTCGCCATATTCACATCCGTCCTTGTCCCGAGGAGTGCGCATGGCGCCTCGCCGTTGGTTCACGCTGCTCGCCGCTCTGCTGCTGGCGGCGACCACCCTGATCGGAATCGCCGGGCCGGCGCAGGCCGCCGTGGCCACCACCGGATTCAAGGCCGTCGACATCACCGGCAGTGACGGCGTGATACTCAAGGCCAACGTGATCGCCCCGGCCGCCACCGGGCGCCATCCGGCGGTCGTCCTGCCGTCCAGCTGGGGCCTGAACGACCTGGAGTACCTCGCGCAGGCCAAGATCCTCGCCGGACGCGGGTACGTGGTCGTCTCGTACACCCCGCGCGGCTGGTGGCTCTCCGGCGGGCAGATCGACACGGCCGGGCCGAAGGACATGGCCGACCTGTCCGAGGTGGTCGACTGGACGATCGCGAACACCGCGGCGGACCCGGCGCGGATCGGGGCGGCCGGCATCTCGTACGGGGCCGGCATCAGCCTGCTCGGCTCGGCGTTCGACGCCCGGATCCGGGCCGTCGGGGTGCTCAGCGGCTGGACCGACCTGGTCTACTCGCTGTACGCCGACTCGACCCGGCACCGCCAGTCGGCCGGCCTGCTGGAGCTCGCCGCGCAGATCGTCGGCAAGCCGAGCGCGGACCTGACCGACAAGATGGCTGACTTCAACGCCAACCGGGACGTCGCCGAGGTGATGAACTGGGCGAAGGTCCGGTCCGCCGCCACCTACATCGACGCGATCAACGCCAACCGGCCGGCCGTGCTGATCGCCAACGGCTGGGGTGACACGTTCTTCCCGCCGAACCAGCTGGTCGACTTCTACGGCAAGCTGACCACCCCGAAGCGGCTCGAGCTGCGGCCCGGTGACCACGCGATCGCCGAGCTCACCGGCGTGCTGGGCCTGCCGAACGACGTCTGGACCAGCCTGTACGCGTGGCTCGACCAGCACCTGAAGGGCACCGGGACGACCGGCGCCGACCCGGTACGCGTGAAGCCGCTGAACGCCGCGTACGAGGCGTACCCCGACTGGGCCGCGCTGACCGGCTCCAACCGCCGCTACGGCCTCGGCCGGATCCGGGTCCTGGACGGCACCGGCCTGCTCGGCGGCAACCCGAGCAGCGGGTGGACCAAGAGCATCCCGACCGACCAGGACACCGTCGCCGGCGGCGGGGTCGTGCTGATCACCAACGGGGCCGCCGCGATCACCGGTGAGCAGCCGAAGATCTGGCTGCCGTTCGTCGACCGCGGCAAGGCCGGCGTCTGGGCGGCCGAGCGCCCGTCCAGGGCCCAGAGGATCCGCGGTTCGGCGAAGCTGCACCTGGAGCTCTCCGGGACCGAGGCGCAGGGCACCCTGGTCGCCTACCTGTACGACCTGGACGCGGTCGGCAACGCCAAGCTGATCACCCACGCGCCGGCCACCTGGCTGTCCGGGGGCGGTTCACGCAGTGTCGACCTGAAACTGCCGGCCACCGCGTACGACCTGCCGGCCGGGCACTCGCTGACCCTGGTCGTCGACACGGTGGACCCGCTCTACTACGACGAGAACGCGTCCGGCGACTCGATCACCATCGGCGGCGGGTCCTACCTGGACGTCCCGCTGCGGTAGCCGGCCGCAACCACCTGCCTGGGCCCGGCGGCCGCGCTGGGGCCGGGACCGGGCAGGTGATCGCGGCTCTGTCGTACGAAATCAAAGATCGATGAATTGCTATATCGTGCGTCGCATGAGCCGGACCTGGAAGGCACCGCTCGCGCTGGTGATGGTGGCCGCCGTGGCGGCTGCCTGCGGTGAGGACGCCGCGCCGCAGCAGGCCGGGAGCGGCCTCGAGAGACCCACGATCAACGTGGCGATGTTGTCGCTGGTGGTGAACGCGCCCTACTACATCGCGGTGCAGGAGAAGCTCTTCGAGGCGGAGGGGCTGACCGTGCGCACCCAGCCGGTGCAGCAGAGCACGCAGGCCTATCCGGCGCTGAAGGCCGGCGACGTGGACGTGGTGTTCGCCAACAACGCCTCGATGCTGCTCGGCCACGACAAGGGCGACCTGCGGGTCAATCTGGTCGCCGAGGGCAGCCGGCTCACGCCGAAGTTCATGGGCGTGCTGGTGATGCCGGACTCGCCGATCACCGACATGAAAGGCCTGGAAGGGCACAGTCTGTCGGTACACGTGCTGAACAACATCCAGGCCATCACCTTCGACGCGATCGCCGCCACCGGTGGGGTCGATCCGGCCAAGCTGGAGTACCGGCAGGTGGTCTTCCCGCAGATGGCCGCGACCATGCAGAAGGGCGACCTGGACGCGATCCACACGCAGGAGCCGTTCCTGACCGACACGGTGCAGAAACTCGGCGCCCGGATGGTCGCCGACGGCGGCGCGGCGCCGGTCACCGACCTGCCGCTGGACGGCTACTTCTCGCTCGACACCTGGACGAAGCAGTACCCGAAGACGGCCGCCGCCTTCCAGCGGGCGATCCAGAAGGCCTCCGGGATCGCCGCCGACCGGGCGCGGGTCGAGGCCGTCCTGCCGACGTACGCACGCGGCATCGACCCGGCCGTCGCGAAGGCGATGACCATGCCCACCTTCGGCACCTCGAACAGCGCCGAGCGGATGCAGAAGCTGATCGACCTGATGGTCGAGCAGCAACGCCTGACCAACCGGATCGACGCCGGCACGATCGTGTTCTCGCCTTGAGACGGATCGCTCGCGGGGCGGCCGGGATCGCGCTGGTGATCGCGGCCAGCGAGGCGCTGGGCCGGGCCGGCATCGTGCACCAGGACTTCCTGCCGCCGGCCTCGGTGATCCTCGCCCGGGCCGGCGAGCTGGCGTTCGACCCGCTGTTCCGCAGCGACGTCCTGGCCACCATGACCGCGTGGGCGCTGGGGCTGCTGATCGCGATCGGCGTCGCCGTCCCGCTCGGCCTGGTCCTCGGCAGCGTCCCGGCAGTGTCCCGGGCAGTCACCACGATCGTCGAGTTCCTCCGGCCGATCCCGTCGGTGGCGCTGATCCCGCTGGTCGCGATGCTGCTCGGCACCGGCCTGGAGATGCGGCTGACCGTGATCGTGTACGCCTCCGTCTGGCCGATCCTGTTCAACACGATCTACGGCCTGCGCGAGGTCGACCCGCTCGCCAAGGAGACGTTGCGGTCGTTCGGGTTCGGCCGGTTCGCCGTGCTGCTGATGGTCTCGCTGCCGTCGACCGCGCCGTTCGTCGCCACCGGAGTGCGGATGGCCGCCGCGGTGGCGCTGATCCTGGCCGTCACCGCGGAGATGTTCGGCGGGTTCGGCTCGGGCATCGGCATCTTCATCGCCCAGGCCGCGAACTATCCCGGCGGCATCGGCGACACCCTCGCGGCGACGGTGTGGGCCGGTGCGCTCGGGCTGCTGATCAACGGGCTGCTCTGGCGTGGCGAGCGGCGGGTGTTCGGGTGGGCGTACCGATGAATCGCTTTCTGCAACGCTGGCTCATCTTCCTGGCCGGTGTGCTGGCCTGGCAGTTGGCGGCCTCGGCCGCTGCCGACCCGTTCTTCCCGCCGCCGGCGACGATCGTGCGGCATCTCGGCGCGCTCACCGGCGACGTGCTGCCCAGCCTGGCCCGGCTCGCCGCCGGATTCCTGCTCGGTTCCCTGATCGGGGCGGTCCTCGGCGTCGCGATCGGGCGGTCCGTGTGGGCCTACGAGTTCCTCGACCCGGTGCTCCAGTTCTTCCGGGCCATCCCGCCGCCCACCCTGGTCCCGGTCTTCATCGTGCTGTTCTCCATCGGGCCGGCCATGCAGGTCGCCTCGATCGTCTTCAGCGTGCTCTGGCCGGTGCTGCTCAACACCGCCGACGGCGCCCGCACCGTGGAGCCGCTGCAGATCGAGACCGCCCGCGCCTTCCGGCTCACCGCCACGGAACGCCTCGGGTTCGTGATCCTGCCGGCCACGCTGCCGAAACTCTTCGCCGGGCTGCGGCTAGCGCTGTCCCTGTCGCTGATCCTGATGGTCTTCTCCGAGCTGCAGCCGGGCGTCGCGAACGGCATCGGGTTCCGGCTGCAGGAGGCCACCACCCGCTTCGACTACGAAACCGTCTGGGCGGCGATCGTGCTGCTCGGCATCCTCGGATATCTGCTGAACGCCGGGCTCCAGCTGGTGGAGCGCCGGGTGCTCGCCGGGAGGGCCGCCACATGACGACAGTTCGCGAGGTCTTCTTCGACGTGTGCCGGGACGCCGGTCTGACCACCTGGTTCGGCAATCCCGGCTCGACCGAGCTGCGGATGCTGCGGGACTGGCCGGACGGCTTCGAGTACGTGCTGGCCCTGCAGGAGGCGTCGGCGGTCGGGATCGCCGCCGGCCACGCGATCGCCACCGGCGGTCCGGCGCTGGTCAGCCTGCACTCGGCGGGCGGGGTGGGGCACGCGCTCGGTGCGATCTTCAACGCCCACCGGGACCGGGTTCCGCTGGTCGTGGTGGCCGGGCAGCAGACCCGGGCGATGCTGCCGACCCGGCCGTTCCTGGGCGCTGACGAGCCGGCGACGTTCCCCCGCCCGTACGTCAAATGGAGCCGCCAGCCGGAACGCGCCGCCGACGTGCCCGCCGCGCTGGCCGAGGCGCTGCGGGTGGCGATGACGCCGCCCCGCGGTCCGGTGTTCCTGTCGGTGCCGGAGGACGACTGGGATCGTCCCGCCGGCCCGGTGCCGCGGCGGTTCGTGCACACCGCCTTCACCACCTCGCCCGGTGCCCTGCATGAGGTCGCGGAAGCCCTGAACACCGCTCGGGCGCCGGCGGTGGTGGCCGGACCGGGCATCGACGAGGACGGCGCCTGGGACCAGGCGGTCGCGCTCGCCGAAACCGTGCGGGCCGCGGTGTGGGCGGCGCCGATGCCGAGCCGGGCCGCGTTCCCCGAGGACCACCCGCTGTTCCAGGGCTACCTGCCACCGGTCCGGTCGTCGGTGGCGTCCCTGCTGGCCCCGCACGACGTGGTCCTGGTGATCGGGGCGCCGGTGTTCACCTACCACGTGCACAGCGAAGGCCCGATCGTCGCGGACGGCACCAGGCTGTTCCACCTGGACTGCGACCCAGCGGCAGCCGCGTGGGCGGCGGCCGGGACCAGCATCCTGACCACCGTGCGTGCCGGTCTCACCGCGCTGCTGGATCTGGTCGAGCCGTCGTCCCGGCCCGCACCGCCGGCCCGCTCCCGGCCGCCGGCCGCTCCCCTGACCGATCCGCTCACCGCCTCCGCGGTGCTCGCCCTGCTGCACCCGATGGAGTCGGTGCTGGTCGAGGAGGCGCCGTCGCACAAGGACACCGTGCACGAGCAGGTCCCGATCACCCGGCCACTCGGCTATGTCACCACCGGCAGCGGCGCCCTCGGCTGGGGCCTGCCGGTCGCGGTCGGCCGCGCGCTCACCGGCGAACGGGTGATCTGCGTAGTCGGCGACGGCTCCAGCCTCTACTCGATCCAGGCCCTGTGGACCGCGGCCCAGCGACGCGCTCCGCTGACCGTGATCGTGCTGAACAACCGCGGCTACGAGGCGGTCGCCTCACTCGGCCGCCGGATCGGCATCACGTCACTGCCCGGCGTGGCCCTGCCCGAACTGGACCTGACCTCGCTGGCCCACGGCTTCGGTGTCCCCGCCGCGCGGGTGACCAGCGCCGCCGCACTACCGGCAGCCTTGAAGCGGGCGCTCGACGGCCCGTACCTGCTCGACGTCCACGTCACCACCTCAGGCGGTTCGCTCTACTGACCCGCGCCCGCGCACCAGGCGCCCCACCTCCGACCGCAACGCCACGAACTCCGGCAACTCCCGGGTGGCGATCTGCTCCCGCGGGCTCGGCAACACCACCGGCAGATCAGCGCGCACCCCACCCGGCGAACCACCGAACACCACGACCCGGTCCCCCACGTACACGCTCTCGTCGATGTCATGCGTGACCAGCAGGATCGTCATCCCGTACCCGCCGCGGATCGCCAGCAGCAGGTCCTCCAGCTCCTCCCGGGTCTGCGCATCCACCGACCCGAACGGCTCGTCCATCAGCAACAGCCGCGGCCGGAACGCCAGCGCCCGCGCAATCGACACCCGCTGCTGCATGCCACCGGACAGCTGCCACGGATGCTTCCCCGCCGACGGCCCCAGCCCCACCGACTCCAGCGCCTCCCCCGCCACCCTCCGGCGCGCCGCCCGGTCCATCCCCCGCCGCCGCAGCGGCAGCGCGACGTTGTCCCGCACCGTCAACCACGGGTACAGCGACCGGCTGTAATCCTGAAAAACCACCGCCAGCCCGTCCGGCACGCCGTCGATCGGCTCACCGTCCAGCCGGATCTCCCCTTCGGCCGGCCTCTGCAGCCCGGCCACGCACCGCAGCAGCGTCGACTTCCCACACCCGGACGGCCCGACGATGCTGACCAGCGCACCCTCCGCAACCCGCAGGTAGACGGCGCGGATCGCCACGTGCCCGTCCGGATAGGTGTGGGTCAGCCCGCGAACTTCCAGCATCCATCGATCGTAAGGAATCGATCTATTGGTTGCGGTCCGCTTCTCGGTCACTGACCTTTTCCGGTACGCGTTTGCGCAGGGTCCCCGCTCTCCCACGCGATCTCCGCTCAGCTCAATGCCACAGCGCGCCCGCCGGGCTCATGCAGGCGGTCACCCTCCCCAGCCCCCACCTCACCCCAGCCACTCCACCGCCTCCACCCCCAGCTGACCCTCACTGCTGCCTCAACCCACACGAACCAACCCTGACCGTCAGCCCCGCCCTCCCGGCTGACAGCCAGCGCTGCCTCAACCCACGGGATACAGCCCTGACCGTCAGCCCAGCCCGCCCGGCTGACGCCCAGCGCTGCCTCAACCCACGGGATACAGCCCTGACCGTCAGCCCAGCCCGCCCGGCTGACAGCCAGCGCTGCCTCAACGCGCGGGAAACGACCCTGACCGTCAGCTCGGATGCCTGGCTGACACACAGGGCTGCTTCGGCGCCGCCGACACAGCCCTGGGCGTCAGCTGGGGGAGCCCGGCTGACTCACAGTGCTTCTTCGGGTGGATCTGGGCTGCTCTCGGCGTCGGGTGGGCTTGATCCGTTCGGGACGGTGGCTCGGCCCTGGGCCGGTGGGGACATCGGGTTCGGGGAACGCGGGCCGGCGCCGAAGTCACCCGTCACCGGGCGGTCCGCCGTGCCTCCGAGTTCGCCGCCGACCAGCCGGTCCGGGCGGCCGCTGCGCAGCCCTGATCGGCCCGGATCGCCATGCGCCGAGGGCTCCGGGCTGCCGAGACCGCCGGACGGTCCGCGGGCGGCAGAGCCCGCGGGTTGTCCGGAAGCTGCCGACGATGCTGAACGGTCGGCACCGGCCCGGGGCCGCCTCGGGCCGGCCGCGGACGTGGCTCGGCCGGCCAATGCCGCGGACATGCGTTGACCGGCGGGTGTCGAGGATGCGGGTTGGCCGGCCGATGCCGGAGACGAGGCGCCGCCGCCGGGTGCTGGAGACGAGGCGCGGCCGCCGGCTGCTGGAGACGAGGCGCGACCGCCGCGTGCCGGGGACGAGGCTCGGCCGACGGGTGCCGGGGACGAGGCGCGGCCGACGGGTGCGGGGGATGTGGGTCGGCCGGCGGCTGGGCTTGTCGGCGCGGATCGGCGGGATGCGCGTCGCGACCGGAGGATGACCGCGATGAGCAGCAGGAACAGGCCGGCGGCCGCGGCTGCCAAGAGCCAGTTTCGTGGTGAGGATGAGCCGGGCTGCTCGGCTACTACGGCTTCGCCGGTGAACGTGGAGTCGCCGGTGTTCACGGTGACCTCCACCCGGGCCGGCAGGTCGGGCGGTGTCGGGAAACGCACCAGGTAGCGGCCGCTCAGGGTGGTCTCCACCTGGTCCAGGGCCGGAACCACCACCGGGTCGCCGGCCGGGGCGAAGAATCCGCCGGTGCCGGCTGCCGCCGCCGACCAGTAGGGGCCGGCTGCCGCGGTGCCGACCACGACCAGGATCGTGCCGGCGGTACGGTAGCGCGCCGCCAACCGGTCCGCGCTGAGCCCACCCGCGTCCGCCGCGGTCGTGTAGAGCAGCACCACACGCCGGCCGGCCGCAGTCTCGGGGAACTGTTGCCCGGCCAGTTCCAGGGCGGCGGCGGTGTCGCGTTCGCCGCCGGAGCGCACCGTGTTCAGAGAGCGGACGATTCCGTAGGAGCCGCGCTGCGGTGGTCCGACGACGGCCGCGGGCGCGCGATCCGGAATGATCACGGCACGGGTGCCGCCGGGTGCGGCGAGGACGAACCGGGCGGCGGCGCTGAGCCAGGCCGGCAGGGTCGCGGCACCGGCGGCGGAGGCGTCGACGACCAGGGTGACCGCCAGTCCGTCGGCGACAACCGGTTCCAGCCGGGCCGTCTGAGCAGCACCGTCGTGGGTGACGGTGGCAGTGCTCGTCGCGGCGGGCGGATCCGAGATCAGATCGACCACAACGGTGGTCTCCGACCCGGAGGTGATCGTGGCCGCAACCGGAAGCGGCAGCGGCGGAGGAATCTCCGCCGGGACCGGCATCGCCGGCGGCACCACGAACACAGCAGCGAGCAACACGGCCGGCAGCCGCGGCGCCCGCCGACCGGACTTCCCCGGTCGGGCAGCAACAAGGGCGGCAGCGTGGGCGGCAACAAGGGCGGCAGCCTGGGCGGCAGCGCAGGCGGCGGAGGGGCCCGGCGGGTGGGAGTCAGGCCGGGTCGGCGTACGCGATGACATTGTCGCGGTAGCTCCCTCTGCTCCGGTCGAAGCCGCCGCCGCAAGTGACCAGCCGCAGCGTGGCGTCGAGGGTGGGGGCGTACACCAGGTCGGTGGGGAACTCGTCCTTCGGCACCCGGGTGATCCGGCTGATCCGGAAGGTCACCGTGGTGCTGTCGGCGCGGTCCACCTGGATCTCGGTGCCGTCCGGGGCGCCGGCCAGTTCGGCGAAGATGCCCGGCCCGGCTTTGGAGTCGACGTGGCCGAGGATCACCGCCGGGCCGGGCTGGCCGGGGCGGGGCCCGTGCGCGTACCAGCCGGCGACGTGCGGGCTCGACGGCACAGCGACCGTGCCGTCCCGCTGCTTGCCGAGACGGTCCAGTCTGCTGTCGACCCGTAGGGAGGGAATCCGCAGGCGCACCGGCAGGGCCACCTCCGCGTAGTCGCTCTCCGATCGGAATCGGTCAGCCGCGATCGGCCCGCTCACCGCCGGCACGGGTTGTTCGCCGCCGGCCCGGCCGTGCGCGGGCTGCGCCGCGGGAAGCTGTCCGGCGCCGCGGCCTGCGGGCTGTGCGCCGGCCAGTCCGGCGATGCCGCCGGCCACCAGAAGGAGCAACACCAACCCGCGGACGTACGCCCCACGCCGCAGTCTCATCCGGTGCCGGTCCGCGCGAGGCCGCCGTACCCCGTCTGGGCACCGCCTTGCGGGAGGCGCTCCGCGACCGTCTCCCCGAACGCGTCCGCGAGCTGGCGCGCCAGGTCGAACCCGTGCTCGTACGTCTGATAGGCGATGTCATGGGCGGTCGCGTAGTCGCGTGCCGCGTACGCATCGGCGTGTTTCAGCAGCATCTCGTCGTGCGCGGCGAAAGCCGCGCTGAGTTCCGGCCGGGTCATCCGGTCCGCGGTGGCCTTGCTCAGGAAGCCCGCGACGCCCTGCTCGTATTTCTGCAGCTCGGCCCGGGCCTCGTCGCGTCCCGCCTGATCGCCTTCGGCGGTCGCCCCGGCGTACGCCACCAGCTCCTCCACATGCGATCCCCACAGTTTCTGGAACTGCCGGGCCGTGCTGGCGCCGAACAGGCTGTCCATCGCGACTGTCAGATCGCGCGTGTTCGCGTTGATCATCCGGGCGGCGGCGTCGAAGTCGGCGGTGTTGGTGACCGCGGCCCGGGTCACGTCCTCGACCAGGACGACGTGTTCGGCGAGGAGTTTGCCGAGCTGGGAGCGCAGCCGCCAGACCGGTGCGCGCAGGGCCGAGCGGTCACCGGCGGGCAGCAGCGTCTCGGCCAGGGTGAGTCCCAGGTCGTACATGTGCTGGTAGCCCTGGCGGTTGGTGCGGTCGGCGGTGAGGTAGTCGCCGGCCGCGTACGCGTCGGCCTGCTCGGTGAGGTGCGTGACGTGCATGCCGAGGGCGTGGTGGGCGTCGGCGGTCTTGAGCCGCCCCTTGGACAGGCCGGCCAGGAACTCGCTGAGCTCGCGTTCGTACTCGATCAGCTCGTCGCGGGCGTGCTCCCGGGCGGTGTCGTCGCGGGCGGCGAGCGCGCTGGCGTACGCCACCAGCTCGACGACGTGCTCCGCCCACAACGGACCGAACGTGCTGACCATGTCCTCGCCGAAGAGGGTGTCCATCAGGTCGGTCATGGCGTCGGTGTTCTTGCCGAGGGCCGCGTCGGCGGCCTGCACGAAGTCGTTGTCGCCGCGGATCCGGCTGCGCATCAGGTCGGCGGCGAGCACCGAGTGCTGGCCGAGGAGCGCCTGGAGACGGATCGCGTGGTCGGCCGCGCCGGCGGGGGCGAGCGCCGCGCGCGCGGGGGGATGACTGTGCACCGGCGTCCGCGGCCCGGCAGAGGACGGTGGCCCGCTCACAAGTGCCGCGAGCAGGCCGGCACAGAGGAGCGCGATCGAGTGTGTCCGCATGTCGCCTCTTCGCCCAGGATGCGATGCGCCCGGCGCCCGCAATGGGGGTCACTGTGGACAACCGGGCGACTGCCGACGGTTACGTCTCCGCCGACGTTACGCCGCCCGTCAAGGTCCGGTCATGCCCCAAAATCCGACAGTTGCCGGCTGGCGCGGCTGCAGTAATGTCGGATGGGCTGCTGACGCACATCAGAGGTGACGGCATGACGCCTCCAGGACTCGTCTCCGGGCGCTACCGCATCATCCGCCCGCTTTCCGCCGGGGGCATGAGCCGTGTCTGGCTCGCGTCCGA
Source organism: Actinoplanes sp. NBC_00393 (assembly GCF_036053395.1). NCBI lineage: Bacteria > Bacillati > Actinomycetota > Actinomycetes > Micromonosporales > Micromonosporaceae > Actinoplanes > Actinoplanes sp. NBC_00393. Next base: position 10,647,929 of record NZ_CP107942.1, on the reverse strand, counting down.
CGAGGCCTCCACCGCGCCCATTCCTCCGCTGGTCGTGGTGAAACAGTGCACTGTCCCGGAAGGGCTCGCTCCTCCGCAGCGCGCGGTCGTGCACCGGTGGGCGCTGCACGAGGCGGAGGCCGCGGCCCGGCTGCTGCACCCCAACCTGATCCATACCTACCGGGTGCTGCCCGACCGGGACGGCCCGTGGATCGTGATGGAGTACCTGCCGTCCCGCTCACTGCAGGAGATCGTCGAGGATTCCGGCGCCCTGCCCCCGGCCCGGGTCGCCGAGATCGGGCTGGCCGTGCTCGCCGCGCTGAAGGCGGTGCGCCGCGCCGGTCTGCTGCACCTCGACGTCAAACCCGGCAACGTGCTGGTCACGGCCGACGGCCGGGTGGTGCTCACCGATTTCGGCCCCGCGGTCAGCCCGGCCGGGATCGCCGCGCTCGCCCGGGCCGGGGTCGTGCTCGGCTCGCCGAAGTACATCGCTCCGGAACGCCTTTTCGAGCGGGTCTCCGACGAGCGCTCCGACCTGTGGTCGCTCGGCGCCACCCTCTACCACGCGGTGGAGGGCCGGCCGCCGTTCGTCCGGGAGAACACCACTGCGATCCTGCGCGCGCTGGCCGACAGCCTGCCCGATCCGCCCCGGCAGGCCGGCCTGCTCACCCCGGTGCTCACCGGCCTGCTGCGCCGCAACCCGGCGGACCGTCTCACCGCCGCCGAGGTCGAGGTCCTGCTGGGCAAGGCCGCGCGGCCGCAGCACGCGGTCGCCCGCCGACCGCGCCGGGCGGTCCGGCGCCGGGTCACCGCGCTGGCCGCGGCCGGCACCGTGCTCATCACTCTCGCTTCGGTCGCCGCCAGCGCCCAGGGTGGGCAGATCTCCGGTACGCCGCAGGCAGTCGCCCCGTTGATCGCCACCTCGGATACCGGGGTCACCCGGCCCGCCGACTTCGTCTGGTGGGTCGACCCGAGCGGGTTCCGGGTCGCGCTGCCGCAGGGCTGGAAGATGATGTCCGGCCCGGACGGGTCCGTCGTGTTCGCCGATCCGCGCGGTGGGCCGACGCTGCAGGTGACCCGTTGGCCGAAACGGCCGAAGAACCTGGTCGCCGCCCTGCTCGCCGAGGAGCAGAAGATCCAGTTGGAGGCGTACCGGCGGTTGCGGATCGAGGCGCTGGCCACCCCGCCCGGCGCGATCTGGGAGTACACGTTCCTGGCCGCCGGTGAGGTGTCGATGCGCGGGCTGCGCCGGGTGATCGGCACTGCTGGTCAGACCTATCAGCTGGAGTGGCGTACCGATCGGGCCGGCTGGGTCGACGGCCTGCCCCGGCTCACTGTCGTGCTGAACAGTTTCAGCGCAATGGGGTCGTAGCGCGTTCCCGGACCACCTCGGCGATCTTGTGCAGCAGGTCGTGCGCGGTGAACGGCTTCTCGATGAACGCGATGTCGCCGTCCAGCACGTGCGTGGTGCCGAGCAGCCCGTTGCTGTATCCGGACATGTACAGCACCGGCAGGTCGGGCCGGCTCTCGTGGATCACCTCGGCCACCCGCCGCCCGGACATCTCCGGCATGATCACGTCGGTGAGCAGGACGTCGCAGCCGTGCTGCCGGAACAGGCTGAGCGCCTCGGCGCCACCGGTCGCGGTCAGCACGTGGTATCCGCCGTTCACGAGGATCCGGGTGACCACCCGGGCCAGCGCCGGCTCGTCCTCGGCCACCAGGATCGTCCGGCCGTCGCCGCGCGGTGGGGGCGCCTGCCGCAGCGCGGTGGCCGGGGACCGGCCGGGCGACACGACCATCGGCAGGTAGATCCGGAAGGTGGTGCCGACGCCGAGCTCGGAGTACACGTTCAGGCTGCCGCCGGCTTCGGTGACGATCCCGTAGACGGTGGACAGGCCCAGTCCGGTGCCCTTGCCCCGCGGCTTCGTCGTGTAGAACGGCTCGAAGATCCGCTCCGCCACCTCCGCCGACATGCCCTCCCCGGTGTCGCTGACCAGCAGCCGGGCGTACCGGCCGGCCGGCAGCGGCGGCTGCATGGCGAGCTCGTCGCCGTCCAGCTCGGCGGCGTTGGCCTCCAGGACCAGGGTGCCGCCGTCCGGCATCGCGTCCCGCGCGTTGATCGCGAGGTTGAGCAGCACCTGCTGGATCTGCCCGGGGTCGGCGTGCACGACGACCGGTTCCTTCGACGGTACGGCCATCAAGTTGATGTGTTCTCCGATGGTCCGCCCGAGCATCGCGTGCACCTCGGCGATGGCCCCGTTCAGGTCGACGTCCTGCGGCTGGATGGTGTCGCCGCGGGTGAAGGTCAGCAGCTGCCGGGTCAGGTTGATGGCCCGGTCGGCGGCGCTGCGGACGTGTTTCAGGTCGGCCTCCAGCGCCGGGTTGCCGGCGGCCTCCTCGGCGGCGAAGTCGGTGTAGTTGACGATGATCGCCAGGATGTTGTTGAAGTCGTGCGCCACCCCGCCGGCCAGTCTCCCGAGGCTCTCCATCCGCTGCGCCTGGTTGGTCCGCTCCTCGACGGCCCGCTGCCGTTCGGCCGCCTCCTTGGCCGCGGTGATGTCCCGGACCACCACCGAGATGCCGGTCACCCGGCCGGCCGCGTCCCGGATCGGCGCGACGGTCAGCGCGGCCTCGACCGGGGTGCCGTCCTTGGCATAGCGCCGCGACTCGTAGTAGACGCCGCGTTCACCGCGCATGATCCGGGTGATCACGTCACGCTGCTCCCGGGCGCCGGACGGATCGGCCAGCAGCGCCGCCGGCCGGCCGATGATCTCGGCGGCCGAGTAGCCGAAAAGCCGTTCCGCGCCGCCGTTCCAGGCGGTGATCACGCCGTCCAGGGTGACGCCCACGATGCCGTCGTCGGTGTGCTCCACGACCGCTTCGAGGGTGGAGCGGGCCGCCTGTTCCCGGGCGGCGGCCTCGGCGAAGCAGCGTTCCGCCTCCGGGTCGACGTAGATCGCGCCCGGGTTCACGATGATCCGGCGGCGCAGCGTCCAATAGTAGGCGCCGGCCAGGCCGCAGACCACGTTCCACCAGGCCAGCGCCCAGACCCAGAAGAGCGGTACGGAGTGCTCGGCGCGGTCCAGGTTGCGGAACGCCAGGAAGGCGTGCAGACCGTGCCCGATCGCCGCGGTCAGGAAGATCAGCGCGGTGGCCACCGCGAGTTTGTTGCTGCGCAGCTGTCCGGCCCGCGCGACCGGCACCGCGACAGCCACCGTGATCGCCGCGTACGTGATCATGGTGCCCAGATTGCCGACCAGGAAGAGCTGTTCCGGCACGGTCGTCTCTTCGGTCGGGCAGCGGCGCTTCTGAGGATTCCGCCCGCGCTGGACGATAGGTGGGTACCGCGGCCTCGACCGCGCGATGGACAATGGTCGGCCGTGATCATCCAGAACGGGAAAATGATCATCTGACGAGGGGAAACGCGCAGCTGATGCGGGTCGGGATCACGGGCGTGGGCGCCCATCTGCCGGAGCGCGAGGTGACCACGGCCGAGCTGCAGGACAGCGTCTCCCGGTCCGGGGCGGTGCGGCTGCCACGCGGCCTGTTCGCCCGGCTCACCGGCATCGAGCGGCGCCGGCTGGCAGCCGACGACGAGTACGCCTCCACGCTCGGCCTGCACGCCGCACGCAACGCCCTCGCCGACGCCGAGCTGGACCCGCTCGACATCGACCTGCTGCTGTTCGCCTCGGCCAGCCGGGACATGGTCGAGCCGGCCACCGCGCACATCCTGCAGGACAGCCTGGGCAGCCGGGCCCACGCGCTCGACGTCACGAACGCCTGCAACAGCTTCGTCAACGGCATCGACCTGGCCCGGTCGATGATCCTCGCCGGCCGGGCCCGGCGAGCCCTGGTGGTGACCGGGGAGACGCCGTCGCGGGTGATGCGCCCCGGGGTCGCCGACCTGGCCGAGGCGCGGCGCTCGTTCGCCGGGTACACGTTCGGCGACGCCGGCGCGGCCGTGGTGGTCGAGCCGGTGCAGCGCGGCGGCATCCTGGACGTCGACACCGAGACGCACTCCGAGCACTGGACGGTCGGCGGCATCCCCGGCGGCGGGTCCCGGCATCCGCGCGGCGACGAGCACACGTACTTCGCGGGCGACGGCCACCGGCTGCGCGGCGTCTTCGAGAAGGTCGGCGCGAGCATCCTGGACCGGGTCCGCAGCCGGACCGGATTCGAGTACGCCGACTACGCCCGGATCCTCGTGCACCAGGTGACGCTGCCGTACCTGGATCGCTTCGTGGAGGTGACCGGCGTGCCCCGGGACCGGCTGGAGGTGACCGTGACCGGGCTGGGCAACCTGGCCAGCGCCACGCTCGGCGTGCAGCTGCACCGCGCCCGCCCGGAGCTGCGGGCCGGCGACCGGGTGCTGTTGATGGGACTCGGCGGCGGGGTCAGCATCATGACGATGGTCTGGGAGTGTTCGTGACGACCCGGATGTGGGTGGTGGTCCCGGCGTACAACGAGGCGGCCCGGATCAGCGCCACCCTGTACGCCCTGGCCGCACAGACCGACACCGACTTCACTCTGCTCGTGGTCGACAACGGTTCCACCGACACCACCGTCGACGCGGTGCGCGCCTTCGAGGGGTGCGCGCCGTTCCCGGTGCACGTCCTGGTCGAGCCGGAGAAGGGGGTGGGCTGTGCGGTCGACACCGGGTTCCGGCACGCCATCGCGGCGGGGGCGGTGCTGATCGCGCGTACCGATGCGGATTGCCTGCCCCGACCCGGCTGGGTGGCCGCCGCCCGCGCTGCCCTGGAGTCCGGCGCCGGCATGGTCTGCGGCCGGATCACCGCCCGCCGTGACGAGCACGGGCCGGCCGGCCGCGCGGTCTTCTCCGGTCTGGTCGCGCTCGCCGCGCTCTTCGGCCGGTTGCGCCCCGCGCACCGTGGCAGCGGTTACCTCGCGCCGTACCGGATGCACGCCGGCAACAACATGGCCATCACCGGCGAGCTCTACCAGGCCTGCGGCGGGATGCCGCGGCGGCCGTCGCCGACCGACCGGCTCTTCCTGAACCGGGTCCGCAGCACCACGGCGTCGATCGCCCGCAGCCGCACGATGGTGGTGGAGAACTCGACCCGGCGGCTGAAGGCGTACGGCGTGCTGCGGACCGCCAAGTGGTACCTAGACCGGGGCAGCGGCGTGCTGAGCCCGGATCCGAGGTGACGATGCTCGCCGACCTGCGACCGGGCGACGACACCCCGGCCCTGATCCGTGGCCGGCGGGTCGTCTCCCGGGGTGATCTCGCCGAACTCCGCGACCGGTATGCCGCCGCGCTGCACGCGCGCGGACTGCGACCCGGGGACACGCTCGGGCTGGCCGTCCGTCCGGGGCCCCGGGCGCTGACGGTGGTGCTTGCCGCGTACCGGCTGGGGGTTCGCGTCGCGGTCCTGGACCCGACCGCCGGACCCGACGTGCTCACCGCACGCCTCGCTGTGGCCCGTCCGAATCTGATCGTCGCCGACGCGGCCGCGCAGGCGGTCGCCGGGTGGGCCGCGCCGCTGGCCCGCCGGGCCGGGCTCGCCCTGCCCGACCTCGCTGCGCTGGCACCCACCGTGACCGTGGGCCGGCGTCTGCCCGGCTCCGCGCCCGCTCTGCCGCCGGCCACCGGACCGGCGCCCACGTACGACGGGGACGGCGACGCGGTCATCATCTTCACTTCCGGCACGACCAGCAGCCCACGGGCTGTCGTGCACACCCGGTCCGGTCTCGGCACCGGACTCCGGGCGGTATCCGAGCTGGTCAGGCCGCGCCCGGGCGTACCGGTTCTGGGTGGCACCTTCTTCGTGATGCTGCCGTCACTCGCCGCCGGCGCCCCGGTGGCGCTGCCCGCCCGCCGCCCGCGCAACCTGGCCCGGCAGATCGCCACGCTGCGCCCGCAGGCCACCTATCTCACCCCGCCGCAGCTGCGCGCCGCCCTCGACGGTGGCGTGCCGTTCACGGGCCGTGTCTACAGTGGCTCGGCGCCGGTCTCCGCGAACCTGCTCAACCGGGTCCGCGCGGCCGGTGCTGATGAGGCGTGGGGTGTCTACGCGCTGACCGAGGTGTTCCCTGCAGCGGCGGTGGAATCCCGGGAGAAGTCCGAATTCGATGATCCCGGAGATCTGGTCGGCGATCTGCTTCCCGGCGTCCGAGCCCGCCTCGCTGAGGGCGGCGAGCTGCTGCTGGCGGGCGCCGGGGTGTGCGACCGCTACCTCGGTGCGGAACCGCACGAATGGGTCGGGACCGGCGATATCGCTCGCCTGTCCGGCCGGCGGGTGGTCCTCGGTGGACGCTGCAAGGACATGATCCTGCGCCGCGCCGAGAACATCTATCCCGGCCTCTACGAGCCGGCGCTGCATGTTCCCGGCGTCGCTCTGGCCGTGCTGGTCGGCGTTCCCGCAGGTGACGGCGATGAAAAGGTGGTCGCGGTGATCGAGACGGCGCCGGGCGCGAGCGAGGCTTCGGTCCGGGCCGCCCTGCGCGAACCGCTACGCCGGATGGGCGCGGCCGCCCCGGACCGGGTGCTCTTCGCCGCCGTTCCGCTGGCCGGCCGCTCCCGCAAACCCGACCGGGGTGCGGCCGCGTTGCTCGCCGCCGGCATCCCTCACCAGCGGAAACCCTTCGGGGTACGCGCATGAGCACCCGAACCGCCCTCAGCGGCCCCTGCCCCACGGCGACCTGCGCCCCTTCTTCCACCCGCGGCCCCGCCTCCGGCCCTCCTTCCACCCGCGGCCCTGCCTCCGGCATTCCTTCCACCCGCGGCCCCGCCTCCGCGGTCAGTCCTGCGGGAGCCGGACGGTGACGGCGTTCGCGGTGGTCGTGCCCGCCTACAACGAGGCCGCCTCCATCGGCGACACCCTGGAAGCGCTCGCCGCGCAGACCGACACCGGCTTCCGGCTGGTCGTCGTCGACAACGGCTCCACCGACGGGACCGGCGATGTCGTGCGCACATTCGCAGCCCGCGCACCCTTCCCCGTCGAGGTGATCACCGAGACCGAACGCGGCGCCGGAACCGCGGCCGACACCGGCTTCCGGCACGCCATCGCCGCCGGTGCGATGCTGCTCGCCCGCACCGACGCCGACTGCCGGCCGGCCCCCGACTGGGTGGCGACTGCTCGCGCGTACCTCATCGGCGGAGCCGCCCTGGTCTGCGGCCGCAGCGTGCCGCGCCGTGACGAACGACCGTCCTGGCCCGAACGCCATGTCTTTCCCACCGCGGTCCGCGCCGCCGCCCTGTACGGCCGGTTCCGGCGCGCCCATCGCGCCCCCGGATTCCGCACCCCATACGTGCTGGTGCACGGGCACAACCTGGCCCTCACCGCCGACCTGTACCTGACCTGCGGCGGTACCGCCCGCGAACCCCTGGAAGCCGGCTCCGAGGACGTGACCCTGCTGAACCGCGCCCGCCGCCACACCGACCGCATCATCCGCGCCGAGGACCTGGTCGTGGAGGCCAGCCTGCGCCGCCTACGGGCGTGGGGCGCCCGCCGAACCCTGCTCTGGTACTGGGACCGCCGCTGGCGCCCCGGCTCGTCCGCCGAGGTCCACGTCCGATGACCCGGGCACGACGGCGGGACCGGCGGGTCTACCTGCTCAGCCATCCGGTCCTGTTCGCGCTGCTGGCAGCCACCCGGCGGCGTCCGGTGACCCGGCTCGGCGGCACCGTCCTGGCGCATTCCCGGGAAGCCTTTGTGGACGGCCTGACCCGGGTACCCCTGGACCGCACGGCCGAAGGCACCACCGGGGGCGCCGCCGGTCAGCTCACCGGCGGCAGCCTCCTGTTCGATCAGGAAGGCGACGCCCACCGCGGCACCCGCCGCTCCCTGGCCGACTCTCTCGGCGCGGACGGCGTAGCACGCCTCCGCCCGACCTGGCAGAAAGTGCTGGAGCGCCGGCTGGCCCCACTCGCTACCGGATCCGAAGTGGATCTGGTGGACGTAGCAGCCGACCTGGCCGGAACAACCGCGGCCGCCCTGCTCGATCTCGACGTGGACGGCCGCGAACTAGCCACCGCCGCCCGCAACGCGGCCGCAGCCGGCGCCCGCGAGCACCTGCCCAGCCCACCCCGCCCGGGCGCCCGCCGCACCGCGCAGGCCGCCGCGAACCACTTGAACGCCCTGCTGGCACACCCCACCGACGGCCTCGCGGCGATGCTCGCAGTCGCGGCGATCAATACGACGGTCGCGGCACTGCCCCGGGCTGCGGCTTGGTGCGCCGACGACAACCTTTGGGGGTACGCGGAAACCGCCCCCGACACCCTGACCACAGAACTGTTGCGGGTCACCGCGCCGACACCGTTGCTCCCCCGGGTAGCAGCGGAGAACGGACAGGTCGCAGGCCGCCCGGTAGGCAAGGGCGACCGCCTGATCCTGATCGCCCGGCACGCCGTAGACGCCCACCGTCGCAACCCGTCCCCAGAGCACCCGGCACCACCACAAACCGCGCAACTCGTCTTCGGCGCCGGCCCACACGCCTGCCCCGGCGCCCGCCTCGCCCGGCAGCAGCTGACCGACGCGCTGGTCGCGCTGGCCGCCCACCGTCCGGTGGTAATCCGCGCCAAGGTCGACCGGCGAAGCGCCCTCCCCGGTTGGTCATCCCTGACCGTCCGAGCCGGACGATGACCGGCAGCCGGCACGCCGCGGACGCCTGGCGCCGACCAGCTCACACGCGAAGCACCGCAGACGCCACAGGCCGGCCGGCGGCAGTCAATCGTGGCCGGGCGGTGCCAATCGATCGTGGTCGGGCGCCGGCGTTCGATCGCGGCCGCGCGGTGCCAATCGATCGCGGCCGGGCAACGGCAACCGATCGCGGCCGCGCGGTGCCAATCGATCGCGGCCGGGCGCCGGCAATCGATCGCGGCCGCGCGGTGGCCATCGATCGTGGCCGGGTGGGCAGCCTGTGAAAGTCCAGTTGCGGGGTTTGCGGATCGCGGTGACCGGGGCGAGCGGTTTCTGCGGCGGCGTCGTCGCACAAGCCGCCGCGGCCGCCGGAGCCGAGGTCGTCTGCCTGGGGCGGCGGCCCGGTCCAGTCGGGGAGTCGCGGTTCTGGGACGCTACGCGTACCCCGCCCGATCTGACCGGAACTGATCTCGTGCTGCATCTCGCGGCCGCAGTGGGTGACCCCCTGCCCGGCCGCGCTGCGGAGTCCGCGTTCCACGCGGTGAACGTCGACGGCACCGCCCGCCTGCTGGAATCCGCCGGCGACCGCCCGGTGGTCTGGGTGAGCAGCGCCAGCGTCTACGCCAGGTCCGGCCCAGAACCAATCCGTGAAGATCATCCGCTGGGCGGGCTGACCGCTTACGGTCGCACCAAGGCCGCCGGCGAGCGGCTGGCCCTATCGGCCGGGGCGGTGATCCTGCGGCCGCGAGCGGTCTACGGCCCGGGTGATCCGCACCTGCTGCCGCGACTACGCCAGGCGGTCCGCCGCGGCCGGGCAATACTCCCCGGACCGGACATTCCACTGAGCCTGACGGCGGTAGAAAACCTGGCCGACGCCTGCCTGACCGCCCACACCTGGCCATCCGGCGCCTACAACATCGCAGACGCCACCCCCTACCAGCGCGACGAGGTGGTCGCCGCGGCCTGCGGCGTCCCGGTCCAGCACGTACCGATCACCCTGACCCGCGCGGCCGCCACAATCACCACCGGCTTAGCGCGCCTCACCCACCGCGAGGCAACCCTTTCCCGGTACGCCGTAGAGCAACTGACCAACAGCGTCGTCCTCGACATCTCCCGCGCGCGGGACCAGGGCTGGACCCCTGCTCGCACGTTCGCCGACTTCCTGGCGGCCCGACCGTAGACCCTCCCGCGACCGCCGTCCCACCACCTAGATCAGTCCAGCTGACCCCGAGCGTCGCTTCCCAACCGCGCAAGCAGCACTCGCCGTCAGCCGAATCACTCGGCTGACCCCCAGCGTTGCCTCTCAACCGCGGAAACAACACTCGCTGTCAGCCGGGGATGCTCGGCCGACGCCCACGGTCGCTTCCCGGCCGCGGAAGCAGCACCCGCCGTCAGCCGGATCACTCGGCTGACGCCCACGGTTGCCTCCCGACCGCGGAAACAACACTCGCCGTCAGCCGGGGATGCTCGGCTGACGCCCACGGTCGCTTCCCGGCCGCGGAAGCAGCACCCGCCGTCAGCCGGGGTGATCGGCTGACGCCCACGGTTGCCTCCCGGCCGCGGAAACAACGCCAGCTGTCAGCCGGGGATGCTCGGCTGACGCCCACGGTCGCTTCCCGGCCGCGGAAGCAGCACCCGCCGTCAGCCGGGGTGATCGGCTGACGCCCACGGTTGCCTCCCGACCGCGGAAACAACGCCAGCTGTCAGCCGGGGGTGCTCGGCTGACGGCGAGGGTTGCCTTCCGGCTGCGGAGGCAGCAGTGGCTGTCAGCTGGGGTGCGTTGGGCGGGAAGCGTGGAGGTTGATGTAAGCGGCTCGGGCGGCTGGGTCTCGGGCCAGGTCCAGGCCGGTGCGGGCGAGCAGCTTCGCCGCGTGCGCCAAGGCCTCGTCAGCAGCGGGGGTGATCGCGTAGGCGGCGAACTCGTGGGTGTGGGGCATCGCGGTCACGCCGTGCAGGGCGATCGTCGGGTGGATGGATGGGAGGGCGTGGCTGACATTGCCCATGTCGGTGGAGGCTGCGTTCAGGCCGGGTGGCAGGTGTACCGCTGTGCGGCCGAAGTCGGGGAGGTGGCTCGCGTACCGTTCGATCAGCCACGGGTCGTTGCGCAGGTCCAGATAGTCGGGGCCGGTGGGGCGGAAGGCGACGGTTGCGCCGGTGGCCAGGGCGCCGGCTTCGAAGCAGGCGTGGACGCGGCGGCGCAAAGTGGGTAGCTGGGCGGCTTCGGGAGTGCGCACTTCGTACTCAAGAATGCAGTTTTCCGGGATGATGTTGGTCTTGTCACCGCCGGCACGGATAAAACCCGCTATTCGGTACGCCGGAGGTGTCTGATGGCGCAGCAGGCCGATCGCGACCTGGGCGACCACTGCGGCGTCCGCGGCGTTCACGCCCTCCCACGGTGCAGCGGCGGCGTGCGCGGGCCGGCCCCGGTAGGTGACTTCGAAACGGCTGCAGGCCTGGGTGCTGTCGCCGGCGCCGGCGAGGTCGGACGGGCCGGGGTGGGCCATCATCGCCACGGTCACGTCGTCGAAAGCGCCGGCGGCGAGCATCAACTGCTTGCCTCCGCCGCTCTCCTCGGCTGGTGTGCCGAGGAGTTTGACGCGGAACCCGTACCGATCGGCGGCAGCTTTGAGGGCTATCGCCGCGCCGGCCGACGCCGCGCAGATGATGTTGTGACCGCAGCCGTGGCCGATGCCGGGCAGCGCGTCGTACTCGGCGCAGATCCCGATGGTCAGGTCGCCGTCGCCGTACTCGGCGGTGAGCGCGGTCGGCAGCTCGCCGACGCCCTCGGTGACCTTGAAGCCGGCGTCGTCGAGCAGCGCGGCCAGCTTCCCGGCCGAGGCGTGTTCGGCGAACGCGACCTCGGGTTCGGCGTGCAAGCTGTGGCTGAGCGCGGTCAGCCGGTCCTGCCATTCGTCGATCGTGGTGTCGGTAACCGTGTATCCCACGCCGCTCCTCTCGACCCGCTCGGACCCCGCAACCCGGTCGGTTCCCGGGCAGTGCCGTAGAGAAACTGTCCACATACGGACAGTGATGGGGTAAGCCTTCTCACGGTGTCAACAGCGTTGACAGCCGGGGTCAACACTGTTGACACTACGACGGTCATCATCGCTGTCCGAAAGCGTTCAGTCATGCGTCTCACTGCCGCGCACCGCCGCCTGCTCTGGTTCATGCTGGTCGGCGCAGTCAGCACGGTCGTGCAGACGATCGTCTATGTGGGTGTCCGGGAGGCTGTCCCGGCGACCTGGGCGAGCTGGCTGGCGTTGCTGGTGGTGACCCCGCTCAACACCGAGCTGCACCGGCGAGTCACGTTCGGTGTGCAGGTCAGCGCGGTCGGGCGGCTGCATGGGGAGGCCGGCCTCACGTCGGTCGCGGTCTACCTGGCGAATCTGGCTGCCGCGCCGTTGTTCGACGGACTTGCCGGCCCGAACCCGCATGCGGTGACCGAGGCGCTGATCCTGGCACTCACCGGAAGCCTGATCGGCGGCGCCCGTTACCTGCTGCTTCGCAGCTGGGTCTTCGCCGCGCACCGGCACCAGCCGACAGATCAACCACCCCGGCACCGGCGGGCAGATCAACCACCCGCGCACCGGCCGGCGGATCAACTAACCGCGCACCAGCCGGCAGACGAGGCGCCCGGCCGGATGCAGTGCTTCAGGCCGGGTCGTCGCTGTCGAGCAGCCGCTGGATCGCGTCTCCGTAGAGCTCGACGATCACCGGCCGGTCGGCGCTCCGCAGCACCGGATCAGCGACCAGCCAGTACGCGCTGATCAGCCCGGCGAACTGAGCCGCAGCCAGCCGCGCCCGCAGTTCCGGGTGGGCGCCACCGATGCGGTCCGCGAGCGGTCCGGCGAACACGTCGTGCATCGAAGCCCGCAACCGCTCCTTGATCTCCGGCCGGTCCGAGGCGCTGAGCATCGCCCGGTAGACCCCGGCGACCCGGCTCTCCGACGCCTCGAGGACGAAACGGACAAGCTCCCGCCCGAGTGTCTCGATCGGCCCGGCCAGGATGCCCGGCAGCTCGGCGGAGGCCGGCACGGTGGCCAGGAACAGCCCTTCCTTCGACCCGAAATGCCGGATCACCAGGGCCGGATCACAGCCGGCGACCGACGCGATGGCCCGCACGGTGGTGGCCGCATAACCGTCGCGCACGAACAATTCGGTCGCCGCGCAACGAATCGCGTCCCGGGACGGGGGGTTCGGCGGCGGCACCGGCCCATCCTATGGCGCGGCGCCGACCGACCCGGAACACCAGGCCGATCGGCGCCTGCCCCAGCCGCGAACCGGCACCCGCGCCGGCCCCAGCCGCGAACCGGCCAGCGGCAAGTCCGAGCCTCAAGCCGGGGCCGGGCCGGGGCCGGGGGCTGGGGCCGGGGCTGGGGCTGGGGCCGGGGCCGGGGGCTGGGGCCGGGGCCGGGGGCTGGGGCCGGGGGCTCGGGCCGGGGCTGGGGCCGGGGCCGGGGGCTGGGGCCGGGGCTGGGGCTGGGGCCGGGGCCGGGGGCTGGGGCCGGGGCCGGGGGCTGGGGCCGGGGGCTCGGGCCGGGGCTGGGGCCGGGGCCGGGGCCGGGGCTGGGGCCGCTGGCGCTCAGCGCTGGCGGCGTCGACCCAGGACGAGCGCGACCACCCCCGCCACGACCAGGCCGGCACCGCCGACACCGATCGCGGCCACATTCGTACCGGTCAGGGCAAGTGCGCCTCCACCCGTACCCCCGCTGCTCTTGATCGGGGCACTCACCGCAACCGGCTGGGTGGCCGGCGGCTTGGACGGCGTGGCCGAGGCCGAAGGCGAGGCGGAGGGCGAAGCCAAGCGGGACGTGACCGCAGGCGTCGGGACCGGCTGGTGGGTGACGGACCGGCCGCGGGCCGGCGCCGGAGCGCAGGCAGCCACCGACAGATGCCCGAGCGCCACGTCGAGCAGATGCACCCGCCCGATCTTGACTTCGAGGCGCAGGGTGGACGCCTCGGCGCCCACCTGCCGCCCGCGGAACTCCGAGCGCACCTTGCCGAGCGAGAGGCGCACAGCGAGCGCGGACGGCTGCCGCTCGGTGATCCGGCCGAGCAGGCTGAGCGACACGTCGGCGCCGGCGTCCTTGAGCGTGCTCACCTTCTTGCCGCCGGTGCTGATCTCGAGCACCGCGGGCCGATAGTCGACCTTGGAGTGGGCGCGGTCGCCGCCGGCGGTGACTTCGAGGGTGGGCTGGGTGACTACCTTGATCGAGACTTCCTGCGGGGTGCCGGCGAAGAGGCTGAGGTCACCCAGGGCGACACCGGCCCCGGAGCGTACGCCGATGCGCCCGCCCCGCAACGGCACGAGATCGGTGGCGCTCTGCGTTGATCCGGTCGGCCCGACCCGGAGCAGGCTGGTCCTGCGCGCACTGTGGGTGATGTCGTTGATCGCCTGGATGCCGGGCACCTTGGCGTTGCCCTCGAACACGGACAGCCCGCCGAGCATGGTCGCGGACCGGGTGAGCGGGCCGGTACGCCCACACCGGTACCCGTCCTCCCAGGTCGCCGCGGCGGTCGCCCTGCCGAGTTTCACCGTCGCGATGCCGCCGACGTCCAGGCCCGCGAGGTCCACACCGGCCGGTCCGGAGCGGCTCGGCGCCCGGTGCACGGCGGCCGCGTCGGTGAGCGGGATGCCGAGGATGCGGCCGTCGGCGTACCGGCCGGTGGCGACGGCCTTGTGCGGCTTGCCGGAACTGTCCGCGCGGCCCTGAGCGACGGCGAGCCGCACGTCGGCGAGGGCGGGCAGGTCGGGCGCGAGCGGGCCGGGGTCGAGCACCGTGATCTTCGCGAGGTCGGCCTGCGAGCGGGCGGTGAAGCCGCCGACCGAGCAGTCCGGGCTGCCTTGGAAAGCCGCAGCAGCGGCAGGTGTGGCGGGCATCAGCAGGGCGGCCACGGCTGAGGCGGCTCCGAGACGGGCGATCGGCATGAGCATCCATTCCGGGTGGGGAAGTTGTCCGACCTTTCATCGCCTCGCCCGGTTGGAGAGCTACGGGGGTTTTGAGCAGCACTCACGATGAGCACACACCGGCAAAAGGGGCAGATACCTAGTTACCGGGGCGCAGCTGCGTCGTTCAACGATCCGTCCGGTCCTCCTGGTACGTCGCCCCGCCAGTGGATTCCTCGGTCAGCGGGCGCGCCCCGCCCTCGGGCGGCCCGGCCACGGACTGCTCGCCGGCTGCCAGTTCGGGGAACTTCTCGTCGAACGCCGGGCGCTCGGAGCGGATCCGCGGCATCCGGTCGAAGTTGCGCAGCGGCGGCGGGCTCGAGGTCGCCCACTCCAGCGAGTTCCCGTGCCCCCAAGGGTCGTCGAGAGTCGTCACCTGACCGGCCTTGTACGACTTCCACACGTTGTAGAGGAACGGCAGCGTCGCGATGCCCAGGATGAACGAGCCGATCGTCGAGACCATGTTGAGCGTGGTGAAGCCGTCGCCGGGCAGGTAGTCCGCGTACCGCCGGGGCATGCCCTCGGCGCCCAGCCAGTGCTGCACCAGGAACGTGGTGTGGAACCCGATCAAGGTCAACCAGAAATGCAGCTTGGCGAGCCGCTCGTCGAGCATCCGGCCGAACATCTTCGGGAACCAGAAGTAGATGCCGGCGAACACCGCGAACACGATCGTGCCGAACAGCACGTAGTGGAAGTGGGCCACCACGAAATAGCTGTCGTGCACCTGGAAGTCGATCGGCGGCGACGCGAGCAACACCCCGGTCAGGCCACCGAGCAGGAAGGTGACCATGAAGCCGATCGCCCACAGCATCGGTGACTCGAAACTGATCTGGCCGCGCCACATCGTGCCGATCCAGACGAAGAACTTCATCCCGGTCGGGATCGCGATCAGGAAGCTGAGCAGGCTGAAGAACGGCAGCAGCACCTGACCGGTGGCGAACATGTGGTGCGCCCACACGCTCATCGACAACACCGTGATCAGGATCGTTGCGGCGACCAGGGTCTTGTAGCCGAACACCGGCTTGCGGCTGAAGACCGGGACGACCTCGGTGATGATGCCGAAGAACGGCAGGGCGATGATGTAGACCTCGGGATGGCCGAAGAACCAGAAGAGGTGCTGCCACAGCATCGGGCCGCCGGTCTCCACGTTGAACACTTGCGCGTCGAGGATCCGGTCGGCGGCGAGAGCGAACAGCGCCGCCGCCAGGAACGGGAAGACCAGCACCACCAGCAAACTGGTGAGCAGAATGTTCCATGTCATGATCGGCATCCGGAACATGGTCATGCCCGGTGCCCGCAGGCAGATCACCGTGGTGATCATGTTGACCGCGCCGAGGATCGTGCCGACACCGGAGATCGCCAGGCCGACCACCCACATGTTGCCGCCGACGCCCGGCGAGTGCGCCCCGGTGCTCAATGGCGTGTACGCCGTCCAGCCGAAATCCGCCGCCCCGCCCGGCACGAAGAACCCACCGAACGCGATCAGGCCACCGAACAGGTACAGCCAGTAGGCGAAGGCGTTGAGCCGCGGGAACGCCACGTCCGGCGCGCCGATCTGGATCGGCACCACGAAGTTCGCGAAGGCGAACACGATCGGTGTCGCGAAGAACAGCAGCATGATCGTGCCGTGCATGGTGAACAGCTGGTTGTACTGCTCCGGCGAGAGAATCTGCATGCCCGGCCGGCCCAGCTCGGCCCGCATCATCAGCGCCATCGCGCCGCCGATCACGAACCAGGCCAGGGCGGTCGCCCCATACATGATGCCGATCTGTTTCGCGTCCGTGGTGCGAAGGGTCCGGGCCAGCCAGGAGCCGCGGACCTGGCGGCGAACAGGGTGCGGCCGGGTCTGCACAGGGCGCGGTGCGACAGCGGTCATCGGAAACTCCTCCGGGGCATCGACTACCCGCTCTGCACCGTTCGTACCGCTGTTGCGGCAGGTTGCCAACCCGGCCACATCCATCAGCGCGGATCAAGCCCCGGGACGTGCACCATCTGCACAAGCAAGCATCGCGGCCGCCATCTCGTCGCCTTCGGCGACCTCGATATCCGGGATCACGCCGGTGCCTTCCCAGTTGCTCCCGGTCAGTGGATCAAGGACCACCCCATAGGGAACAAGAGCGACGACGTACGCCGAGACGCGCACCGGAACACAATGGTCCGCGGCCCCGGCAGTGCGCCGGCCGACCACCGCGACGCCGCGGTTCTGCAGGACGTACGCCAGCGCCTCCCCGGACGAGTAGGTGCGCTCGCTGACCAGCACTGCGCCTGTCTTTGCCGAGCCCATCGGAATCGTGCGGTATTCATCGACCCGCTCGTTGGTGGTGACCGTCGCCAGTGGAACCACCTCGGGCCCGAGGACGAAACTGGCGAACCGGGCGAGGGTCTCCATGTCACCACCCCCGTTGCGGCGCAGGTCGAGGATCACGCCCCGGCAGTCACGTGCACGGCCGAGCGCCTCCTCGACGAACGGCCCCGCAAACTTCCAGGCCTCCAGGCTGTCGACCCGCACCACCGCGACGTCCGCATGCCGCTCCACCGACGCCACCCCACCCCCGGCCCGAGCAACGGCCGCACCGTCCGGCGGCGGCCAGCCCATCGGCTGCCCCTGATCCGGTACGAGCCCACCGCCCCGCCGGAACTCAAGAGTCAAATGCCGCGAGTAGGCGTGACACACCTTCTCGATCCGCCGACAGTTCTCCGCGGTGATCCGCTCGGTCGCGCCCCTGAACTCCCGACCCAGCGCCCCCGCGAGCAGTCCCGCCCGTTCCCGGTCCGGCAGCAGCCGCTCAACCCACGTCCCGATGGCAGCAGCAACGCCGGCCACAGTGTCCCCAGCCCCAGCCCCAGCGCCTGCCCCTGCGTGGTCAGTCACATCACTCATGCGCCGACGCTAGGCCGCCCCAGCGATCCGATATGCCGCCTTCATCAGGCAAGGTCCACTTTGCCGCACCCGCCTCTGCCCGAGGCAGATCTGCCGGCCGCAGAAAGCAACCGAAGATCGAGGCGCGATGCGCGCTTGCCCGAGGCAGATCTGCCGACCGCTGAAAGCAACCGAAGATTGGGGCGCGATGCGCGCTTGCCCGAGGCAGATCTGCCGACCGCAGAAGGCGACGATGATCGAGGCGCGATGCGCGCTGCGGCCGGTGTCGTCTGCGGCCCTACTTCCAAGTCACGTCACCCCTCCTTCTCCCGCCAATCGGGTGGGTCCGCGGGCCGCAGGCATGGATCGTCCGCAGCAAAGGTCCGCACCGGCCCCGGCGGAGTGTGCGGCCCTTCGAACCGGACCGTGACCCGGCCCAGCCCGCTCCCCCAAACCCAGCCCGCGCCGCGCTCCTCATGCCACACGTCCTGTCCCGGCCGCCAGACCACCGCCGCCCCCGCACGGTCTGTCCCGGTCGTATCCACAGACTCCCGATCTTGCAGTGCGGGCCCGGCGGAACTCGGCCCACCAGCCACCGGGGAGCCCGGCCCGCCGACCAAAACCCCGGCCGGGCTCATCCGCTCCGTCAGGTCCGATGCCTGGTCCCTTGGCCGACCGGCTTCCGGAGCACGCTGCTGCCCAGAATCCGCCGCCTCCGGCGGATCACCCGGCGGGCCGGCAAAGACATGGTCGAACCCCTCGTCCGCCAGGCTTGCCGGCCCGGCCGGAACCGCCGCCGACCACAACGAAGCCGGCAGCGACGAGAACGGCTCGTCCCGCGCGGATTCCGGCAGCGACGAGAACAGCTCGCCCCGCGCAGATTCAGGCAGCGACGAGAACAGCTCGCCCCGCGCGGATTCCGGCAGCGACGAGAACAAATCGTCCTGCGCGAAATCCGCCAGGGTCGACACGCCCACGCCGAGCAACCGGATCCCGCCCGACGTGTCGATCTCGGCGAGCAGTCGCCGGGCCAGCTGGGCCACCAGGCGGGGGTCGTCGGTCGGCTGGTCTCGGGTGATCGCCCTGGTCACCGTGGTGAAGTCATGGTGGCGGACCTTGATGTTCACGGTCCGCCCGGTGATGCCGCCGGCCCGCAGGCGGCCCGCGACCCGGGCGGACAGCAGATCCAGCTCCCGGTTGAGCCGCCCGGCATCGGTGAGGTCGACGTCGAAGGTCTCCTCCGCCGAGACCGATTTGGCCTCCCGCTCCCCCACCACCGGCCGGTCGTCGTCGGCGCGGGCCAGACGGTACAGCCCGCCGCCGTGCGCCACCCCGAACCAGTCGACGAGGTCTTCCAGGGGGACCTTGGCGAGCTGCCCGACCGTACGAACTCCGGCTCGGTGCAGGCGTTGCTCGGTGGCCGGGCCGACGCCGCCCAGCCGGCCCACCGGCAGGGGGTGCAGGACCGTGAGCTCGCCGCCGGCCGGGACCACCGTCAGACCGTCCGGC
Organism: Actinoplanes sp. NBC_00393; assembly: GCF_036053395.1. Lineage (NCBI taxonomy): Bacteria > Bacillati > Actinomycetota > Actinomycetes > Micromonosporales > Micromonosporaceae > Actinoplanes > Actinoplanes sp. NBC_00393. The sequence goes on along the minus strand of NZ_CP107942.1, from coordinate 10,629,034 downwards.
TTGTTGAGCTCCGAGCCGATCTTGGCGAGAAGCTTGGACGAGGCCACGCCGACCGACCCGGTGACGCCGCCGGTAGCCTCGGCGATCTCGCGTTTCAGGCGCAGGGCGAGCTCGGTGACGCCGCGCGGGCTCAGATCGTGGTCGCCGGCGGCCAAGTCAAGGTACGCCTCGTCGATGCTCACCTGCTCGACCAGCGGGCTCACCTCGGCCAGCAGCGCCATCACGACCTGGCTGGTCATCTTGTACGCCGCGAATCGCGGTGACAGATACGCCGTACCGGGTGGGCAGAGCCGCCTGGCCTGGGCCATCGGCATCGCGGAGCGCGCACCGAACGCCCGTGCCTCGTAGGACGCAGTGGACACCACGCCCCGGCCGGCCACCCCGCCGACGATGACCGGCCGGCCGCGCAGAGAGACCTTGTCTCGCTGCTCCACCGCGGCGAACATCGCGTCCAGGTCGACGTGCAGGATGCTCGGCTCGGCCCTCATCGGCCCTCCCCCGCCCACCCGTCACACCACACCCCCGAAGACTAGGCCGGGGGTATGACAAGACCGGCTGAAGTAACCCCAGGTGAGCCCGAGAAACCACGAAACCTCTCGATGGGAGCGTGACCATCCTCGCTTTACAGCCCTCCGGGGCTGTGCCACGATACGGCTCGATCATCAGCCAGTCGCACATTGCCGCAGCTAGCGGACGCACCCCTGATCCCAGCCAGGCATGAGCGTCGATGTACGCGGCGGGAGAGAGCGGGACGGTGACAGACAGTCAGACTGCGGTCGCGGACGATGTCGGAAGTCTGGTCCGCGCCGCACAGGGTGGCAGTGTCGGCGCCGTGGATCAGCTCATCGCCGGTCACCTCTCGCTGATCTACAACATCATCGGCCGGGCGCTGGACGGCCACCCGGACGTCGACGACCTGGTCCAGGACACCATGCTGCAGGCCTTCCGCGGCCTCGGTTCCCTGCGCGACCCCGATCGTTTCCGTTCCTGGCTGATCGCGATCGCGTACCGCCGGGTCCAGATGCACCTGCGCACGCGCAAGATGACCCTGTCCCGGCGCCACCCGGAGCCGGTCGACGTGGCCGACCCGGTCGGCGACTTCGCCGAGCGCACCACCGCCGAGCTGGTCGTCACCGAGCAGCGCCGCGAGCTGGCCGAGGCCGGCCGCTGGCTGGACGAGAGCGACCGCCGGCTGCTGGCGCTCTGGTGGCAGGAGGCGTCCGGCGACCTGACCCGCGCCGAGCTGGCCACCGCGCTCGGTGTGAAGCCGAACCACGCCGCGGTCAAGGTGCAGCGGATGAAGGCGCAGCTCGACCTGAGCCGCAGCGTGGTCCGGTCGCTGCGGGCCAAGCCGATCTGCCCGGAGCTGGCGGAGCACGTCCGGTTCTGGGACGGCAGCACCGACTCGGTCTGGCGCAAGCGCCTGGCCCGGCACGTCCGGGACTGCCCGAAGTGCCGGATCCACCAGCGTGGCCTGATCACGCCGGAGCAGCTGCTGCTCGGCGTGGTGGCGCTGCCGGTTCCGGCCGCGCTGCTCGCCGGGATCCAGGCGGCCGTGCACGGCGGCGCGGCGGTGACCGCGCCGGCCGCCCTGGCCGGCGGCACGTCTCTGGTCGCGCACGTGCAATCGCTGGTGCACCACAAGACCCTGGCGGCGGCCACCGCGGTGACGGTCGCGGCGGGCGGCGGTTTCGCGTACGCCGTACTCCACACCCCCGCCGACCTGGACACTCCCGGCGCGCTGGCCCCGGCGCCGGCCACGGTCCCCGCCCAGCCCCCGGCCTCGGCCGGGCCCGCACCGGCCGCGAGCCGAAGCGCCAGTGCCGCGCCCGCGGCGAGCAAGGCCGCCCCGACCGCACGCCCCGTCGCCGGTCTCGGCGTCAACGCGGCCGACATCTACGTCTCCCCGACCGGCTCGGACGACGGCGACGGCTCCCTGGGCCGCCCGTTCGCGAGCCTGGCGAAGGCCGTGGCGGTGGTCCGGCCGGGCCAGACGATCGCGCTGCGAGGCGGAACCCACCGCCCCACCAGCCCGATCGCGATCACGACGAGCGGCACCTCGTCGCAGCCCATCGTGCTCAGCGGCTACCGCGGTGAGCGGGCCGTCGTCGACGCCTCGGCGATCCCGGCCGACGAGTGGGCGATCACCCAGGAGTCGTCGTTCTGGACCGTTCGGGACCTCGAGATCTCCGGGGCACGCAACGCCGCGTACACCTGCCTGGCCTGCACGAACAGCATCTTCCAGCGGCTGAGCGTGCACGACGCGGCCGGCTCCGGGCTGATGCTGCGCAACGCCGGGACGGCCGGCAACCAGGTTCTGGACAGCGACTTCTACGCCAACCGGGGCTCCGGGCTGGCCGTGCAGTTCGGCGAGGGCGACGGGAACGTGCTGCGCGGCAACCGCTCGTTCCGCAACGGTGGCGACGGGATCAACCTGGGCGCGTTCGGCAGTGCGGTGTCGGTTCAGTACAACTGGTCGTACGACAACGGGGCGAACGGCTTCGCGGTCGGCGGTGGCAGCCCGGCCGCAGCCGCCGCGCACCGGGTGCGCCACAACGCCTCCTGGGGCAACAACGGGCACGGCTTCGTCGACGAGGGCAATTCCGCCGCGATCGAGCTGGGCAACAACACCGCGTTCCGCAACGTCAACCTCGGGTTCGCGATGACCACCGCCCCGGCCGTGCTGCGCAACAACGTGGCGCTGGGCAACACCCAGGGCGAGTTCGGCCTGTCCACCGGCGCCAAGGCGAACAACAACAGCTGGCAGGAGGGCGCCTGGTCGGAGTCGGCCTTCGGGTCCACGGACGCGTCGGTCGCCGAGGGGGCGCGCGCCGGGGACGGCGGGCTGCCCGGCACGTCGTACCTCAGCACCGGCAACGGCGTGGGCGCCTCGATGTCCGGAGATTGACCGGCCCGGCTTTCAGCTTGCGCTGAGTGCCGCCGGGACCTGCCATTCGGGGTACGGGTCCACGTCCGGATCCTGTTCCGGCCCACCCGCCGCCGTGGCCCGCAGCAGCAGCGAGGTCCCGTCGGCGCAGTCGAGGCGCAGTCCGCACGGCGCCTTGCCCCGCTCTTCGGTCGGACCGAGGTCGGGCAGCGCCACCAGCTGCCAGGAGCGCAGGGCGGCCGGGCGGGCGGTGTCGAGCAGCCAGGCGGTGAACACGGCGATCCGGTCGACGCGCCGGGACGGCGGCGGCAGTTGCTCCGGCGTGGGCAGGGCGTTCTCCCGCGGCCACACCGCACCCCAGAGGTACGCCTCCGCGCCCGTCTCGTACCGGACGCGGATGCCCGCCGGCGACGCGCCGCCGGGCACCAGGTCGTGGCCGTAGCGTTCGACCGCGGTGATCTCGGGGTGGCCGCTCGCGGTGACCAGCGCCTCGATGACGTCGAGGATCCGGGAGAGGTGCACGGCTCCAGCCAACGCCATCGGGCCCGCACCGGGTCACCCACATTGTGCGATGCGGCCGGATGGCATGGAGGAGTCATGCTGAAGGTGCGCCCGTGATCCCCGGCTCAGCCGGTTTGCCGCCGGCGGTCGTCTGGGAACTCCGTGGGCGCATCCACCCCGGACCCGAGGAGCTGCAGTGGAAGTAACCGGCTTCTTCACCGCCATCATCATCGGTCTGATCATCGGAGCACTGGGCCGGCTGGTCCTGCCCGGCAAGCAGAGCATCCCGCTCTGGCTCACCCTCGTGATCGGCGTCGTCGCCGCGATTCTCGGTACGTTCCTGGCCGGCATCCTCGGCGTGGACGACACCCGTGGCATCGACTGGATCGAACTCGCCCTGCAGATCGGCCTCGCGGCCGGTGGCGTGGCCCTGGTCGCCGGCACGCGCGCCCGGCGCCCCTGAGCGAGCCGCGCCCGGGCCCGGCCACCCGGCCGGGCCCGGCACGGTAGGTTTCGGTCATGGCCCGCGTACGCGCCGCTCTGTATCTCGACTTCGACAATGTGTTCAGCGGACTCATCAAGCAGGACCCGGACGTGGCGATCCAGTTCGCCAAGGAGCCGGGCGCCTGGCTGTCCCGCCTGACCACGACGCTGACGGTCGACGGTCCGCGCCGCTGGCTGATCGTTCGCTGCTACATGAACCCGGGCGGCTGGGTGCCGCACCCCGATCCCACCGCCGGTCAGCCACGGCTCTACTACTCGCAGTTCCGGCCGTTCTTCGTGAACGCCGGCTTCGAGGTGATCGACTGCCCGCGGCTGACCCACACCAAGAACGCCGCGGACATCCGGATGGTGGTCGACGCGGTGGACGCGCTGGCCGACCCGGTGGTCTACGAGGAGTTCGTGATCGCGTCGGGTGACTCCGACATGACCCCGCTGCTGGTCCGGCTGCGCCGGTCCGACCGGCGGACCACGATCGTCTCGCCGTCGGACGCGGCGGAGGCGTTCATCGCCGTCGCCGACCGGTTGATCACCAGCCAGGAGCTGTTGGAGCTGGTCCAGGGCGAGCCGGTGGACAGCGACGAGGACCCGGTGGCGGTGGAGCCCGGCGAGTCCGACGGCCCGGTCACCTACGAACAGTTCCGGGACCTGGTCCGCTGGCGGTACGACGCCGCGCCCGGCCCGCTCAACCTGGCCTCGCTCGCCCACGACCTGCGCCGCCAGCTCGGCCCGAGCGTCGACCAGACGAACTGGTTCAGCTACGGCGGCTTCGTCCGCGCCCTGGAGAGCCTCGGCCTGGCGCACGCCAAGTTCTCCAACCATTTCGTCTGGGACGACAGCCGGCACGACCCGCCGGAGTCGTCCGGTGCGGCCGGCCCCACCCCGGAACCGGTGGGCCGTCTCAGCGCGCTGCTCAGCCTGCCCCGCCTGCCGCAGGAGATGTGGCCGGCGGTGTACCAGGCGCTCGCCGACTACGCCGCCTCGCACCATTTCAACCTGACCGAGGCCACCCGCTGGGCCCGGGACCGGCTGGCCGAGCAGGGCGTGGACGTCAGCCGGGCGGCGATCGCCTTCGTCACCCGGGGTACGGCGTTCGGCGGCGCCCCGCTCTACCGCCAGCCACCGCCGGACGCCGCCGAGATCGCCGTCGCCTTCGCCGCCAACGTGCTGAACCGCGCCGAGGCCGCCTCGATCAACCTCACCGACGACGAGGCCGCCCAGGTCCGCTCCTGGCTGGGCGCCAACCCCTGACCCCGGCTGGTTGACAGGGCTGTCAGCCAGCTGACCGGGGTTACGCGAAAAGACGCGCGGCGGCGGCGTCCCAGGCGGCGACCAGGTCGATCGTCCCGGGTTCGCGCAGCCACTGGATCTGCAGGCCGTCCATCATCGCGACGACCTGGCTGGCCACGGCACGCGGATCGGCGGGCGGCGGCACCAGCGCGGCGAGGGTGTTCATGGTGCGCTCCTGGCGCGCCTGGAAGTAGTCGTGCGCCGGATGGTCCGGGGCCAGTGACTCGGCCTCCAGCACCGCGAAGAGCCGGACGATCTCCGGCTGCCCGGCGTTGCGGCGGACCAGCGCGGCGCAGACCTGCTGGAGGCTGACCAGCGCGGGACCGTCCGAGTAGAGCCGTTCGACCGGCACGCCGAGTTCGCCGGCCAGCGAGCGGGCGTCGGCCTCGTCGCGGTGCTCCAGGACGGCGACGAGCAGGCTGTCCTTGGACCCGACGTGGTGCAGCAGGCCGGGCACGGTGAGGCCGCAGTCGTCCGCCACGTCCTGCATCGACAGCCCCCAGAACCCGCGCTCGGCGATCAGCCGGGTGGTCACCTCGATGATCTGCCGGCGCCGTTCGGCTGCGGGCAGGCGGGCGCGGTCGCGGCGTAATGGCTGTGCCCTCTTCACAGCGTCTTTCCTACCAGCAACCTATTGCCTTGCCCGGCGAGCCGTCGCTATGTTGCCAAGTAGTTAATACCTAGTAGGTACTCAGTAAGAATCTCCCCAGCTTGATCCCCCTTTCCGCGGTGTCCCACACCCCTCTGAGAGGACACTCCGTGACGACGACGTCACCAAGCGATGAGATAGCCCGCCCGAAACTGCGCGGCGCGAACCTGCGCCTGCTGATCGGGATGTTCCCCGCCAACGTCGGCATGTACCTGCTCTGGGGCGCCATCCCCGGCATCCTGCTGCCACTGCAGATCGAGGAGATCGACCCGGCGAACAAGGCCGGCAACCTGGCCGTCGTGGCGACCATCGGCGCGTTCGCCGCGATGCTGGCCCAGCCCCTCGCCGGCACCATCTCCGACCGCACCCGCACCCGGTTCGGCCGCCGCGCCCCGTGGATCGTCGGCGGCGCCCTGACCGGCGGACTCGCCCTGGTCGGCCTCGCCTCGGCGAACACCCTGGTGCAGATCGCGATCGCCTGGACGATCACGCAGATCGCCTACAACTTCGCGCAGGGCCCGCTCGGCGCGATCATGCCGGACCGGGTGCCGGCCGCGCTGCGGGGCACATTCGCCGCGGTCAGCGGTCTGGGCCTGATGCTCGGCGCGATGGGCGGGCAGATCGCCGCCACCGGCTTCGCCGAGAACATCAGCGCCGGCTACCTGACCTTCGCCGGGATCACCCTGATCGCGCTGACCCTGTTCGTGCTCTTCTGCCCGGACCGCGACAACCGGGGCGAGGAGCGCCGGCCGTTCTCGCTCGCCGCGCTGCTGCACAGCTTCTGGTTCAACCCGCGCCGGCACCCCGACCTGGGCTGGGCCTTCCTCGGCCGGCTGCTGCTCTACCTCGGTTACTTCCTGGTCAGCGGCTACCAGCTGTACATCCTGCAGGAGCACATCGGGCTCGGCGACGACGCGGTGGCGTTCGTGCCCGTGCTCGGTGTCGCCGCGCTGGTCACCACCCTGATCGCCACGGTGGTCGGCGGCCCGCTCTCGGACCGGTTCGGCCGTCGCCGGATCTTCGTCTTCGCCGCGTCCGTCATCTGCGCGGTCGCCCTGGTGATCCCGTGGGTGCTGCCGACGAAGACCGGCATGCTGCTCTACGCGGTGATCTCCGGCTTCGGTTTCGGGCTGTTCCAGGCGGTCGACACCGCGCTGATCACCGAGGTGCTGCCGGCCCAGGAGGACTTCGCCAAGGACATCGGCGTGGTCAACATCGCGGCCACCCTGCCGCAGGTGGTGGCGCCCGGCGCGGCCGGCGCGATCGTCGTCGCCCTCGGCGGGTACAGCCCGCTCTTCCCGGTCGGCATCGCCCTCATGCTTCTCGGCGGCCTGGCCGTCGTGCCCATCAAATCGGTTCGCTGAAAAGCGGAAAGGAAGATCATGTCCTCCGAGCCCACGACCGCCGAAGAGCTCACGACCGTCGAACAGGCGGCGCTCACCAGCGGTGGCGACTTCTGGCACACGGCGCCGGTCGAGTCCGCCGGCATCCCCGCCGTCACCGTGACCGACGGACCGCACGGCGTACGCATGCAGGCCACCGGCGGCGACCTGCTCGCCGGCGTCCCGGCCACCTGCTTCCCGCCCGCCGTCGCCAGCGCCTCCACCTGGGACCCGGAGCTGCTGCGCCGGATGGGCGAGGCGCTCGGCGACGAGTGCCGGGCCCAGGACGTCGCGGTCCTGCTCGGCCCCGGCATCAACCTCAAGCGCAGCCCGCTCGGCGGCCGCAACTTCGAGTACTTCTCCGAGGACCCGATCCTCACCGGCGTGCTCGCCACCGAGTGGGTGCGCGGCATCCAGAGCCGCGGCGTCGGCGCCTCGCTGAAGCACTTCGCGGTCAACAGCCAGGAGACCGACCGGATGCGGGTCAGCGCCGACATCGACGAGCGCACGCTGCGGGAGATGTACCTGCGGGCCTTCCAGCGGGTGGTCACGCAGGCGCAGCCGTGGACCGTGATGTGTGCCTACAACAAGATCAACGGCGTGTACGCGAGCGAGCACCACTGGCTGCTCACCGAGGTGCTGCGCGACGAGTGGGGATTCGAGGGCCTGGTCGTCTCGGACTGGGGCGCCGTGGTGGACCGGGTGAAGGCGGTCGCGGCCGGCCTCGACCTGACCATGCCGGGACCGGACGCCGAGGGCGACGAGGCCCTGGTCGCGGCGGTCGAGTCGGGGCAGCTCGACCCGGCTCTGCTGCGGATCAGCGCGGAACGCGTACGCAAGCTGATCGAGAAGGCCGGGAAGCGCCCGGCCGGCGGCTATGACGCCGAAGCGCACCACGCGCTGGCCCGGGAGATCGCCGGAAGGGCGATCGTGCTGTTGAAGAATGACGATGATCTGCTGCCGTTGCCGGTCGACGGCATCACCATCGGTGTCCTCGGCGAGTTCGCCCGCACCCCTCGTTACCAGGGCGGCGGCAGTTCGCAGATCACCCCGACCCAACTGGACGACGCGCTCACCGCGATCACGGCGGCGTCCACCGGCCCAGTGCGGTTCGCGGCGGGCTATACGGCCGACGGCGAGGACGAGGGCCTGCTGGCCGAGGCCGTGGAGATCGCGCGGCACTCCGACGTGGCGATCGTCTTCGTGGGCAGCGTGCACGAGACCGAAGGCGCCGATCGCGAGTCGATCGACCTGCCGGCCGCGCAGCTGGCGCTGATCGAGCGGGTCGCCGCGGTCAACCCGAAGACGATCGTGGTGCTCAACAACGGCGCGGTGCTCGCGACCAAGCCGTGGGACGAGAAGGTGCCGGCGCTGCTGGAGGGCTGGCTGCTCGGCCAGGCCGGCGGCAGCGCCATCGCCGACGTGCTGTTCGGCCGGGTCAACCCGTCCGGGCGGCTCGCCGAGACGATCCCGGTCAAGCTGGCCCACCACCCGTCACACCTGGACTTCCCGGGCGAGCACGGCCACGTCCGGTACGGCGAGGGCCTGCACGTCGGCTACCGGGGCTTCGACGCGCAGGACCGGGAGGTGGCGTACCCGTTCGGCTTCGGTCTCTCGTACACCACCTTCTCCTACGGCGCGGCGCGCGCGTCGGCCACCGCGACCGGCCTCGAGGTCCGCGTCCCGGTGACCAACACCGGCAGCCGGGACGGGCGTGAGGTCGTCCAGGTGTACGTGAGTGTGCCCGGCTCGAAGGTGCAGCGGGCCCCGCGCGAGCTGAAGGCGTTCGCCAGCGTCGCGATCACCGCGGGTGACACCGCCGAGGTGGTGCTGACCGTCGACCGCGACGACCTGGCCTACTGGGACACCCGGCTGAACCGGTGGATCGTCGAGGGCGGCGAGTACCTGATCGCCGTCGGATCGTCCTCCCGCGATCTACGCGCCACGGTGACCGTGCAGGTGGCCGGCGACCCGGCCCGGGTGCCGCTGACCGCCGAGTCCAGCGTCGGTGAGTGGTTCGCCGACGCGCGCGGCGCCGCCCTGCTCGGTGAAGCGTTCGCGGCGGCGACGGCCGGGGCCGGCAGCGACAGCCCGATGGCCGCGATGGCCGCCGACCCGGGCATGCTGATGATGCTGGGCAGCCTGCCGCTGAGCCGGATGGCGAGTTTCCCGGGCAGCCCGCTGCGGGCCGATCTGCTGGACAAGCTGGTCGAGGCCGCCAACGAGTGACGCGCTCTCTCACCCGGGTCCGTCAGGTGCGGGCCCGGGTGAGCAGCGCCTGGATCCGGGAGACCAGCTCGCGCGGGCTGAACGGCTTGGTCACGTAGTCGTCGGCGCCGGCGCTGAACCCGCCCTCGACGTCCTGCTCCTGCACCCGGGCGGTGAGCATGATGATCAGCATGCCGGAGGTGGCCGGCTCGGCACGGAGGGTCCGGCAGACGTCGATGCCGGAGAGCCCCGGCATCGACACGTCCAGCACCGCGAGGTCCGGTTGACGCGCCCGCGCGGTCTCCACGGCGGCCTGCCCGTCCCCGACGGTGATGACCTCCAGCCCCGCCTGTTCCAGCTTGAACGCCACCAGGTCGCGGATGTCGGCATCGTCGTCGGCCACCAGGACCGTCGTCACGGCAGCTCCCCCCGAGTCGTCAACTACCTGTCGAAGATATACCGTTAAAAGACGGTATGTGGAGCAACCCAGCCGCAACCGTTCCGCGCCTCGGTTGCATCCCGGAGACGGTGTGCTGGTCAGCAGGCAACCACCGCGCTACCGAACGGCTGGAGGATCCGATGACCGCTGTGATCGACGACGCCCGCTGTGACGCGCTCTTCGTCTCCTACCTGCAACGCTCGCAGGAACCGACCGCGGAGATCATCCGCGCCGCCGTGCACGCCACCGTCGACCGCCTCGGCGAGGCCGGGTGCGCGGAACTGGTCGCCCAGGAGTTCGGCGAACACCCGGACTGCGCTATCAGCCGGATGCTGTGGGCCCGCAGCGCGATCCAGTCGGCGTTCACCAATGGAGCCGGGTGAGAGTGTAGGCTCACCGCCATGCGCGCACATTTGACCATGTGGTGGCCCGCCTGACCGGCGGCCACACCCCCCGCGCGTAACCAACCACCGCGGCCGCCTCTCCGAGGCGGCCGTTCTGCATGGCCGGGTCTCGGTCGGGCGCCGCCGGACTCCGGAGGACCACGATGCCTTTCGCCCTGCTCCACCGTGACGGCGCCGACCACGTCGAAGTGCTCAGCGGTGACGTCGTCACCGTGTCCACGCTCGCCGACATCCCGATCGGGCCGACGCTCGCGCTGATCCCCTACCGGCAGATCGCCGAACGCGGCTTCGAGTGCGTCGACGACGGCACCCCGCTGGAGTGCCTGCTAATCAGCGACCGCCGCACCGAGCCGCTGGACGCCTTCCCGGCCGGCGACCTGCGGGTCCGCGACGGCGCGTTCGACCTCTCCGACGACGAGTACGGCGCGATCGTCGAGCAGGTGCTGCGCGACGAGATCGGCCACGGCGAGGGCGCCAACTTCGTGATCCACCGGGTGTTCCAGGCGAGCGTCGACGGCGATCCGGTCGAGGCCGCCCGCGCCGCGTTCGGCCGGCTGCTCGCCCAGGAGCAGGGCACCTACTGGACCTTCTTGGTGCACACCGGCACCCGGACCCTGGTCGGCGCCACGCCGGAACGGCACGTCAGCGTCGCCGACGGGATCACCATGATGAACCCGATCAGCGGCACGTTCCGGAACGGCTCCGGCGATCTGCTCGACTTCCTGCGCGATCCCAAGGAGATCGAGGAGCTCTACATGGTCCTCGACGAGGAGCTCAAGATGATGGCCACCGTCGCCGAGCACGGTGGGCAGGTCGCCGGCCCGTACCTCAAGGAGATGGCCCACCTCACCCACACCGAGTACCTGCTGGCCGGGCGGGGCTCGCTGGACGTGCGCGAGGTGCTGCGCGAGACCATGTTCGCGCCGACCGTCACCGGCAGCCCGATCGAGAACGCCTGCCGGGTGATCGCCCGCCACGAACGCCGCGGCCGCCGCTACTACGCCGGCGTGCTCGCGCTGCTCGACCACGACGAGGCCGGGCGCCAGACCCTGGACGCGCCCATCCTGATCCGTACCGCCGAGATCTCTCCCGACGGCACCCTGCGGGTACCGGTCGGCGCCACCCTGGTCCGGCATTCCACGCCGGCCGGCGAGGTGGCCGAGACACACACCAAGGCCGCGGGCGTGCTGGCCGCACTGGGCGCGGTTCCGGCAAACCCCTCCCCGGTACGCGTGAGCGCGCACTCCCCCGAGGTGAGGTCCCTGCTCGCCGCCCGCAACGACGAACTGGCCCGGTTCTGGCTCGACTCCCGCGAGCCGGGCGCCCTGGTGGTCCCCGAGCTCGACGGCCGGAGCGCGGTCATCGTCGACGCCGAGGACACCTTCACCGCGATGCTGGCCCACCAGCTGAAGGCGCTCGGGCTCAGCGTGACCGTCCAGCCGTGGACCGCGGAGGTGCCGGACGCGGATCTGGTGGTCGTCGGCCCCGGGCCGGGTGACCCGTCCGACCTCACCGACCCGAAGATGGCGAGGCTGCACGCGCTGGTCCGCTCTCTGCTCGACGCGGGCCGGCCGGTCTTCGCGGTCTGCCTGGGGCAGCAGATCCTGGCCTCGCTGCTGGGCTTCCCGCTGCGCCGGCGGGACTCGCCCTACCAGGGGCTGGCCCGCGAGGTGGACCTGTTCGGAACGGTCCGGCGGGTCGGGTTCTACTCGAGTTTCGCGGCGGCCGGGCCGGCGCCGGCCACCGCCCGGCCGGTCGAGGTGGCCTGCGATCCCCAGGACGGGCTGGTGCACGCGCTGCGCGGGCCGGGCTTCGCCGGGGTGCAGTTCCACCCGGAATCGGTGCTCAGCCGCGACGGCGTGGACGTGTTGCGGGAACTCTTGCCGCCTCTTCTGTCAGACGTGATTAGCCCCTCGATTAGCGGGTAGCGAAAACATTGTCGGTGGTCCAAGGCGATCGAGAGCCTCTCCTTGGGCCACCGGCCCGTATGTCAGCGCGTCGATGCGAAGGGCGCCCGGCCGACCTGGTCGAGATGCCGCAGGGCCTGCGCGTATGACTCGAAGAGGCCGGTCTCCAGGTACGGGATCCGGTGCTCGGCGCAGAAGTCCCGCACGATCAACTGGGCGTGCCGCAGGTTCCGGCGCGGCATCGACGGGAACAGATGGTGCTCGATCTGGTAATTCAGCCCGCCCAGGGCGAAGTCGGTGAGCCAGTTGCCGCGCACGTTGCGGGAGGTGAGCACCTGCCGGCGGAGGAAGTCCGCGGCCTCCTCCTCGCTCAGCGACGGCATCCCCTTGTGGTTCGGCGCGAACGCGCAGCCCAGGTAGAGGCCGAACAGCCCCTGGTGCACAACGATGAAGACGACGGCCTTGAGCGGTGACATCGACAGGAAGACCAGCGCGGTGTACCCGACCAGATGTGTCATCAGCAGCACCGCCTCCCAGATGCGCCGCTCCCCGCCGCCGCTCAGCAGGTACCGCACGCTGGAGGCGCGCAGGCTGAGCGCCTCGAGCAGCAGCAGGGGGAAGAAGATCCAGGCCTGGTAGCGGTAGTAGGTCTGGGCCACCCGCCCGCTGCCGAGCGCCTGCCCGATGGTGAAGGCCAGCGCCCCGGCCTCGACGTCCGGATCCTTCTCCTCGTCGTTCGGGTGGGCGTGGTGCCGGTTGTGCTTGTCGATCCACCAGCCGTAGCTGAAGCCGACGCCCAGATTCGCGAGCACCGTGCCGAGGGCGTGGTTCGCCCGCCCGGAGGTGAAGATCTGCCGGTGCCCGGTGTCGTGCCCGAAGAAGCCGACCTGCGTGGAGACCACCGCCGCGACGACCGCCACCGCGATCTGCCACCAGGAGTCACCGATCAGGACCAGGGCCACCCCGGTCAGCAGGACCAGCCCGCCGAGCAGAGCACCCTGCACGGCGTAGTAGCCCGGACACCGGTCGAGCAGGCCGGCGCCCTTGATCTTGCGGGAGAGCTCCGCGTATGCACTGCCACGCGGCCGGGTCGATTGCATCACTTACTCCAGTACGGTCGGTTCACCGGTCCAACGACGAGGCGCGATGACAGTTCCCGCCGACCAGAGAATTCGTTGATTGCACGAACGTCGCGCTCGGCACATACCCCGCAATCGCGATCCACTACCTAGGATCGGCGGCATGGAGGTTACCTTCTATTTCGACCCGGCGTGCCCGTTCACCTGGCGTACCTCGCGGTGGCTGCGCACGGTCGCGCCCGAGCGCGGGCTCACCCTGCGGTGGCGCCCGTTCAGCCTGGCCATCCTCAACGAGGGCAACGTGCCGGAACAGTTCCGCGCGGCCATGGCCGCGTCCAGCCGGGCGCTGCGGCTGGTCGCGGCCCTGAGCGCGGACGGCCGGCAGGATCAACTCGGCGACTTCTACACCGAGATCGGCAACCGTACGCACGAGGCCGACGCCAGGATCAGCGACGAGATCGTGGCCGCGGCCGCCGAGGCCGCCGGTGTCGAGAAGGCGGACACCGTTCTCGACGACCCGGCCTGGGACGAGGCGGTCCGCGAGTCGCACGAGGCCGCCATGGCGCTCGCCGGCCCCGGCATCGGCTCGCCGGTGCTGCAGGTCGCCGGGGCCGAGCGGGGCCTGCACGGCCCGATCATCGGCGAGGTGCCGTCGCTCGACGAGTCGCTGCAGATCTGGGACGCGACCGCCGCCCTGATCCGCGTCGGCACGTTCTTCGAGGTCAAACGCGGCCGAGGCTGAGGCACCCGCCGTCAGGCGCGGCCGAGGCTGAGGCACCCGCCGTCAGGCGCGGCCGAGGCTGATCGCTCTGCGGATGCCGGCCAGCATCGCTCCGATCTCGGCCGGTGACTCGCCGGCCAAGACCCGGCGCATGACCGCCGAGCCGATCGCCACCCCGTCGGCGTACTCGCACGCCGCGGCCGCCTGCTCGGCGCCGGAGATGCCGAAGCCGAGCACCACCGGCAGGTCGGTGTGCTGCTTCAGCGACATGACCAGTTCCCGGCCGGGGGACCGCAGGGATGCCTGCTCCCCGGTCGGGGCCATCACGCTGACCGCGTAGACGAAGCCCTGGCTGCGCTTGGCGATCTCGGCGCGCCGGGCCGGCGGGGTGGACGGCGACGCCAGCAGGACGACGTCCACCCCGTGGCGTTCCGCGGCCGCGCTGACCGGCCCGGCCTCGTCGATCGGCAGGTCCGGGGCGAGCAGGCCGCTCATCCCGGCGTCCCGCAGCGCGGAGCAGAAGGCGTCGGCGCCCCGGTTCAGGACCAGGTTGGCGTACGTGAACGCGATCAGCGGCACCCCCAGGTCGAGCCGGGACACCTCGTCGAACACGCCGGCGACCGTCGTACCGCGGCACAGCGCCTGGTAGGAGGCCTGCTGGATGACCGGCCCGTCCATGGTCGGGTCGGAGAACGGCAGCCCCACCTCGATCGCGTCCGCCCCGGCGTCGACCGCGGCGCGCAGCAGGTCGGTCCAGTCGCCGGTGGCTCCGGCGGTCACGTACGGCACCAGCATCTTCACGACAGCTCCATCAGGGTCGCCATGTCCTTGTCCCCGCGGCCGGACAGCGTGAGCACCACCGTCGAGCCCTGCGGGATCGTTCCGTCCTGCGCCGCCCGCAGCACCCAGGCCACGGCGTGCGCCGACTCCAGGGCGCAGAGGATTCCTTCGCTGCGGGCCAGCCGGTGGGTCGCGGCCACCACCTCGGCGTCGTCCGCCGTCACGTACGTCGCCCGGCCGGTCTCCGCCAGATAGGCGTGCTCCGGGCCCACCCCCGGATAGTCCAGCCCCGCCGAGATCGAGTGCGCCTCGGTGATCTGCCCGTGCTCGTCCTGCAGCACCCGGGAGCGGAACCCGTGCAGCACCCCGGGTCGTCCCGCGCCGATCGCCGCTCCGCCGGCCGCCTCCACCCCGATCAGCCGGGCCGGGGTGTCGAGGAAGCCGGCGAACGTGCCGGCCGCGTTGGACCCGCCGCCGACGCAGGCGACCACGAAGTCCGGTGTCGCGGCGGACAGCCGGCCGGCGCACTGCGCGCGGGCCTCGTCGCCGATCACCCGCTGGAACTGGCGGACCATCCACGGGTACGGGTGTGGCCCGAGCGCCGAGCCGAGGCAGTAGTAGGAGTCGTCGACCACGGTCACCCAGTGCCGGAACGCCTCGCTGGTCGCGTCCTTGAGGGTGCGGCTGCCCGCGGTCACCGGCACCACCTCGGCGCCGAGCATCTTCATCCGGAAGACGTTGAGTTCTTGCCGCTCGATGTCGCGCTCGCCCATGAACACCGTGACGTCGAGGCCGAGCAGCGCGCCCGCGGTGGCGGTGGCGACGCCGTGCTGGCCGGCCCCGGTCTCGGCGATCAGCCGGCGCTTGCCCATCCGCCGGGCCAGCAGCGCCTGCCCCAGCACGTTATTGATCTTGTGGGATCCGGTGTGGGTCAGGTCCTCGCGCTTGAGCAGCAGGGTGATTCCCAGCTCCGCGGAGAGCCGCACCGCCGGAGTCAGCGGCGTCGGCCGGCCCACGTAGACCGAGAGCAGGTGATGCAACTCGGCGTGGAACACCGGATCGGCCCAGGCCTCGGCGAACGCCCGCTCCACCTCCTCGCACGCCGGGACGAGCGACTCCGGGACGAACCTCCCGCCGTACTCCCCGAACCTGCCGAGTCCCGCCGGGCGGCGAGAGTCGGCGCGTACCAGCTGGTCCACGACAGCCTCCTAGAGTTCTAGAACAGTGCTGTAGTTGTAGCACACAGTTCTAGAACAGTTCCACCGTGCAGGTGATCGTGGTTTACCGCGCCCTTGCTCCCGGGTATCCCGCGCGGCGTCATCGTTCTCATTCGGAGGGCATCTTGGCCGAGCCGCACGTCACCCTCGACCCGCAGTCACTCAACCCCGTGGAGGAGAAACTCCGCGGCCCGCTCGAGGACCAGCTGAGTTCCGCGCTGCAGGCAGCAACGGTCAAGATCAGGCAGAGGTACGCCGGGGAAAGCGTCGACCAGGTCACCTGGATGCTGCTGGACCAGGCCAAAGCAGGCCTGCACCCCGACATCGCCGCCGGCTTCCACCCCGACCGCGACCAGTTGCGCCACGTAGCCGAGGAAATCGTGGCCCGCGCGTCCTGACCCACCGGCCGGCCCCGCAACACCAGACTTGAGACACGCCCGGACGGCGGCTCGCGACCACCAGCCGCCGCACAGACACCCAACACCCACCCCGAAACCCACCTCAGCGGCGGCTCGCCACCACCAGCCGCCGCACAGACATGCAACGGTGGGCTTGCGTGGGGCTGGGCGGCGGGAAGAGCGCGGCGGAAGGGGATCAGGCGGCGAGCGGGGTGTTGTGCCAGCGGCGGGTAGACAGCACCAGGCGGTATCCGTCGGGGTCGACGACCGTGACGCCCCACTGGTCCCAGTAGGGCCCCTGCGAGACCCGCCGCCCGCCGGCGTTCTCCAGTCGCTCCAGCAGTTCGTCCGGCACCGGCCCGTCCAGGTAGAGCACGAACAGGTCCTGCTCGGACGGGGTCGGCTCCGGACCGGCGACCAGCTCGAGGTGCCACGCGGCGCCGGCCCGGCCGAGCATCAGCAGGTCGTGCTCGCCCGGGCCTTCGGCGGTGGCCCGGTACAGGACTTCGAGGCCCAGCCCGTCGACGTAGAAGCGCTCGGCGGCGGCCAGGTCGCGGCTCGGGCGGGCCAACCGTACGTGCGTGGAGGCTTCGATCCCCGTCATGGTCAGCAACTCTACGCGCCGTGATCATCCATGCTGGAAAGACGGGCGAGAACCCGAAGAACGGCCGGCAACGGTATACCGCTCGCGAAAAGGCGAACGGCCCGGCGAAATGGACGCCGGGCCGTTCTCATGCCAATTTGATTTGCTTAGCGAATCATCTTTTCCCGGCAGCAGTTCTGCCATGCGAACGCCACCACGGCGGCGCGGACCCTGCCCTCCACATCCAACTTGATCAGGATCTGACCGATGTGTGCCCGCAGCGTACGCTCGGTCATGCACAACCGGTGTGCGAGCGCGCCGTTGGTGTGGCCGGACGGCAGTGCCATCAGGACTTCCAGTTCCCGGTTACTCAGGCGTGGAACACGAGCGACGGCCGCCTCGAGCTGTGCATCATGCCGGCACAATGTCACTTGGTCGTTTCGCAAAATCGTTCCCCCGTGGACAGATTCGGTAACCGCCAATCACGGTACCGAAAGGGGAACAGCCATCCAATATCGTCCATGCGTCGGCATATCGACAGAGCACATCCGTATCAGTTCACCCGGCGCACCAGACTCCGCGGCCGGGGGCTGCTCACCCATCCGCCGGCCGCCGCGACGACGACCGCGACCGCCCCGGTGCCGAGCAGCAGCAGCCATGCCTGTGGGCTCACCGGCACCGCCATGGCCCGGGTCTGCGCCGGGGTGATCAGCACCAGGGTGATCAGTCCCAGCAGCACGCCCAAGGTGGCGGTCACCGCCGAGTACGACGAGGTGAGCACGCGCCGGAACCGGCTGGTCGCGCCGACCGCGGCAAGCGTGGCGAACTCCGGGGCCAGCTCCTCGGTGGCGAGGCCGACGGCCAGCACCGCGACCGCCGCGGTCAGTGCGAGCAGGATGACGGCGCAGGTGGTCAGGACCGTGGCGAGCTGGCGGCTGCCCGGATTGCCGCGCTCCACATAGATCCGGGCCTGGCCTCCGCTGTCCGCGCTGAGCACCGCCCGCGCGGTGTCCTCGGCGGCTTCCGACGGCCGTCCCGCGCCCCGCATCAGGTACTGCACCTGGGGGTGCAGCTTCATCCCGGCGGTCTGCGCGCCCTCCGGCGAGATGAAGGCGAACGGCAACTCGACGTAGGCCTGCGCGCCGTCGGCGGCCACGGCCGGGTGTGTCCGGGAGCGTGCCTCCGGCGAGTTCTCCGGGTCCCGGTCGTAGATCCGGACCGAGCCGCCGTCGACCACCTGCTCGGAAAGGGCGATCACCTGGCCCTTCGTGAAGGCGTCGGTCTCGGCGCCGGTCATCGGCCGGCCGAGGACGGCCGCCATCTGCGCCGGCTCGACGATGCCCAAATACCAGAACGAGGTGTCCGGGAAGCCGCTGCGGTCGATGCACTCGCGCGGGTCCGACTGCGGGTCGCGGTAACACCGCGCCACCGGGTTGTCGACGGTCATCAGGTAGGTGTCGGTGCCGGCCGCGTCCGGCGGCATGGCCAGGTTGATCCGGGCGACCCCGGTCGCCCCGAGCCGGCGGGTCACCTCGGCCACCGTGCTCGCCGGGAGCGTGTCGTGGGTGTCGATGACGGCGGTGCCGTCCGGTGCGGTCGGGCGGTAGGACGCGACCGAGCGTTCGGCCAGCCCGCCCGCGCCGAGCATGACCAGGCCCGCGACGGTCACCACCGCGCCGATCGCGGCCACCAGGGCGGCGCCGCGGCCCGGTGCGGCGGCGTGTGAACGCAGCGCCACCCGCATCCCGGGCCGGGCGTTCGCCGCCCAACGGGCCAGCCGGGGCACTGCGACCCGGGTGGCCGCCGCGACGGCGACCACGGTCATGAAAGCGGCCAGGGCGGTCACGGCGACGTCGGCGGAGACGGTGGCGAGCGCCAGTAGCGCCAGCGCGGCGCACAGGGCGGTCACGGTCCAGCGACGGGTACGCCGTACCGCCCGGACGGCGAGCGCCAGCGGCCGCTCGTGCAGCGCGGTCCACGGGTCCATCGAGGCGGTCTGCCGCCCGGCCAGCCACGCGGCCACGACCGGCCCGGCCAGCCCGAGCAGGGCGAACCCGGCCAGCATCGTGGTGTCCAGCCGCAGCTGCGTCCACACCTGGTCGAGGCTGCGGCCGACCGCCGGATAGGCGACGGCAGCCGCACCCACCCCGGCGCCGAGGCCCAGCACCGCCGCGACCGCGCCGAGCACGAACCCGTTCGCGGTCAGCACCAGCCGCCGCTGCCCGGGGCTGGCCCCGGAGGCGGCGAGCAGGCCGATCTCGCGCCGGCTGGAACTGGCGGCGACGGCGAAGCCGGCACCGACCAGCAGGGTGGCCAGCGCCAGGGTCAGCAGGGTCACGCCCAGGGTCAGTCCGGGCAGCTCACCGAGCTGGTCGGCGCCGCGCTCGGCGAAGTCGGCCCGGGTCAGCGTGCGCCACTCGGCGTTGCGCAGCGTCTCGGCGGCGGCGCCGGCCTCGACCCCGCTCAGATGCCAGGCGATGGTGACCTGCCGGCTGGTGCCGGGCGGGGCGCCGGCCGCGGCCCGCTCGGCGATCGTCACCGCCGCCGGCACGCTGACCACGGCGAAGATCCGGTTGGTGTCGGCCCGGTCGACCACGGTGCCGGCGACGGTGAGTTCCTGCCCCTCGACCGTGATCGTGCCGCCGGGGGCCACCTCGAGCCGGCGGGCGATCGCGGCGGAGAGCGCCACCTCGCTGTCGCCCCTGGGCAGCTCGCCGTCCTCGATCGTGAACCGCCCGGCGTGCATCGGGCTGCCGGAGTCCAGGCCGAAACTGGCGCCGGCCACCTCCCGCTCGCCCTTGACCAGCCGGGACTCCTGGGTGATCACGGCCTGGACGTCGCTCGCGCCGGGGACCAGCCCGCGGATCGTCGTGGTGCCCTGCGCCAGCTTCTCGGCCGGCGGCAGGTCCAGGCCGGGCAGCTCGGCCCGCAGCGCGGCGGTGCCCAGCGCGCGGGTGGCGAACTCCTCCCCGCTCGGCACCGCCGTGGTGGTCAGCGTGCTGACGAACGCGGCCAGAGCCAGCGGCACCGCGACGAAGGCGGTCAGCAACAGGCTGCGGCGCAGGGTCCGGCGCAGCGAGCGGGACGCGATGCGCAGGGCGAGCGCAAACGTACGCAATCCGCTCACCGGGCCACTCCGACCGACGCTTCGATACGCCCGTCCCGCATCGTCACCACCCGGTCGGCCCGGCCGGCCACCGTGGCGTCGTGGGTGACCAGCACACAACCGACCCCCTGGTTGACCAGGTGACGCAGCACGTCGAGCACGGCCGTGGCGGTGGTCGAGTCGAGCGCGCCGGTCGGCTCGTCGGCGAGGATCAGCCGGCGCTCGCCGGCGATCGCCCGGGCCAGGGCCACCCGCTGCTGCTGACCGCCGGAGAGCTGGTCGGGGAACCGGTCCGCGTAGTCGCCCATGCCGACCGCGGCCAGCGCGTGCTGTGCCTGCCGTCGGGCGTCGGCGCGGCGCATCCCGGAGAGTTCGTCGGGCAGCGCGACGTTCTCGGCGGCGGTGAGCGTACGCATCAGGTTGTAGTCCTGGAAGACGTAGCCGATCGCCTTACGCCGCAGGCTGTGCAGGGCGCTGCCGCGCAGCTTCGCCAAGGGCTTCCCGGTGACCAGCACCTCGCCGCGATCCGGTGGGAGCAGGCCGCCGGCGATCGCCAGCAGGGTCGACTTGCCGCATCCGCTCGGCCCCATCACCGCGACCAGCTCACCGGGCATCACCTGCAGGGAGACGCCGCCGAGGGCTTTGATGTTCAATGTCCCGCTGCGATACGACTTCTCGATCATGACCATCTCCAGGATGGCCCGCTCGCTCGCTGACACAGTTAACAATTCCCATCGATCGGCGTTCATTTATGCATTCCTGGTGCAGAATGGAGCCGGGTTCCGGGCCACTGTCACTGGTCCGGAACCCGTCGAATGCTAGCGGCCTAGGCCAAATTGATCAGACCCAGGCGATGTACGCCGACTCGATTCCCTGCGAGCAGGAACCGTTGGTCTTGCGGTACTCGTACGACGTGCCGAACGCGTTCGAGTAGATGTTGAACGGCGACCAGTCGCACTCCGCCTTGATCCGCACCTGGCGGCCGGTGTGCTTGCACCGCGCCTCGGCCTGCTTGCCGCTGCTGATGGTGCGCGGCCCGTACTCACAGTAGTAGTCGGCGGCCGAGGCCGGCGACGCGACCGCCAGCACACCCGCCGCCGCGAAACCCAGCGCGGCGGTGGCGACGAATCCCTTTGCCCTCATGTGTCAACTCCCTGTTTCGAGAAGTGCAACGACTTGCTGGGCCAGTCTCACTGTCCAACGTGCACTCACACCATCGGCGCTTACGCCATGGCGGGATCGAAACAGGTTTATGGTTAAATCATTCTCGGCGACGCCGCCGGTCATTGTGCAGATCGAATACCAGATCGATCACCAGAGCGGTCCAGCCGGTCTGATGCCAGGCGCCGAGGCCCGCGCCGTTGTCGCCGTGGAAATACTCCGGAAAGGCGACCAGATCCTTCCAGTCCGGGTGGGTCTGGAACAGTTCGGTGGCGCCGTAGATCGGGCGCCGGCCGTCCTCGCCCGGCACGAAGAGGTTGATCAGGCGGCGGGACAGGTCGTCGGCGATCTCGGTCAAGTTCGCCTTGCGCTGCGCGCCGGTCGGGTACTCCGCCTTCAGGTCCTCGCCGTAGAACTCGGCGAACTCGCGCAGCGCCTGGACGAGCAGGAAGTTGACCGGCATCCAGACCGGGCCGCGCCAGTTCGAGTTGCCGCCGAACAGGCCGCTGGTGCTCTCCGCGGGCTCGTAGCCGACGGTGAAGTCGGAGCCGCCCAGCGAGACGGTGAACGGCTTCTCCAGATGCGCTCGGGACAGGGTGCGTAGCCCGTACGGAGAAAGGAATTCCTCCGGGTCCAGCAGCCTGGCCAGGATGCGCAGCAGCTGATCCTGGCCCACCATCGACAGCAGGCGCTGTTGGCGCCGGTCGGCGCCGCCCAGGCGCCGGGCGCTGATCACATCACCGAACTCACCCTGATGGTGCAGCATCCAGCGAACCCGTGAATTGATCTCCGGGAGCCGGTTGAGGGTCTCCGAGGTGAGCCGGGTGGTGGCCGCGAGGGGCAGCAGTCCGACGATCGAGCGGGCCTTCAGCGGCACCTTGTGGCCGTCCGGCAGGCGCAGCACGTCGTAGAAGAAGCTGTCCTCGTCGTCCCAGAGCCCCTGCCGGTACGCCGCCTCCGCGATGTACGTGAAGTGCTCGAAGAACTTCGTGGCCATGTCCTCGTAGGTGCGGTCGTGCAGGGCCAGGATGATCGCCATGTCGAGCAGGTTCAGCGCGTACATGGCCATCCAGCCGGTGCCGTCGGACTGCTCGAGCACCCCGGCGACCGGCAGGGCCGCGGACCGGTCGAACGGGCCGACGTTGTCCAGCCCGAGGAAGCCGCCCTCGAAGACGTTGTTGCCGCCGACGTCCTTGCGGTTCACCCACCAGGTGAAGTTGAGCAGCAGCTTGTGCATGACCCGGGACAGGAAGTCGTAGTCGCGCGACCCGTCGATCTCGAAGACCCGCAGCGCGGCCCAGGCGTGCACCGGCGGGTTCACGTCGCTGAACGACCACTCGTACGCCGGGATCTGCCCGTTGGGGTGCATGTACCACTCGCGCAGCAGCAGGACCAGCTGCGCCTTGGCGAAACCGGGGTCGACACGGGCGATGCTGACGCAGTGGAACGCCAGGTCCCACGCGGCGTACCAGGGGTACTCCCACGGGTCCGGCATGCTGATCACGTCGAAGCTGTTCATGTGGCGCCAGCCGTTGTTGCGGCCCCAGCGCCGGCCCGGCGGCGGCGGCGAGTTGCCCGGGTCGCCGACCAGCCACTGCTTCACGTCGAAGTGGTAGAACTGCTTGCCCCACATCAGCCCGGCGATCGCCTGCCGGGCCACCGAGACCTCCTCGGCCGAGGCCGCCGACGGGATCACGTCGGCGAAGAACTCGTCGGCCTCGGCCAGCCGGTCCCGCATCACCGCGGACCAGCCCGCGCCCAGATCGGCCTGCGGCAGCGCGGACTCGCTCTGGGTCAGGCGCAGGCGCAGCGTACGGGTCTCCCCCGCGGCCAGGGTGAGCCGGTAGTGCAGGGCCCCCTTGGTGCCGGTCCCGGCCGGGTTCACCGTCGGCGTGCCGAGGATCAGGTGGTCGTTGATCCCGTCCTTCGGGTACGGGCTGCGGCCGGGCAGACCCCACAGCCGCTGCGCGTTCGTCTCGTTGTCACAGAGCAGCGCCGGCGGGTTGCCCTGTCCCTCGAGCGTGAGGTGGCCCAGCGAGCGGTGCAGCCCGGCGAGGCGTCCCGGGCTGCCCTCGATGGTCGGCGTGTGCCGGTTCGGCAGCCCCCACGACCAGGTGTTGCGGAACCAGAGCGTGGGCAGCACGTGCAGGGTGGCGGTGTCCGGGCCCCGGTTGGAGACGGTGACCGCGATGCACACGTCGGTCGGGGACGCCTTGGCGTAGTCGACGGTGACGGCCCAGAACCGGTCCCGGTCGAAGATGCCGGTGTCGACCAGCTCGTACTCGCCCTCGTTGCGGGAGCGCTGGCCGTTGACCCGGACCAGCTGGTCGTACGGGAACTCGTCCTGCGGGTAGTGGTAGCGCCACCGCATCCACGAGTGGGTGGGCGTGGAGTCCTGGTACCACCAGTAGTCCTTGGCGTCCTCACCGTGGTTGCCGCCGTCGCCACCGAGACCGAACATCCGCTCCTTGAGGATCGGGTCCTTGCCGTTCCACAGGGCGAGCGCGAAGCAGAACGTCTGGCGGTCGTCGCAGAGGCCGGCCATGCCGTCCTCGTTCCACCGGTACGCCCGGGAGCGCGCATGATCGTGCGGGAAGTAGTCCCACGCCGTGCCGTGCTCGCTGTAGTCCTCCCGAACCGTGCCCCAGGCCCGCTCCGAGACGTACGGGCCCCACGCGCGCCACGGCTGCTCACCGGAGTCGGCCTGGGCCAGGCGTACGCGCTCTCTTTCCCCCACGACCCGATATCCCCCACAACCCGAAATTCGTCCCGGAGTCGATCACACTGAGACTGTCATGCCGCTGTGTCAAGTGAGGTCGAATCCGCAGTGTCCACGGTCCGCCCGATCACCTTCGGCCCACAGCTGTGCGCCCGCCTCACTGAGGGCGCCACCCGGGAATGGCTCCTACCCGACGGTACCGGGGGTTATGCCATGGGGACCGTGTGCGGTCTGCGTACCCGTCGCTACCACGGACTTCTCGTGGTCGCCGGGCGCACTCCGGCGGCCCGGCACCTCGCGCTCGCCGCGCTGGACGCGGTGGTCACCCTCCCGTCCGGGACCCAGGTGCGGCTCGGCGTCCATCAATGGGCGGACGGCGCGATCGCCCCGCAGGGACATCGGCAGCTGGCGAGCTTCGCGCTGATCGACGGGGTGCCGCGCTGGCGCTGGCGGATCGGCGCGACGGTGATCGAACGGGAGATCGCCATGACCGCCGGCCGGCCCGCCGTCGGGGTGGTGCACCGCCTGATCGCCGGTGGCCCCGTCACGATCGCGCTGGAAGCGCTCGGCACCTGGCGGGACGCGCACGGCGAGCGCACCGCCGGCGGTCCACCACCGGTGGTGACCAGCACGGCCGACGGGTGCGAGGTGGAGGGCGCCTACCGGATCGCCGGCCCCGGCTTCGCCGCGAGCGGCGAGTGGTACCGGGGAGTGCGATACCGCGCGGAGGCAGAACGCGGCCTCACCCCCACCGAAGATCTCTGGTACGCGGGAAGCTTCCATGCCGACCTGCCCCGCCCCGGCTCGGCCGTCGAGGTGTCGGCCTGGGCCGGTGGTGAACCGCCGCCGCCGGCAGCCCTGGCCGTGGACGCCGCCCGCACCCGCAACCGGGCCGTGGTCGCCGCCGCGTCGCCGGCCGACGAGACCCAGGCCGCGCTCGCCCTGGCCGCCGACGCCTTCGTGGTCCGCACCGCGACCGGCCCGGACGTGGTCGCCGGCTACCCCTGGTTCGGCGCCTGGTCGCGGGACACGATGATCAGCTACGAGGGGCTGTTCCTCGCCACCGGCCGCGCCGAACTGGGCCGTGAGCTGCTCCGCGGCTACGCCGGCACGCTGTCGCGCGGCATGCTGGCCAACACTGCCGACACCGGCGACGTCGAGTACAACACAGTCGACGGCACCCTCTGGTTCCTGCACGCGGTCGGCCGGCACGTGGCCGTCACCGGCGACCAGGACCTCGTGGCCGAGCTGCTGCCCGCACTGCGCGACGTCATCGACCACCACCTGGCCGGCACCCGGTACGGCATCGTCGCCGACCCGGCCGACGGGCTGCTCACCCACGGCGCCCCCGGCGAGGCACTGACCTGGATGGACGCCCGGGTCGACGGGGTGCCGGTGACCGCGCGGGCCGGCAAACCGGTCGAGGTGAACGCCCTGTGGGTCAACGGCCTGGCCACGGTCGCCTCGTTCGGGCACGCGACGGCCGAGAACGCCCACGCGGCCGCCCTGGCCGGGTTCGCCCGGCGGTTCCCGGCCCGCGACGGGCTGCTGCACGACGTGGTCGACGGCCCGGACGACTCCCTCCTGCGGCCCAACCAGTTGCTGGCCTGGTCGCTGCCGCACGCCCCGCTCAGGCCCGAGCGGCAGGCCCTGGAACGGATCGGCGCGCACCTGCTGACCCCACTCGGGCTGCGCAGCCTGGCGCCCGGCACGCCCGGCTACCGCGGGGTGCACCGGGGCGGACCGGCGGAACGCGACGGCGCGTACCACACCGGAACGGTCTGGCCCTGGCTGACCGGCCCGTACGCCGACGCCTGGCGCCGCCTCGGGGTGCCGGCCGATGACGTGCTCACCGACATCGACGGCCACCTCACCGAGCACGGGCTCGGGTCGGTCTCGGAGACCGCGTACGGCGACGCCCCGCACGACGCCACCGGCTGTCCCTTCCAGGCCTGGTCGGTGGCGGAGCACCTGCGCGTACGCCGGCTGTGACGAGGCGAACGTCGCCGCGCACCCCAATTGCAACTAGTAACCGCGACGCTACTTGATGTGAACAGGGAAACGCCGTCCGCCGGGCGGGCATGGGGCTGGTGGCTGGGCGTTCTGGCGGTCTGCATCGGCGCACGCGTGTGGCTCGACACGACCGGCAACTCGCAGCTGATCATCAGCGCGCCGTACCTCGCCGTCAGCATCGCGACGCCGTTCGTCATTCTCGCCGGCACGCTGTGGCACCGGCCCCCGCACCGGGCGGGCTGGCTTCTGCTGGCCGTGGCGCAGCTGTTCTACGCCGCCGCCGACACCCTCACGGTCCTGGACAACTACCTGTCCGGCGAGTTCCTCGAACCCACCCCGGCGGACCTGCTCTACTTCGTCTACTACCTGCTCATCGCGGCGGCCGTGCTGCTCTTCATCCGCCGGCGGGCCCCCGGGTGGGACCTGCCCAGCGCGGTCGACGCCCTCATCGTGGCGGTCAGCGCCGGACTGCTCACCTGGATCTACCTGATCGAGCCGCTCACCGCCGACTCGGAACTGCCGATGGCGGCCAAACTGACCCAGTCGGCGTACCCGGTCCTCGATCTCATGCTGTTGATCCTGGCGGTCCGCCTGATCCTCGGGCCGGGCACCCGCGGCCCCGTGCTGCGCCTGCTGCTGACCAGCCTCACGCTGATGCTGGCCGTCGACACCGTGTACGCGGTGCTCGGCGTCGTCGACGGCGGCGGCGTGAACGAGGCGTTCCTCGACGGCATGTGGATGCTCTCGCTCGGCCTGCTCGGCGCCGCGGCGCTGCACCCCGGGATCCGGCACTTCGACCAGCGAAGCAGCTCGGCGGTCCCGGACGCATCCCCGGCCCGTCTCGCCGTGCTCGCGATCGCCGTGCTCATGGCGCCCGTCGTCCAGCTCCTGCAGCACCTGCGCGACGACCCGGTGAACGTGCCACTGTGGAGCGCAGCCTGCGCGATCATGTTCCTGCTCGTGCTAGCCCGCATGTACGGCCTGGTGGCGGCACAGCGCCGGGCCGCGGTGACCGACCCGCTGACCGGACTGCACACCCGGCGCTACTTCACCGAGGCGCTCGCCGTGGAATGCCGCCGGGCCGCGCGGACCGGTCACGATCTCGGCCTGCTCGTCATCGACGTCGACCACTTCAAACCGATCAACGACACCTACGGGCACCCGGCCGGCGACCGCGTCCTGCGGGAGGTGGCCCGCCGCCTGAAGTCGGTGGCCCGCGCCGGCTCCGTGGTCGCCCGTTACGGCGGCGAGGAGTTCGTGGTGCTCGCCCCACAGGCCGACGGCGACACCCTGTACGCCTTCGCCGAACGCATGCGCCTGGCGGTCAGCGACCTGCCGGTCGACGCGGGCGAGCAGGCCCTGCTCAGCGTGACCGCATCGGTCGGCGCCGCAAGCGCACCCGGCCGAATCGCCGACCCCGAAGCATTGTTGAAGGCGGCAGACGAGGCGCTCTACGCCGCCAAGGCCGGCGGCCGCAACCGCTCGGTCGCGGCCGGGAACCGGGTCGAGCCGGCGGTGAGCTAGGCGCTTGGTCGCGGCCGGAAACCGGGTCGGGCCGGCAGTGAGCTAGGCGCTTGGTCGCGGCCGGGACCGCGTCGGGCCGGCGGTGAGCTAGGCGAGCCAGCCGGGGCGGATCAGGCCGGCCTCGTAGGCCAGCACCACCAGCTGTGCCCGATCCCGCGCGCCCAGCTTGATCATCGTCCGGCTGACGTGCGTCTTCGCCGTGGCCGGACTGATCACCAGACGGGCCGCGATCTCGTCGTTGGACAGCCCTTCGGCGACCAGCACCATCACCTCGCGCTCCCGGTCGGTGAGCTGCTCCAGCTCGCGCGGTGGCACCGGCTCGCGCCCGCGCCCGGTGCCACCGGCGAACTCGCCGATCACCCGCCGGGTCACGCTCGGCGACAGCAGCGCCTCACCGGCCGCCACCACCCGCACCGCCCGCAGCAACTCGACCGGCTCGGTGTCCTTCACCAGGAACCCGGAAGCCCCGGTGCGCAGCGCCTCGAACACGTACTCGTCCAGCTCGAACGTGGTCAGAATGACCACCCGGGTGCCGGCCAGGGCGGGGTCGGCGGCGATCCGGCGGGTGGCCTCCAGCCCGTCGACGCCCGGCATCCGAATGTCCATCAGTACGACGTCCGGGTGCTTGGCGCGCACCAGATCGACCGCCTGCAGACCGTCGGCCGCCTCACCGACCACCTCGATGCCCGGCTCCGCGCCGAGCAGCGCCCGGAAGCCGGCCCGGACCAGCGCCTGATCGTCCGCCAGCAACACCGTGATCATGCATCCCCCTCCGGCCCCGAAACCCGCACCGGCCCGCATTCCGGCTCGGCCGCCTCGCTCGCCGCCGGGCCGGCCCCCTCGCTCGCTGCCGGGCCGGCCGCCCCGCTCGCCGCCGGCAGGATCACCGAGACCAGGAAGCCGCCCTCCGGCAGCCGCCCCGCCGCGAACCGCCCACCCAGCGCCTCCACCCGCGCCCGCATCCCGGCGATCCCGCTGCCCCGCTCACCGTCCGCGGCCGGCGGCGCCCCCGCCGGATCCCCACCGTTACGCACCGACAGATGCAGCGCCGTAGGCAGATAGCCCACCGTCACCTCCGCACCCCGATCCGGCCCACCGGCATGCCGCCGCACGTTGGTCAGCGCCTCCTGCACGATCCGGTACGCCGCGCGGTCCACCTCAGCAGGCAACTCCCGCGGCTCCCCGTTGACCACGGTGCGCACCGGGATCCCGGCCCCCGCGGTCAACTCGTCCAGCCGGTTCAGCCCGAGCGCCGGCTGCCGGGGCGCCGCCTCCCCCTCGGTCCGCAACACCCCCAGCACGGCCCGCACCTCCCGCAACGCCTCCGCGCTGGCGCTCTTGATCGCGGTGAGCGCCTCCCGCGCCTGCTCCGGCCGGTTGTCCATCAGATGCAGCCCCACCCCGGCCTGCACGTTGATCAGCGACAGGTGATGCCCGAGCACGTCGTGCAGCTCCCGCGCGATCCGCAGCCGCTCCTCCGAGGCCTGCCGCCGCTCCTGCTCCTCCTCGGCCCGCGCCTGCTCGGCCCGCGCCTTCTTGATCTCGGCCAGGTGTTCGTGATGCACCTTCGACGCCATGCCGAACACCACCGAGCCGGTCAACCCGAGCGCGGCGAGCACGATCAGGCGCAGGTCCGGGCGGGTGCCCGCCGGAAGGCCGAGCTGGTCGGCGAACACCACGACCACCGACAGCCAGGCGACGAAGCCGGCCACCGCGCCGATGGCCGCGGTCCGCCACCGGCCGAGCCGGGACAGGGTGAACAGCGCGATCGCGGGCGCCGCCGCATAGGTGAAGTGCTGCGTCGCGCCGGCCGCGAACACCAGCGACGCGGCCGCGGCGACCACCAGCACGACGACCGGCGCCCGCCGCCGCCAGAACAGGGCGATCGGGCCGACCATCAGCAGGGCGTAGACGATCGGGCCCATGGTCCAGTAGACCCGGCCCTCCTCGGCCAGGTTGTGTGCCCCGACCATGTGGAACAGCGTGGCCACCAGCACCGCGCCGGGTGGCCACTCGGGCTTGGGGCGGCGCGGGAAACCGGCGTGCCGGCGCTGCCGCGCCCTCTCCCGCTGGTCGGCGCGGGCGGCGGCCATCCGCATCCCGGCGTCGAACCGGCGCTCCGGCTTTCCCATGAGCCGAACCTACGGCACCCGGCATGCTCCGGGCATCGCCGTGCGGGGGCCATTGCCGGTACCCCCACAGGGCGATCCGGCACCCCTCCCCGTACTCCCCAGGGAGTACACCGACGGCCCCGAATCTCCCCCCGGCACTCCCGCGGAATGCTCCGCCGGGGCGACGCGCGCCGACCGCGGAACCGCGACGCTGGTGGCAGACATCGACCCGAGGGGGCAGACATGAACCCGACCCAGGCACCCACCGCCCGGCTCCGCGCCTCCGACGCGGAACGCGAGCACGTCGCCGACATCCTGCGCGCCAACATGACCGAGGGCCGCCTCGACCTGGCCGAGGGCGAGGAACGGCTCGCCACCGCGTACGCCGCCCGGTTCCGCGACGAGCTGCACCCGCTCACCGCGGATCTGCCCGACGGCGGGCGGAGAGCACTCGCGCGTACCCCGCAGGCCCGCGTCGCGACACGCCGGTCGCTGCAGCGGCATGCCAGCTTCATCATGGTGATCGCCGGTGTTCTCACCGGCGTCTGGCTGCTCTCCGGCGCCGACTTCTTCTGGCCGATGATCCCGCTGGCCTTCCTGGTCATCGGCTTGATCCGGCATGCCCGCTACGGGCGGTACAAGTTGGAGTACACCGTCGGTCGCCACGGCCACATCTGATCACCGCGGCGCCCGGGTGACGAAGATGGACACGACGGTCGTTGATCTTCCCCGTTCGCTCTGCCAGAGTGGCCGAGTTTGTTCGGGGAGGGACAAGGCACATGATGGGTCCGTCGCACGCTCTCTCGGGAGCGGCCGCCTGGCTGGCCGGCAGTTGGGCGCTCGACCAGTTCGCCAACGTCAGCCAGACGCCGCTCGAGGTGGCGGTCGGCACGGCGATCTGTGCGGGTGGCGCGCTCCTGCCCGACCTGGACATGTCCGGCAAGGTGACCCGCAACCAGGGCGGCGCCACGGTCGCCCGCACGTTCGGCGTCTTCTCGCTGTTCGTCGCCGAGGTGGTGGAGAAGTTCTCGCTCGGCGTCTACACCGCCACCAAGCTCAAGCGTGACCCGCGGCGGGACAACGGGCACCGCACCTTCACCCACACCCTGCCGTTCTGCGCCCTGATCGGCTGGGGCACGACCGCCCTGGCCGCGAACTACGGCCACTGGGCGGTCGTCGGCATCGTCTTCTTCATGGCCGGCCTGGCGCTGCGCGGCCTCTTCGACGAGTGGGCGGAACGCGCCGGCTGGGTCATCGTCACCCTGGTCTCCGGCGTGATCGCCTGGTTCACGGCAGCCAACCTGCCCAGCGACCGCGGCTACCCACTCCTGGGTCTGGCGGTCGCCGTCGGCTGCTTCGTGCACATCCTCGGCGACATGATCACCAAGAACGGCGTGCCGATCCTGTGGCCGATTCCGATCAAGCGCCGCATGTGGCTGATGATCGGCATCCCGAACAGCATGGCGGTCCGGGTCGGCGGCAAGGTCGAGGTGATCGTCCTGCGCACCGCCTTCACGGTGATCTCGCTGCTCTCCATCGCCGGCCTGTTCGTCCCGGGCGTGCTGGAGCGCTTCAACCTGGACGTCTGGGCAAGCAGATAGACCCATCGGGGTACGCCTAAGCCGCCCCCGAAAGCTACACCTCCCCGAACTACCCGAGCGGCCTCAGCGCGGCTCCAGGCCGTAACGCCGCCGCCGGGCTGATGCGGTGGGCCGGCCTTCCCGCGCCGCTGGCGCAGCAGCGCCGGCGGGCTGATGCGGTGGTCGGGCCCGTTCCACGCCGGCTCTCGGCGGTCAGGTCAGCTTCGCCAGCTGGCGCAGGCCCTCCAGGATCTCCGCGGCGGTCGGGGCGTTCGCCGGGTCGCTGAGCGTCTGAACCATCACGCCGGAGATCAACGCTGTCTGGACCATGCCGAGCGTGCGGGTGCTGCGCTCGCTCACCTCGTCCTCCGGCACGCTCTGCAGGATCCCGGCCATGCCGCGCCAGCCCTGCGCGATCCCGCCGGCCAGTTGGGCGCGCAGCTCGGGCTGCCGCTGCGCCTGGAGGAACAGCTCCACAGTCGCCAGCCACAGGTCCGGATGCGCGGCGAACTGCTCGACCAGGCTCTCCCACATGCGCTCGAAACCGCGCACCGCGTCGTCGCCGGCCGCCGGGGCGAGGGCCCGGCCCAGGCTGTCGCCCCACTCGTCGAGGATCGCGAACAGCGCCTGGGTGAGCAGCGTCTCCCGGGACCCGTAGTGATAGCCGATCGCCGCCGTGCTGACCCCGGCGGCCGCGGCGATGTCGCGCACGCTCGTGCGGTCGTAACCCTTCTCCCGCAGACACTGCTTGGCCCCGTCGAGGAGGGCTTCCCGGTTTCCCACGCCCGAACCCTATCAGGAGAATTGCACGAACGTTTTGCGCGATCGTTTTGCGCGATCGTGCTACTTTCTCCGGCATGAAGAAACTCCTCTATGCCACCGCCCTCACCCTCACGACGATCGCGGCCGTCACGCTTGCCCCGGTTGCCGAGGCGACCACCGGCCCACCGATCGTCGTGACGACGCAGGGCGCGGTCCGCGGCACGGCGGGCCCGCAGGTGCACTCCTTCCAGGGCATCCCTTACGCCACCGCGGAGCGCTTCGCCGCGCCCCGCCCGGTCCCCGCCTGGACCGGCGTGCGCCCGGCGACCGCACCCGGCAAGGTGTGCGCGCAGCCGGCCGGCTATCCGATCGGCAAACCGAGCACCGACGAGGACTGCCTCGTCCTCAACGTCACCACCCCGGCCCGCACCCGCGGCAAGCTGCCGGTGATCGTCTGGATCCACGGCGGCAGCATGATGTTCGGGATGGGCGACCTCTACGGCCCGGACCGGCTCACCGCCGCCGGCGCCGTCGTGGTGTCGATGAACTACCGGCTGGGCGTCACCAGCTTCCTGACGCACCCGTCCCTGCCAGAGTCCGGCGCCCTCGCCCTGGACGACCAGCGGGCCGCGCTGCGCTGGGTGCGGGAGAACATCCGGGCGTTCGGCGGCGACCCCGGCCGGGTGACGATCATGGGCCAGTCCGGCGGCGGTTACGGGGTCTGCGGCCATCTGGCCTCACCCGCCTCCCGCGGGTTGTTCCATCGGGCGATCATCCAGAGCGCACCGTGCGGCGTCCCGGGCAACGCTTCCCGTACCCGGGCTGAAGCCCTGGCCGACAGCGCCCCGGTCATCGAGAAGGCCGGCTGCGCCGACCGCGCCGACGTCGCCGCCTGCCTGCGCAAGGTGAAGATCGCCGAGCTGCTCGCCGCGTTCGGCGCCGACCGCGAGCCGCGCCCGGTCAGCGGCACGCCCACCCTGCCCCTGCCGGTCGACGAGGCTCTGCGCACCGGCCGCTTCCACCGGGTCCCGGTCCTGATCGGCGTCAATCACGACGAGGAGAACGGCCGGATTCTCGGCCAGGAGCTCGCCACCGGCCGGCCGATGCCCGCCGAGGACTACGAGCCGGCGGTCCGCGCGGCGTACGGTTCCCGGGCCGATGCCGTGCTGGCCCGCTATCCGCTGGGCGCCTCGGCCGGCCAGACGCTCGCCGCGGTGCACACCGACGCCAACTGGGCGGTGCCCACCTTGGACTCCGCGCGTACGCTCGCCCGCTGGACCCCGACCAGGATGTACGAGTTCGCCGAGCAGAACACCCCGTGGTACGCCGGCTACCCCGCCCCGAGCTTCCCGGCCGCCGCCCAGCACATGGCCGAGCTGGCGTACCTGTTCGACCTGCCGCTCTTCGAGAAGCGAACCCCGCAGCAGGACGCCCTCGCCGACCGGCTGATCAGCACCTGGATCGAATTCGCGGCGACCGGTGAGACTGCCACCGGCGAGAGCGCCTGGCCCCGGCTGCGGGACGACGCCGACGGGTACGTCCAGTCACTGACCTCCGGCCAGTGGAAACGCGCCGACTTCGCGGAAGAGCACCACTACCGGTTCTGGAGCCGCTGAGAGGAGACCGGCCGTCCCTGGGACGGCCGGTCCATCACGGTTACGGCGCGACCAGCCGGCCCAAATTCTCCGGCGCGAAGAACTCGGCCGGCGACGTCACCCCCGAGTTGAGGCGGGCGAAGGCGTCCATCGCGTCCTGGTTGCCGATGATCGCGGAGACCAGCTGGACCATCTGCTCGTCCGGCGGTTGCAGCGAGGCGATCCCCAGCGTCATCTGGTAGACCGGCATCGCCCGGGTGTCGCGGCGCTTCTGGTAGCCGGCCAGCGCTTCCTCGTACGGCGTGGTGCCGGCCAGTGTCTCGTCGAGCGCCTGCGCCAGGTTCTCCGCGTCCAGGAAGGCGTCGGTGATGCCCTGAGCGGTGATGAAGTCCCGGTTGTAACCGGCGTCGCCGACCAGCGCCCAGCCCGGACCGTACGGCGCGCGGAAGTAGTTCGGCACCGACGTGCCGGCCAGCCGGGACTCCAGTTTCGCCCCGCGGATGCGCTCCGCGAACGCCGGCGACAGCTCGAAGGTCTTCCGGAGTGTGCCCTCGACGTCGTCGCGGTGCTCGGCCAGCTCCGCGTGCGGCCAGCCGCCGATCACCAGCGTCAGGTCGTCGTTGGTCGGGCAGACCGCCCAGCCCCGGCCGGGCCGGCTGTACGCCTCGAAGGTGTCGGTCGGCAGGTTGCTCCAGTACCCGTAGTAGCCGACGGTGAGGGGCGGGTGCTCCTCGTACACAGCGGGCTGCACGGCCTTGGCCACCACCGAGTTGCGCCCGTCCGCGCCGACCACCACGCGGGCCCGCTCCTCCACTGTGGCGCCGCCCTGGTCGCGGCCGCGGATCCCGGACACCGCGCCGTCGGAGAAGAGCACCTCGTCGACGGAGAACCCCTCCCGGACCTCGACACCGGCGGCCACGGCGGCGTCCACCAGGATCTTGTCGAGCAGGGTGCGGCGGGGCGCGTAGGCGTACGGTGACTCGGGTGTCCCCGGCGCCCCGGCCAGACTGATCGGCCCGAAGTCGAACGAGTACCGCCCCACCGGCGGGCACCCGGTCGCCGCGACCTCGTCGAGCAGACCCCACCGCTGCAGCGCGGCGGCGCCCGGCGGGTGGATGACGTGGGTGGACACCGTGTCACTGGGGAACGTGGCCCGGTCCACCAGCAGCGTCCGGTAGCCACGGCGGGCCAGCAGCATCGCGAGTGGCGCCCCGGCGCATCGCGCCCCCACCACGATGACGTCGAACCTAGGATCTGTCATGGTCTCCCTTAATTCGATCTTCCCGCCATAGTGGACGTTGCCGGTCATCGCTGTCGATCGGCCACCCGGCCGGTCATCCCGTCGTACTCGGCGCGGGCCTGGTGCACCTGCTCGATGTGCGTCTCGGCCCAGGCCTTGATCGCGCGCTGGAGCGGCAGCAGCTCCCGGCCCAGGCCGGTGAGCTCGTAGTCGGTGCGCACCGGCACCGACGGGGTCACCCGGCGGGCCACCAGCCCGTCGCGTTCCAGCTTGCGCAGCGTCTGGGTGAGCATCTTCTGGCTCGCGCCGGCCACCGTGCGCGACAGCTCGGCGTAACGCTGCGGCCCGTCGGCGAGCGCGTCGATGATCAGGGTCAGCCACTTGTCGCTGAGCGTGGCGAGCAGCTCGTGTCCCGGGCAGGCCGCCAGGTTGGCGTTGTACTGCCGGCTCTCCTCGGCCCGGCGCTGCGCCGCAGTCGTGGTCGCCATCGCGCGTACCTCCCCGTGCGTTACGCACTCCGAAGTGCGTCCTTACCGCGCCCCTGCCGCCGAACATAGCGTCGTCGCCATGAGAGCTGCCATCGTCCGCCACTTCGGCGGCCCCGAAGCGATCGAATTCGCCGACCTGCCCCTGCCGGAACCGGGCCCCGGCCAGGTCCGGATCAGGGTGGCCGCTGCCGCCGTCAACCGGATCGATCTGTCCACCCGCGACGGCAAACTCTTCCACGCCGGCCTGCTCACCCGCGCCGACAGCTACTCGCTGGGCTGGGACGTGGCCGGCGAGATCGACGCGGTCGGCCCGGCGACGGACTTCACCGTCGGGGACCGGGTCATCGGCCTGCGTGACGTGCTCTCCGCCCCGGGCACCTACGCCGAGCACGTGGTTCTGGACGTGGCGGCGGTCGCGCCGGCTCCGGTCACGGCGTCGGCGGCCGAAGCCGCCACCCTGCCGATGGCCGGGCTCACCGCGGATCGGTCCCTCGCCCTCGCCGGGCTGCGCCGCGGCGAAACCCTGCTGGTCACCGGCGCGGCGGGCAGCGTCGGCGGTGCGCTTCTCCAGCTGGCGGCACTGCGCGGCATCCGTACGGTGGCAGTGGCCGGCCCGGACGACCGCAAGATCGTGGAATCGCTCGGCGCCACCTGGTTCGTCCCCCGCACCGACCGGCTCGGCGCCGCGGTCCGCGCGGTCGTCCCCGGTGGAGTGGATGCCGTGGTCGACGCCGCGGTGACCGGGGTCGCCGCCCACGAGGCGCTGCGCGGCGGCGGCGTCTTCGTCGCGCTGGTCGCCCCGTTCGCCCCACCGCCGTTGCGCGGCACGCGGGTGGTCGTCCAGGAGGTGTACGCCGACGGCGCCCGGCTGACCGAGCTGTCCGCCCTGGTCGACGCGGGCCGCCTGACGTTGCGGGTGGCAGGAACCCTGCCGCTGACGTCGGCCGCCGAAGCACACACCCGCGCGGCCGCCGGCGGCCTCCGGGGCCGGCTGGTACTGGTCCCCTGACCCATCCCGCCCCATAGACCGCCCAGCCCACGACACATCCCACCAGGCGCGCCGGAGGCGCACTCGGCCCACACTCTCAGCCGCACCCGTCCCGGCTCCGCCGTGCCTCCGTCTCGAGCCACAGCCCGTCCTGACCGCTGACCGCTGACACTTCAGCGCTGCCGGCCCGCTGCTACGGACCAGCGCTGGAAGCACTCCTCACCCCTGCCGGCCCGCTGTTACGGATCGGCGGCTCGAAGCAGTCCTCACCCCTGCCGGCCCGCTGTTACGGATCGGCGGATCGAAGCAGTCCTCGAAAACGCAGCACACCCGCAGCGGGTGTATCCACATCCGTTGCGGGTGTGCCGGCAAATCGGAGTACCGGCTCCGACGAGAGTTATCCACAGGCAGGCCCACGGGCCGTCGCCAGACCTCCTCCTTCCGGCACCATGCTCGGCAAAGCCGGAGCAGGAGGCAGCGGCCCTGGACGCGGCGGCGAAGAGGCTGGGCTGTGGATGGGCGACGGATCGAAGGCGAGGGTGACGAGTGGCGGGGAAAGAGGCCGGTCCGACGGCGGATTCGGCGGTGGCGCCGGCTGGGGGATGGCTGGTCCGACGGGTGGGCCTGATGCTGCAGGCCGCGCGAGGGGATGCGCGCATGACTCAGGAGGTGCTCGCCCTGCGGGCCGGGACCTGATCCGGATCTCTCCGGGCCGGGTCCGCGCCGGTGGTTCGCCGCCGGGCTGACGGAGATGCGCGTCGAGATCGTGCCGAGCATTACCGGCCGCCTCGTGGTAGGAGCCGGCGGGCGGGAACTGGCCGTGGTCCCGCTTGCTGAACTGCTCGAGGAGGATGCGGACGTCGCTGAGCTGCATCGCGGGTACAAGCGCGAGGCAGCTCAGCGACGTGTGGACGGTCAGTCGATCGAGTAGGCGAGGTTGGGGCGCAGCCAGCGCTCCACCTCGGCGACCGGCATGCCCCGGCGGACGGCGTAGTCCTCGATCTGGTCCTTGGCGAGGCGGCCGACGGTGAAGTAGCGCGACTCCGGGTGGGCGAAGATCAGGCCGCTGACCGCCGCGGCCGGGGTCATCGCGAACGACTCGGTGAGGCCGACGCCGATCGAGGACGTGCCGAGCAGCTCGAAGAGGTCCTTCTTCTCGCTGTGGTCGGGGCAGGCCGGGTAGCCCAGCGCCGGGCGGATGCCGCGGAACCGCTCAGCGTGCAGGTCGGCCAGCTCGGGCCGGGCGTCCGGCTCGAACCACTCGCGGCGGGCCTTGAGGTGCAGGTACTCGGCGAACGCCTCGGCCAGCCGGTCGGCGAGGGCCTTGACCATGATGGCCCGGTAGTCGTCGTGCTCGGCCTCGTACTTCTTCGCGAGGGCTTCGGCACCGTGGATTGCCACCGCGAACCCGCCCAGGTGGTCTCCGCTGGGCGCAATGTAGTCGGCCAGGCACCGGTTGGCGCGGCCGGCCGGCTTCTCGGTCTGCTGCCGCAGCATCGGGAACGAGAACCCGTTGTCCAGCTTGATGTCGTCGCCGTCAGCGTGCGCGGGCCAGAAGCCGTAGAGGCCGCGGGCCTGGAAGGAGCCCTCGGCGATGATCTGGTCGAGCAGCGTGTTGGCGTCGTCGAACAGCTCCTTGGCGACCGGCTGGTCGAGGATCGCCGGGTACTTGCCCTTCAGCTCCCAGGCCAGGAACAGGAACTGCCAGTCGATCATCCGGCGCAGCTCGGCGATGGTGGGCGCGACTTCGCGTACCCCGGTGAAGGCCGGCACCGGCAGCTCGCCGAACTCGACCGTCTCGCGGTTGGCTCGCGCCTGCGCGAGCGTGAGCAGCGGCTGCGAGTGCCGCTTCTCGTGCTGCTCGCGCAACCGCTCCTGCTCGGCCCGGTTGGCCTCGTCGAGTTTCTCGGCGCGGTTCGGGTCGAGCAGGTCCGAGACGACACCGACCACCCGGGACGCGTCGAGCACGTGCACGGTCGACGCGTCGTACGCCGGAGCGATCCGCACCGCCGTGTGCTGCTTGGACGTGGTCGCCCCGCCGATCAGCAGCGGCGTCTTCATGCCGCGCCGCTGCATCTCGGCGCCGACCGCGACCATCTCGTCCAGCGACGGGGTGATCAGGCCGGACAGGCCGATCACGTCGGCGCCCTCGGCGATCGCGGTCTCCAGGATCTTCGCGGTCGGCACCATCACGCCGAGGTCGATCACCTCGTAGTTGTTGCAGCCGAGCACCACGCCGACGATGTTCTTGCCGATGTCGTGGACGTCGCCCTTGACCGTCGCGAGGACCACCTTGCCCTGGCCGCGGGAGCCCTCCGCCTTCTCCTTCTCCATGTACGGCAGCAGGTAGGCGACCGACCGCTTCATCACCCGGGCGCTCTTGACCACCTGGGGCAGGAACATCTTGCCGGAGCCGAACAGGTCGCCGACCACGCTCATGCCGTCCATCAGCGGGCCCTCGATGACGTCGAGCGGCCGGGGCAGCTTCTGCCGGGCCTCCTCGGTGTCCGCCTCGATGAAGTCGACGATGCCGTGCACCAGGGCGTGGCTGAGCCGCTCCTCGACCTCCGCCTCGCGCCAGGACAGGTCGACCTCACGCTTGGCGCCGCTGCCGGTGACCGTGGAGGCGAAGGTGACGAGCCGGTCGGTCGCGTCCTCGCGCCGGTTGAAGATCACGTCCTCGACCAGCTCCAGCAGGTCGGCCGGGATGTCCTGGTAGACGGCGAGCTGCCCGGCGTTGACGATGCCCATGTCCAGGCCGGCCTTGACCGCGTGGAACAGGAACGCCGAGTGCATGGCCTCGCGGACCACGTCGTTGCCGCGGAAGGCGAACGACAGGTTGGAGATGCCGCCGCTGGTCCGGGCGCCGGGGCAGCGTTCCTTGATCAGCGGGAGGGCGTCGATGAAGTTCTTCGCATATCCGTTGTGCTCGGCGATGCCGGTCGCGACGGCGAGCACGTTCGGGTCGAAGATGATGTCGGTCGGGTCGAAGCCGTCGCCGACCAGCAGGTCGTAGGCCCGGGCGCAGATCTCGACCTTGCGCTCGGTGGTGTCGGCCTGACCCTGCTCGTCGAAGGCCATCACGACGACCCCGGCGCCGAAGTCGCGGATCCGCCGGGCGTGCTCGAGGAAGGGTTCCTCCCCCTCCTTGAGGCTGATCGAGTTGACCACGCCCTTGCCCTGCACGCACTTGAGGCCGGCCTCGAGCACCGAGAACTTCGAGCTGTCGATCATGATCGGGATCCGGGCCACCTCGGGCTCGGTCGCGATCAGGTTGAGGAAGGTGGTCATCGCCCGCTCGCTGTCGAGCAGGTCGGCGTCCATGTTCACGTCGAGCAGGTTGGCGCCGCCGCGGACCTGCTCCAGGGCCACGTCGACGGCGGCCTGATAGTCGTCGGCCTCGATGAGCCGGCGGAACTTGGCCGAACCGGTGACGTTGGTCCGCTCGCCGATCATGACGAACCCGGTGTCCGGGCCGATCGCGAACGGCTCCAGGCCGCTGAACCGGGTGGTCGGGGCCGGCGGCGCGATCTGCCGGGGCGCCGCACCCTGAACCGCCTGGGCGACCGCGGCGATGTGCGGCGGGGTGGTGCCGCAGCAGCCGCCGACGATGTTGACCAGTCCGTCGGCAGCGAAGCCACGGAGCAGGTCACCGGTCTCGGCGGGCGTCTGGTCGTAGCCGCCGAAGGCGTTGGGCAGGCCCGCGTTCGGGTGGGAGGCGACGTAGACGTTCGACAGGCGCGCCAAATCGGCCACGTGCGGGCGCATCTCGGCGGCGCCGAGCGAGCAGTTCACCCCGACGACCAGCGGCTCGGCGCGCTCGATGGAACGCCAGAACGCCTCGACGGTCTGGCCGGAGAGGGTGCGGCCGGAGAGGTCGACGATGGTGACCGAGATCCACAGCGGCAGCTCCGGCGCCACCTCGCGGGCGGCGGCGACGGCCGCCTTCGCGTTCAGCGTGTCGAAGATCGTCTCGATCAGCAGCAGGTCGACGCCGCCCTCGGCCAGGGCCGAGATCTGTTCCGCGTACGCCGCCTTGACCTGGTCGAAATCGACCGCGCGGTAGGCCGGGTCCTCGACCTTGGGCGAGAGCGAGAGCGTGACGTTCAGCGGGCCGATCGAGCCGGCGACGAACCGGGGACGGCCGTCGCGGGCCTCGGCCTCCTCGGCGGCCTGCCGGGCCAGCCGGGCGCCCTGCACGTTCATCTCCCGGACCAGGTGCTCCAGGCCGTAGTCGGCCTGGGCGATGCTGGTCGCGGTGAAGGTGTTGGTGGTGGTGATGTCGGCGCCGGCCGCCAGATACTGCCGGTGCACGTCGAGAATGACGTCCGGCCGGGTCAGGATCAGCAGGTCCGGGTCGCCGGTGACGTCTTTCGGGTGGTCCGCCGGGATGAGGTCGCTGCGGTAGTCGGCCGGGGTCAGCTTGGCACCCTGCAGCATGGTGCCCCACGCGCCGTCGAGCACCAGAATCCGCTCGGCGAGCAGTTCACGCAGCTTGCTGACGGTCTGAGCCATGCAGTCACCTCCGAGATGAGTCGGAGGCGCCCTTGTTTCGGGTGGATCACCGGTCGAGCGTGACGGGTGGGCCCCGCTGCAGCGCCTCTCGGCCGGAGCAATAACGATACCCACCCTTTCACTTCGCGTCGGCGTAGGCACCAACCACTGAGACGTCCAGCGGAAAACGCACCGTCGTGGCGCCGAACAGCAGCCGCCCGGCCGTTGCCGCGCTCTCGTGCACGGCCCGCACCACGTCGCCGGCCTGCTCCTCCGGACAGTGCACCACCACCTCGTCGTGCACGAACAGCACCAATTCGGCCTCGGTGCCCTCCAGCGCGGTGCGCAGCGTGGCGAGCAGGACGAGCGCCCACTCGGCAGCGGTGGCCTGGATGACGAAGTTGCGGGTGAACCGCCCCCGGGCCCGGCCGGGTGGTGGCGCCACCTCGTCCGGCGGGTCCAGGCCGGCGTCGCGCAGCGCGCTCGCGGACGGCGGGCAGGTCCGCCCCAGCCAGGAC
Organism: Actinoplanes sp. NBC_00393; assembly: GCF_036053395.1. Classification (NCBI taxonomy): domain Bacteria; kingdom Bacillati; phylum Actinomycetota; class Actinomycetes; order Micromonosporales; family Micromonosporaceae; genus Actinoplanes; species Actinoplanes sp. NBC_00393. The sequence continues at coordinate 10,587,789 of NZ_CP107942.1, read as the reverse complement.
CGGACCAGCCCACCGGCCTCCCCGGTCCGGGCGGCGGCCTCCACGTACTCGAACGCGGTCGGGTACTGCCGGCGCAGCACCGCGAGAGCCGGGATCGCGTTGCCGCCGGTCTGCCCATACATCGCGCCGAGCAGGGCGACCTTGGCCTTGGCCCGGTCGCCGTCGAACGAGTCGGTGGCGAGGGCCGCGTAGAGGTCGCCGGCCGCGGCAGCGCGGGCCAGCCGCTCGTCGCCGGAGACTGCGGCCAGCACCCGGGGCTCCAACTGCCCGGCGTCGGCCACCACGAACCGCCAGCCGGGGTCGGCGATCACCGCGCGGCGGACCACCTTGGGAACCTGCAGCGCGCCGCCGCCCCGGGTGGCCCAGCGGCCGGAGACGACGCCACCCGCGACATATTCCGGACGGAAGCGGCCGTCGCGCACCCAGGCGTCGCACCAGGCCCAGCCGTGCGCCGTCCAGATGCGGTAGAGCTCCTTGAACTCCAGCAGCGGGGCGACCGCCGGATGATCGACGCCGCGCAGCACCCAGCGCCGGGTGTTGGGCACGTCGACCCCGGCCCGGGCGAACGCGCGCACCACCTCGGCCGGCGAGTCGGGATGCAGGCCACGGGTGCCGAACGCGGCGTTGATCTCGGCGGTCAGCTCGGCGAGGCGGCGGGGCGGGCCGACCGGCTGGGGTGGGCCGAGCAGCTCGCGCAGCAGCTCGTCGTGCACGTCGGCGCGCCACGGCAGCCCGGCGTGGCCCATCTCGGCGGCGATCAGCGCCCCGGCCGACTCGGCCGCCACGAGCAGCCGGAAACGGCCGGGATGACCTGTTTCGGCGATGCGGTGCAGCTGTTCCCCGTACACCTCCAGCAGGTCTTCGATCTTGATCGATGGGGCCGCGACCGCCTCGAAGAGCGCACCCTGCGCGAAACCCGGTGGCTCGGCCCCGGGCCGCAACGGATCCGGCGGGGCCGGCAGGCCGCGCGCCCGCGCTCGGGCCGCCGCCGGATTGCGTGGCTCGCCCCAGCGCCCGGCATGGCCCAGCAGCAGCGCCTCGGTCAGCTCCAGGTCGTGGCACCGGGCCACCCGGACCCCGGCCCGGAGCAGTGCCGGATAGATGTCCGAGGTGGCCGCCCAGATCCAGCGGGGATGGTCGGCGGCCTCGCGCTCGGCGACCGCCCGCGCGAGATCGCCGACGTGCCGCGACGGCGTGCCGGCGGACAGCTCCGCCAGACGGCCGCCGCGGCCGTCGGGATCGGGTGAGACGGCTACCAGCACGCCGCCATTCTCACCCGGGGGTATGACACTTCAGTGCTGGCTGGACCCGGCCCAGAGGTTGATCCCGGAATCGGTGGCGTATTTGTCGATCTCGGCCAGCTCGTCGTCGCTGAACGAGGCGTTCGCCAGCGCCGCGACGTTCGTCTCGAGCTGGGTGACGCTGCTCGCGCCGAGCACCGTGGAGGTCATCCGCGGGTCGCGCAGAACCCAGGCGATCGCCATCTGGGCTAGGCTCTGCCCGCGCCGCTCGGCGATCGCGTGCAGGGCCCGGACCTTCTCCAGGTTCTCGTCGCTGAGCAGGTCGGTGCTCAGCGACTTGTCCTCACTGGCCCGCGAGCCCTCCGGCACCCCGTTGAGGTAGCGGTCGGTGAGCATGCCCTGGGCGAGCGGCGAGAACGCGATGCAGCCGGCGCCCACCCCGTCCAGGGTGTCCAGCAGGCCGTTCTCGATCCAGCGGTTCAGCATCGAGTAGGACGGCTGGTGGATCAGCAGGGGTGTGCCGAGGCTCCGCAGGATCGCGGCGGCCTCGGCGGTCTTCTCCGGCGAGTAGCTCGAGATGCCGACGTAGAGGGCCTTGCCGGCCCGCACCGCGGCGTCCAGCGCGCCCATCGTCTCCTCGAGGGGCGTCTCCGGGTCGAAGCGGTGCGAGTAGAAGATGTCGACGCAGTCCAGGCCCATCCGCTGCAGCGACTGGTCCAGCGACGCGGTCAGGTACTTGCGGGAACCCCAGTCGCCGTACGGGCCGGGCCACATGTCGTAGCCAGCCTTCGTGGAGATGACCAGCTCGTCACGGTGCGCCCGGAAGTCGGTGGCCAGGACGCGGCCGAAGTTCGACTCGGCCGACCCGTACGGCGGGCCGTAGTTGTTGGCCAGGTCGAAGTGGGTGATGCCCAGGTCGAAGGCCCGGCGCAGGATGGCCCGCTGGGTCTCCAGGGGCTTGTCGTCGCCGAAGTTGTGCCAGAGGCCGAGCGAGATCTCGGGCAGCTTCAGGCCGCTGCGGCCGGAACGGCGGTACTCCATGTCAGTTCAGCTCCGCGAGATCGTCGGCGGTCAAGTCAAGATCGACAGCGGCGGCGGAGTCGGCGATCGTTTCCGGACGCGAAGAGCCGGGGATCGGGATCGAGATCGGGGACTTGGCGAGGTGCCAGGCCAGGCAGACGCGTTGCGGGCTCACCCCGTACCGCTCGGCCACCGCGGCGAAAGCCGCCGCGTGCCCGCCCAGCTCGGCCGCCCGGCTGATCCCGCCCAACGGCGACCAGGGCAGGAAGGCGATGCCCAGCTCGGTGCAGAGCTCCAGCTCCGGCTCGGACGAGCGGAACGCCGGGGAGAACTGGTTCTGCACGGAAACCAGGCGGCCTCCGAGGATCTCCTGCGCCTCACGGATCTGCGCGGGGTTCGCGTTGGAGATGCCCGCCATCCGGATCTTGCCGGCGTCGAGCAGGTCACGGATCGCGCCGATCGAGTCCGCGTAGGGAACCCGCGGGTCCGGCCGGTGGTGCTGGTAGAGGCCGATGGCCTCGACCCCGAGGCGCTTGAGCGAGGCCTCGCAGGCCTGCTTCAGGTAGTCCGGGGAGCTGTTCAGGGTCCAGCTTCCGTCGCCGGGCCGCAGGTGCCCGCCCTTGGTGGCGACCAGTACGCCCGAAGCGTCCCCGCCATAACTCGCCAGCGCCCGGGCGATCAGCGACTCGTTGTGCCCGACCTCGTCCGCATGCAGGTGGTACGCGTCCGCCGTGTCGATCAGGGTCACGCCGGCATCGAGCGCGGCGTGGATGGTGCGGATCGAGCGGTCCTCGTCCGGACGGCCCTCGATCGACATCGGCATGCCGCCGAGGCCGATCGCACTGACTTCTACGTCACCGATTCGTCGGGTTTGCATGAGCTCCACCTTTGTCTGCGGGAGACGTCGCGTCCAACAGAAGAAACCGCTCGGATTAAGCAGCTAAGGTGCTCAATCGTGGAACTGCGGCATCTCGAGTATTTCGTGGCCGTCGCCGAGGAGCAGCACTTCACCCGTGCCGCCAAGCGGATGCGGGTGGCCCAGTCCGGGTTGTCCGCCTCGATCCGGGCGCTGGAGCGCGATCTGGACGCCGAGCTGTTCGTCCGGCACACCCGCCGGGTCGAGCTCACCGACGCCGGGCAGGCGCTGCTCACCGAGGCGCACCGGACGCTGGCCAGCGCGGCGGCGGCCCGCAACGCGGTGGCCGCGGTGCGCGGGCTGCTGCGCGGCAGTCTGGCGGTCGGCTCCGAGCAGTGCCTCGGGGTGATCGACCTGCCCCCGCTGGTCGCCGCTTTCCGTCGCGCGCATCCCGGCGTCGAGGTGCGATTGCGCTACGCCGGCTCCGGCCATCTCGTCGAGCAGGTGCGCACCGGGCAGTTGAACGCCGGGTTCGTCGCGCTCCCCGGTCCGGCGCCGGACGGGGTACGCCTGCTGTCGCTCGGCGTCGAGTCGATGATGCTGCTCTGCCACCCGGCACACGTCCTGGCCGAGCAGGACGAGGTGTCGGTGAGCGATCTGGCCGGCGAGGACTTCGTCGACTTCAGCCCGGACTGGGGCGCTCGCGGGGTCAACGACCTCACCTTCGCCCGGGCCGGGGCCGAGCGGCGCATCGCGGTCGAGGTGAACGACGTGCACACCCTGCTCGACTTCGTGCACCAGGGCCTCGGCGTCGCCCTGGTGCCCGCTCCGGTGACCCGCAAGCCGCACGCCAAGGGCCTGCACGCGGCCGCGGTCTCCGGTTCGGGACCGGCCTGGCAGGTCTCGGTCGCCCTGCCCTCCGGAACACCGGCAGGGCCGGCCACCGACGCCCTGCTACGGCTGGCCCTGCCGGACGGTCCGCGGTGAGCCCCCGTGACTCACCGAGGGCTCTTCTACTTGACCGCGCCGGCGGTCAGACCGGCCTGGATCTGCCGCTGGAAGATCGCGTAGACGACGATCATCGGCAGGATGGAGAGGGTGAGCGCGGCGAACAGCTGGCCCCACTGAGCCTGGTAACCGGCCGACACGCTGATGTTCGCGATGCCCTGGGTCAGCACGTACTTCGACTCGCTCTGCATGATCACGACCGGTAGGAGGTACTGGTTCCACTGGCCGACGATGTTGAAGATCGTGATGCTGACCAGGCCGGACTTCGCCATCGGCATCATCACCTGGAAGAACCGGCGCAGGTGCCCGGCGCCGTCCACGGTCGCCGCCTCCTCGATCTCGTACGGCAGCGTGCGGAAGAACGCCACCAGGAAGAAGACCGTGAACGACAGCGAGTAGGCGATGTAGATCAGGATCAGGCCGGTGAACGAGTCCAGCAGGTTCAGCGACTGCGCGATGCCGAACAGCGGGGCCAGCGCCATGAAGGTCGGGAAGGCCAGCCCGGACACGAACAGGTAGTAGATGAACCGGTTGCCGACGAACTTGTAGCGGGCCAGCACGTACGCGGCCATCGACCCGAGCAGCATGGTGCCGGCCGTGCTCACCAGCACCACGAAGACGCTGTTCAGGAAGTACTCGCCGATGTGCGCCTCGCGCCAGGCGTCGGCGTAGCTGGTGAACGAGAAGCTGGACGGCAGCCCGAACGGCTCGCCGAGGAAGATCTCCTCGTTGGTCTTGAACGAGGCCAGCACCACCCAGATCAGCGGGCCGACGGTGGCGAGCGCCCAGAGGAAGAGGGCCAGGTGCGCCACGCCGCCGAGCGGGTTGGCGCGGCGCCTCTCGCGGGACTTACCAGCGGCGCGCTCCGGCTTCACCGTCGCATCGGCGGTCTTCTCGCTGGTGAGGTTCGTCATCATGTCTCGCAATCAGGCTTCGACGCTGTCGCGACGGGTGACCCGCAGGGTCAGCCACGCGAAGCTCAGGGCCAGGAAGAACAGCACTACGCCGATCGCCGAGGCGTAGCCGGCCTGGGAGTACTTGAAGGCGTTGAGATAGATCTGCATGCTCAGCACCTGGGTCGAGTTGTTCGGGCCGCCCTGGTTCACGGTCATGATGTTGACCAGCGCGAACGCGTCGAAGGCGGCGATCCCGAGGTAGATCCAGGCGACCTGGATGTTGCCCCAGAGCAGCGGCATGGTGATCTTGAAGAAGAGGGTGATCCGGTTCGCGCCGTCCAGGGCGGCCGCCTCGTAGATCTCCTGCCCGATCGAGCCCATGCCGGCCGAGAAGAGCACCACGTAGAAGCCGACCGCCTGCCAGACCAGCACGATCAGGATGCAGGTCAGCGCCCAGTTCTCGTCGGCCAGGAACAGCCACGGCTCCCACGAGTCCGGGAGCAGGCCGTTGATCATGCCGCTCTTGTCCGGGCCGTACACCCGCTGGAAGATCACCGCGACCAGGGCCAGCGCCAGCAGCTGCGGGAAGAAGAAGACCACCCGGTAGACCTTCGAGCCCCAGACCCCGCGGGTCATGCCGCCCTTCGAGCCGCCGCCGACGTTCAGCAGGAAGGCGAAGAGCAGCGCGATCGCGATGGTCGCGAGCGGCATCACGAGCAGCAGGTAGGCGTTGTGCCGCAACGCCGTCCAGATGACCGGGTCGTTCCAGAGCTTCACGAAGTTGTCGAAGCCGATGTCCTTGAACGTGCCGTAGCCGGTCCAGTCGGTCAGCGACAGCCGGAACATCTGCAGGTACGCGCCGACCACGAAGATGGCGTACAGCGCCACCGGCACGGCAAGGAAACCGATGATGAAGGGATACTTGCCGTGCCGCATGGCGCTCTACCGTCCTACTAACTGGGGTTCTCGTCAGGCCCGGGTGTTCTTGGAGATCGAGGAGTCCTTGGCGACCTCCTGGGCCACCTTCTCCATCGTGTCGCAGAACTTCTGCGCGTCGCCGCCGTTGAACATCAGGGCGTTGACGGCCTCCAGCGAGGCGTCGTTCATCTTCTTGTACCAGGTGTCCCAGAGGTAGCCCATGAAGACGTCCTTGCCGGCCTTGCTCAGCATGTCGTTACCGCTGGTCAGACCGGGCGAGATGGTCTGGCCGTCGGCCGCGCCGGCGACCACGGTGAGCGACTTGGTGAGCTTGGTGAACTCCAGCGCAGCCGCCTTGGAGAGCATGACCCGCAGGTACTCCTTGCCGCCCTGGACGTTCTTGCCCTTGGTCGACGCGAAGTAGATCTCGCCGGCCGCCGCGTTGATCGCGGTCGCCGGGAGCTGGTCCGAAGCCGTCACGCTGGGGTACGGCATGACCGCGTACTCGAAGTTCGGCGTGATGCTGGCGGCCTGCTCGTTCTCCAGCCAGGAGCCGCACGGGTAGATCGCGACCTTGTCCTGGTTCTGCTGAAGCTGGACCTCGGTGTGCCGCAGGCCGAGGAAGCTCTTGTTCATGTACTTGGCGCCGATCTGGCCCCAGGCCTCGGCCGCCTGCTTGATGGCGGGGGCCTGCCACGCGCCCGGCTTGAGGTTGTCCAGGTCCTTCAGAACCTGCTCGGTGCCGATCTTGGCCGCGCTCGTCATGATCGCGCGGACCATGTAGTAGGAGGCGTTCGCACCCGCGTACGCGAACGGCGTGATGCCGGCCGCCTTGATCTTGTCGCACAGGGCGGTGAAGTCGGCCCAGGTCGTCGGCGCGGTCCAGCCGTTCTTCTCGAACAGCTTCTTGTTGTAGTACAGGCCGAAGACGGTGAAGGAGTAGTTCACCGCGAACGGCTTGCGGCCGCCCTCGACGTCGTACGTGCCCTGCTCGATCGCACCGGGAACCAGCGTCTCGCCGACGGTCTTGCCCTCGACGTCGAACGACGGCGCCGCGAACAGGTCGGTCAGGTCGGCCGCCTGGCCGGCCTTGACGATGGCGCCGAAGTCCATCATGTCCGCGCCCGAGTTGTTGATCATGTCGGGGGCGTTGCCGGCGTTGAGCCGCGGCTTGATCGTGGTGGCGATCTGCTCGGTCGCGTTGTAGGTGACCTTCGACTCCGGCCACTTCTTGGTGTACATCGGGGTGTCGACGTCGGTGGCGTACTTGGTGCCGAGACCACCGTCGAAGATGACGATCTCGATGCCGGCCTTCGGGTCGATGCCCAGCGGGTTGTCCGCCGACTTCGTCCCGGTGGCCTGCTCGTTCTCCTCGTCACCGCCGCCGCCGACGCAGGCGCTGAGCATGCCCACCGCGGGGATGGAGGCGAAACCGACCGCGGCCGTGCGACGGAGCAGGGAACGACGGTCCAGCTCGGAGTTCGTTATGTCAGACATCGATGTCCCTTTCAGATCAACCCTTGACGGCGCCGGCCGTCAAACCGGTGGCGATGTTGCGTTGGATCAGCAGGAAGAAGACCACCACAGGAATGGATGTGATGATCGCACCGGCCATGAGCGGGCCCCAGGCGGTACCCCGCTCGGTCTGGTTGTAGAGCAGCCAGGCCATCAGGTTCTGCTTTTCCGGACTGTTCAGCGTGTTGATGATGATGAACTCGTTCCACGCCTGGATGAAGCCGTAGACCGAGGTGGCGACCAGGCCGGGGCCGGTGAGCGGCAGGATGATCCGCCAGAACACCTGCGGCCGGGAACATCCGTCGATCATCGCGGCCTCGTCGAGCTCGCGCGGGATGCCGGAGATGAAACCACGCAGCGTCCACACCGTGTACGGCAGCAGCAGCACAAGGTAGACCAGGGCCACGCCCACCAGCGAGTTGGTGAGCTGAGCCCGCTGCATCATCAGGAAGAGCGGGATGAGCAGCGCCAGGAACGGCACCAGCTGCACGGCCAGCACGACCAGGATGATCGCCTTGCGGCCGTAGAACTGGAACCGGGCGATCGCCAGCGCCGCGAGGAAGCCGACCACGAGGGCCGCGGCCACCGCCATCGCCGTGATGATCAAACCGTTGATCATCGCCGGGATGAACAGCTCCTCGCCGAGGGCGGACTTGAAGTTGTCCAGGGTCGGGTTCGCCGGCAGGAAGGTCGGCGTGAAGCTGCGTACCTCGCTGTCCGGCTTGAAGGCGGTGTTCAGCACCCAGTACACCGGGAAGAGCATGACCAGGCCGAAAACGATGCCCGTGGTGTTCGCGAAGAACGTGCCCGTGCGGCTGCGTCCGACGGTGACGACACCCTCGTCGTGGCGAGCCATCAGTCCACCTCTCCGATCTTGAACATCTGGCGGATGTAGAACACCATCACGCCGAACATCAGCACCACGGTGATCACCGCGATCGCCGAACCGTAGCTGTACCGGGACTGCCCGAACGCCTGCGTGTACGAGAAGGTTGACAGAGTCTGATAGACCGGTTCGGGGTGACCGTCCCGCAATGCCCAGTTCTGGGTGAAGAGGCCGAAGTTCCAGATCACCGACAGCGTCGTGACGATGGTCAACAGCGGCTTCAGGATCGGCAGCGTGATGTTGCGCAGCGACTGCCAGGACGAGGCGCCGTCCACCGTCGCGGCCTCCAGGAGCTCCTTCGGCACCTGGGTGAGGCCGGCGCTCAGCGAGATCGCCAGGAACGGGATGCCGGCCCAGACCACCAGCGCGGTGATCACCGCCCAGCCCTCCCACGGGTTGACGAACCAGCTGTGATTCGCGAAATCCACCCCGGGGATCTTGTCGATCAGGTAGTTCAGGACGCCGAAGTCCGAGTCGGTCAGCCAGCGGAACGCCTGCGCGGCGACCAGCTGGGGCAGCGCCCAGACGAACATCATCGCGATCATCATGAAGATGCGAACCTTGGCGTGTACCCGGCGCATCAGCAGCGCGATGCTCAGGCCGAGCAGCACCGAGACGGTGACCGAGACGACCGTGAAGGCCGCGGTACGCGCCACGACCCCCCAGAAGACGCCGTCACCCAGCGCCTTTGTGTACTGCTCGAAGCCGACCCACGGCGGCGTCAAGCCGGTGATGAGCTCCCGCAGCCGCATGTTCTGGAACGACAGCACGATCATGCGGTACAGCGGATAGGCGAGCAGCGCTGCCAGGATCAGGAGCGTGGGCAGGGAAAGCAGCCACGGGACCCGGGTCTCGCTGCGGTTACGACGACGCGCCCGGTGCGTGGGCTGCGGCTTCGGCGGAGCCGGCTGCGTCTCCGGCGGGGAGTCGACGGCGTACATCAGTGATCCCTCCAGGCGTACCGCCCGCCCCCTCGATCAGGGAGCGGGCGGCACAGCGAATCAGGCCTCGTTGAGCGTGGTGTTGATCTGCTCGTCGGCCCACTTGGCGCCGTCGGCCACCGACTTCTTGCCGGTCAGGATGTCGGTCAGCATGGTCTGGAGAACGTTGCCCTTCTCCACGTCGGCCCACTTCTCCGCGTTCGGCGGGAACCAGCTCGACTTGGCGGCGAGCGCGGCGTTCGCGATGGCGGGGTTCTCAGCGGCCTTGTCCAGCAGCGCGGTCGAGTTCGGCAGCGCGTTGGCCTTGATCAGGCCCTCCATCGACTTGCTGTCGGTGAAGGCCTTGATCCACTGAGCGGCGAGCTCCTTGTTGGCGCTCTTCTGGGTCACGCCCAGGTTCGAGCCACCGAGGAAGGAGGGGATCTCCGGCATCGGCGCGGCGGCCAGCTTGCCCTTCACCTTGGTCGGGACCAGCGGCGAGTTCGGGTCGTTCGGGTCCTTGCGGGTCTCCTCCGCCGAGCCCTGCTCCCAGGCGTTGCCGTAGAACATGCCGCCCGAGCCCTGCGCGAAGATGCCGGCCTGCTCGTTCTCGTTCTTGGTGACGTCAGCCTTCGAGTACTTCTTGGTCATGTCGACCCACTTCTGCAGACCCTCCTGGGACTGCGGGGAGGACAGCTGGCCGACCCACTTGTCGCCCTCCTTCTTGGCGATCTCGCCACCGGAGGACTTGACCCACGACATCGCCGCGTACCAGTACTGGCCCGGCATGTAGACGGCGCTGAACTTCTTGTCCGCCGCGTTGCCGGTCTGCAGCTTCTCGGCGGCCGCGAGGAAGTCCGCGTACGTCTTCGGGGCCTCGGTGATGCCGGCCTTCTCGTACAGGTCCTTGCGGTAGATCAGCACGCGCGCACCGGCGTAGTAGGGCACGCAGTAGGTCTTGCCGTCCAGCTCGCAGGCGCCCGACAGACCCGACAGCCAGGTGTCGGAGTTCTCGAAGTCACCCTTGTTCAGCTCGGCGAAGCCGCCGTTGAAGACGTACTTCGAGAACTCGGTGTTGCCGAGCTCGACCACGTCCGGAACGTCCGAGCCGGCCAGCGTCGCGTCCAGCTTGGTGAGGTGGTTGGCCCACTGCTGGTACTCGACCTTGACCTGCGCGCCGGTGGCGTCGGTGAACCGCTTGGTGGCGTCCTCGACCACGCTCTTCCAGGCGGTCTCGGCGTCGACCATGAGCCAGACCTTCAGGGTCTTACCGGCGCCGTCGACCTTGGCGTTGGCCGAGGTGGCGCCCTCTTCGGCGTCCGAGCCACCGCACGCGGCGGCGCCGAACAGCGTTGCCGCGAGCGCCGCGGCAACCGCGATCTTGCGCTTCACTTTTCCTCCCCAGGGGGTTTTCATTCTTCGAAAAAGAGGGTTCAGCTGTCCTTCGCGGCCTTGTGCCCGTGCACCGCTTGAGCGGTGCGCTGGAACGCGGCATGCGAACGTTCGTGGGTACGTTGCGCGACGGCGACGTACAGGAGGTCCAGGACGACCAGCTGGGGATGGCGCGCGCTGAGCGCGTCCGGCCGGAAGGTCGTCGCCTGCGTGGCGGTGAGCAGGACGATGTCGGCGAGCTCGGCCAGCGGAGAGCGGGGGAAGCTGGTCAGCGCGATGGTGGTGGCGCCCCGGCTGCTCGCCTCGGCGAGCAGCTCGATCGTCTCGCCGGTCTCGCCACTGTGCGAGATACCGAGCGCGACGTCGCCGGGCCTCGACAGCGCGGCGCTGGCCAGACCGTTGTGCACGTCGGTCCAGGCCCACACCGGGATGCCGATGCGGTGAAGGCTGAACTGCATCTCTTCGCCGACCAGCGCACTTCCGCTGGCGCCGAAGATGTTCACCCGCGGCGCGGCGGCGATCGCCACCGCGGCCCGCGCCACCTCACCCAGATCCAGCAGCGAGGCGGTGTCGTGCATGGCCCGGGTGTCGGCCGCCATGATCTGGCCGAGGACCCGCTCCAGCGGGTCGTTCGGCTGGATCTCGCGGCCGATGTCCACGGTCCATCCGGCCGAGCGGGCCCGGCCGGTCTCCGCCGCGATGCCGAGGCGGAGGTCCGCGTAGCCGTCGAAGCCGACCGCCCGGCAGAACCGGGTGATGGTCGCCGGCGAGGTTCCGCTGCGCTCGGCCAGTTCGACGATCGTGGCCCGCGACGCGGCGGCCGGGTCCGCGAGCACCTGCTCGGCGACCCGCTGCAGCGCCCCGGTGAACTCCGGGAGCAGCGTGCGCACCCGCAGCAGCACTCCGTCGGTTGCCATGTCGTTCGCGAGCTGCGGAATCCCGTTAAGGGCGGCACGGTCGCGAACCAGCGAGTCGGCGACCGCGGTCAACGCGGTGCCGTCCATCTCCGGCTCAGCCATCGGACACCCTTTCAGGAAGGACTGTTTACTGTCGCGGTAAAAGTTCTTACTAACCGCCCCTCGCTGTCAAGACTGTGAAGGAAGTTTTCAAAACGTGACCTGGCCTGCGGCAATGAACAGATGTTTCGCGGAGGCCGGATGACAGCCATCGATCCGGAAATAACCCTTACGACGTGACCGCCATCACGTGCCCCTGTTAAGCCCGATTTGCCCTCGGCCGTTCGTCAGCAGTCGCCCAACCGATCGGCGGGCGCAAGGTAGGCCGTTCGGCCACTCCCGGTGACGCGGCGACATCGCGCCGTTACACACGAAACAAGATCAAAAAAATTCTCGGTACGGGTCCGCGCCGCGGCCGCCGGAGCTACACCTGCCCGCCACATCCGGCCCAGCCAGGCACAACACCGGGCCCTACGGGGGCCGCCGGGCTGATGCGGTGGTTCCTCAGCTGACGCTGAGTGCTGTTTCCGGCACCCGGAAACAGCACCAGCCGTCAGCCCCGCCCACCCGGCTGACGCCCAGCGTCGCTTCGCGACGCCCGAAGCAGCACTCACCGTCAGCCCCGCCCACCCGGCTGACGCCCAGCGTCGCTTCGCGACGCCCGAGGCAGCACTCACCGTCAGCCCGGCCACCCGGCTGACGCCCAGCGTCGCTTCGCGACGCCCGAGGCAGCACTCACCGTCAGCCCGGCCACCCGGCTGGCGCGCAGTGAGGGCGGAGGCGGCCAGAGCTACTTGGCGGTGTCGCGGACGGCCTGGGCGAAGGCCTCGGAGCGGTGTTCGAAGTTGCGGAAGCGGCCGTAGCTCGGCGCGGCGGGCGACAGCAGCACCACGCCGCCGGCCGGGGTCAGCTCGCGGGAGAGCCGGACGGCGTCGAACAGGTCCTCCGACGCGACCGTGCGCACCTTCGGCAGCCCGGCCAGCTCGGCGAGGATGCGCGGGCCGCTGTCCGGCAGGCCGATCACGGTGAGTTCCCGGGAGGCGAGGAAGTCTCGTAACGGCGTGTAATCAAGACCGCGGTCGGTTCCGCCGACGAGCACGGTGAGTGGCCGTCCCTCGTACGCTTCGATCGCGTGCATGGCCGAGTAGGGACTGGTCGACAGCGTGTCGTCGACGAAGGTCAGCCCGGACGGGTCCTCGATCTCGGCCAGCCGGTGCGGCAGCCCCCGGAACGACCGGACCGCCTCCTCGATGACCGCCCGCTGCCCGACCACGTCGACACCCATGCCGTCCAGGACCGCGAGTGCCACGCACAGGTTCCGCTCGTTGTGCCGGCCCTTCAGCGCCAGCGCCTCCCGCGGGAACAGCTCGTCGTCGCTGCAGAAGACCGTTCCGTCCTCGACCCGGAACCGGGAGTCGTCAGCCGCTGCCGGCACCGGCGGGAAGCCGCTGCGGTCGATCACCCCGCGGATCTCGTCGCGCAGCCGCTCGTCCACCCCGTTGACGACGATCAGCTCAGGCCCGTACTGAAGAATGTTGAGTTTGTCCCGGTAGTACTCGCGCTCCCCGCCGTGCGCGTCCAGGTGCTCGGGGAAGAGCGACGTGACCACCGCGACCCGCGGCGAGTCGGTCAGGTCCGCGCACTGGTAGCTGGAGAGCTCCAGCACGTACAGCTCGGCCTCGGGCAGGTCGAGCAGCGGAATGCCGATGTTCCCGCCGTACGCGTTGGGCTGCCCGACTGCCGCCAGCAGGTGGCTGATCAGGCTGGACGTGGTGCTCTTGCCCTTGCTGCCGGTCACCCCGACGGTCCGGGCGGCGTGCTCGGCCATCCACAGCGCGCTGCCGCCGGTCACCGTGATCCCCCGGGCGCGCAGCTCCTTGAGGTACGGGTGGGTCTGCGGCACCCCCGGCGACCGGACCACTACGTCGGCGGTCAGCAGCGCGGCCTGGGCGTGCTCGCCACCGGCCAGCGGGGCCAGCTGCGCCAGCTCGCCGGACCAGTCGACGGAGAGGTAGTTGGCGCTGTCGTCCACGGCGATCAACCGGGACGGCTCATGACGGGCGATCGCGGTCACCGCGGCCCGGCCCTCCCGGCCGGTGCCCCAGACCGCCACCGAGCGGCCGCGCAGATCTGCCAGGCGCACGTCGTCTCTCCTTGGTTGGAATCCAGCACGGCCGAACTAATATTGCCCGTCGGCCGAAAGACAGGAGTTCCCGGGTGCAGTTCGACGTCATGCACTTCCCCTCGTACGCGTTCGACCCGTCGACCGGGGTGGCGACGTTCGACTACCTGCTGGACGGGCCGGAGCCGCTGCACTTCACCGAGACGATCACGTTCCCGGTGCCCTCGCGGCCGGACGTGCCGGCCGCCTTCCACCGGGTGCTGGATCTGCTGCATGTCGTCGCCGGGGTCAGCTACTACAAGGTCGGCGCCCCGCCGCGGGTGGTCGCGCCGAAGCCGGTGCCGGCCGAGGTGGCCTCGTTCTTCACCGCGGTCTACACCGAAGGGCTGGCCGAGTACGCCTACCGCAACCAGCTCGCCCACGTGCTGGACCTGACCGTCGAGACCCCCGGCGTCGCCCCCGCGGCAGCCCCCGTCGAGACAGCCGGCCGCCCGCTCTCCGCAGTCGGCGGCGGCAAGGACTCGATCGTCACGTGTGAGATCCTGCGCGCCGCCGGGCTCGACCCGGTCCCGTTCTCGGTCAACCCGAACCCGGTGATCGAGAACGTGAACGCCGCCTCCGGTCTGCCCGCGCTGGCCGCCCGCCGCAAGCTCGACCCGCGGCTGTTCGAGCTGAACAAGGCCGGTGCGCTGAACGGGCACATCCCGGTCACCGCGATCAACTCGCTGATCGCGATCGCCACCGCGGTGTGGCACGGTCTCGGCCCGGTGGTGATGTCGAACGAGCGGTCCGCCTCCGACCCCAACCTGGTGTGGAACGGGCACGAGGTGAACCACCAGTGGTCCAAGGGGGTGGCGGCCGAAGGGCTGCTGCGGGAGGCGGTGACGGCGTACGCCGGGCTGGCCGACCCATACTTCTCGCTGCTGCGGCCGCTGTCCGAGCTGCACATCGCTCAGCTCTTTGCCGGTCACACTGCGTACGATGATGTCGTCACCAGCTGTAACAAGGCCTTCAAGCTGCACGACCCGACAGCGCGCTGGTGTGGTGACTGTCCGAAGTGCCGCTTCGTCTTCCTGGCGATGGCGCCGCACATGTCGCGGGAGCGGCTGGCCCACATCTTCGGCCATGACCTGTTCGCGGACGAGGCGCAGATCCCCGGCTTCCTGGAGCTGCTGGGCGTGGACGCGCACAAGCCGTTCGAGTGCGTCGGCGAGGCCGAGGAGTGCCTGGTCGCGCTCGCCATGCTGACCGACGACGCCCCGGTGCTGGTGGCGCTGCGCGCAGCCGTCCCGGACTCCGCCTGGGCCGACGCCTCCCACAGCAACGTCTTCACCCCGGGCGGCGCCAACCACATCCCCCCGGCCTACCGCAAGATCCTTGACGAGGCCGTGGCTCAGAGCCCCACCATCTGACCGCTCACCCAGCCGGGCCGTTCAGCATCCCGCCCAGCCGGCCCGGCCCGGCATCCCGTCCGGCCGGCCCGGCCCGTTCCCCCCACTCTGCTGGCCCGGCCCGCTCAGCCACCCACCCGGCCGCCCCAGTCCGCTCCCCCGCCCCACCCCCGCCGTGGGCGTTCAGCGGGAGCGTTGGTGCGCGGTCACCGTACGCAGCAGGTTTTTGAACTCGGCGTAAGCCGCGGCGCCGACGGCGGTCGCGGCGCTCTGCTCGAGGTCCGCCATGATCGCGTCGGAGCGCGCCATCTGGTCGAGGCCGCGCTCGGTCGGGACGATCAGCTTGGCGCGGCGGTCGGTGGGATCGGGGCGGCGTTCGACGTACCCCAAGGTCTCCAGTTCGTCGATCAGCTTGCCCACCACCTGCTTGTGCAGGCCGCTGAACCGGGACAAATCGGTTGCCCGGCTGCCCTCGGCGTCGAGGTAGGCGAGCACCGCGCCGTGCTGCGGCCGCAGATCCGGGTGGCCCTCGCGCGCGAGCCGCCCGAACAGCTCGTCCTGGACCGCGAAGAGCAACCGGCCGGCCAGGACGCCGAGGTCAGGATCGGTCTGCTTCCGTTCACCGCGCCGCATTCACGGGATCGTAACACTTAGTGATAGTCACCCTTGTTGACTATCAACATCGGTGACTATAGCGTCACCGGCATGGCGGTTCACGGCACTGTTGACAGCTCGTACACCGAAGTCCGCGACGCGTTCGCCAAGATGCTCGCCGACCAGCCCGGCGACCCGGCGGCGCAGCTCGTCGCCTACCAGCGCGACCGGATCGTCGCCGACCTGTGGTCCAGCGCGGCCGGTGACGGCGACGCGCTGACCGGCGTTTTCTCGGCGACCAAGGGTGCCACCCACCTGGTGATCGCCCGCCTGGTCCGCGATCGCGTCCTCCACCTGGACCGGCCCGTCGTGGCGTACTGGCCGGAGTTCACCAGCGACCTCACCCTGCGTGACCTGCTTGCCCATCGCAGCGGGCTGATCGGCGTCGACGGCGGCTTCACCTCCGCCGAGCTGGCCGACGACCGGATCCTCGCCGACCGCCTGCTCCGCCAGCAGCCGTTCTGGCGGCCCGGCTCGACGTACGGGTATCACGCCTTCGTAATCGGCGCCCTCCTCGGCGCGGTCGCCGAGCGCGCCACCGGCCGTACCATCCAGCAGCTCTTTACTGATCTGGTTCGGACGCCTTTCGCTGTCGAGGTCTTCCTCGGCTCACCCGACGAGTCCCGCTACCGGCCGGTCCTGCCCGCACCGCAGAAGGCCGAACTCCCGCCGGACAGCCTCATCGGCGTCGCCTTCAACCTCAACGCCGACCCACCCACCGACTTGGCGGAGTGGATCAACATCCCGTCGGTGCGCGCGCTCGGGCAGTCCTCCGCGGCCGGAGTGGCCAGCGCACGAGGGCTGGCAAAGATGTACGCGGCTGCGGTCTGGGGCGTCGACGGCGCCGAACCGCTGCTCGACCGGGACACGCTGACCACCTTCGCCACGGTGTCGTCGCCCGGCACCGACGTGGTCACCGGCGAGCCCGGGCACTTCGGTCTCGGCTTCGAGACCCAGACCCACTATCGTGGGCTCAGCCCGATCGCTTTCGGTCATAGCGGTGCCGCCGGGTCGCACGCATTCGCCGACCCTCGGACCGGGATCGCGTACGCGTACACGCGCCGCCGCTTCGCCTTCCCCGGAGGCGCCGCGCCGGAGAACGCCGACCTGATCGAAGCGGTCGTCCGCAGCGCCGGTAGGTAACGTTCCCGGCGTGACAGATGGGATCTACGTCGGGAACGCCGACCCGGACGCGCTCGCCGACCACGGCTGGCTGCTGGGCCACTTCAAGCCGGAAGGCGACCCCCGGCACAGCACCGACGTCGAGATCAAGTGGGGCCGTCATGCGCAGGGTGATCGCCGGGCCCGATGGGTACGCGGTGAGGCCCGCACGGCCCTGCTGGTGCTGATCAGTGGCTGCTTCCACATGGAGTTCCCCGGCCGCACCGTCATCCTCGACAAGCAGGGCGACTACGTGGTCTGGCAGCGCGGCGTCGATCATTCCTGGTACGCCGCCGAGGAGTCAGTCGTCCTGACCGTCCGCTGGCCTTCCGTCCCCGGCTACGCCGTCCGCTGACCCTTTCCGCACGGCTGTCACTCACGGCTGTCCCGGGACCGACGAAGCAACCCTGAGCGCCAGCCGGACAGCCCAGCTGGCGCTGAGGGTCGTCTCGCACCCGCGGAAACAGCCCTGAACGCCAGCCGGGCGGCTCGGCTGACACTCACGGCTACCTCGAGGAGCCGGAAACAACACTGAGCGCCAGCCGGGCGGCTCAGCTGACACTCACAGCTGCCTCCCGCCGCCGAAAACAACACTCAGCGCCAGCCGGGCGGCCCGGCTGACACTCACGGCTGCCTCCCGCCGCCGGAAACAACACTGAGCGCCAGCCGGGCGGCTCAGCTGACACTCACAGCTGCCTCGCAACGCCGGAAACAACACTGAGCGCCAGCCGGGCGGCCTCGGCTGACACTCACGGCTGCTTCGAGGAGCGGGAGACAGCACCGAGCGCCAGCCGGCGGGCCTGCAGCCCAGCTGGCGAGCCTGGCCCGCTCGGCCTCGGGGATGGAGTGAGGCGCGGCGCGGTAGGAACGAGGCGCAGGAACAGGCGGGAAGTGAGCGGGGCAGCTCAGCCAGGTGGGCGCGTGGGCGACGGCTCGGTTCGCGCGGCGCGGTGGATGCGGCGTCGGCGGTGAAGAAGAGCGAAGCGGTCGGGCAGGACGACTTGTTCGGCGGTTTGGCCGCTGACCTGGTCGGCGGGGCCGCGGTGGTGGTTCCGGTGATGGACGAATGGGACAAGCGCACGAAGCTCGGGTTCGAGCGGGAAGGGTGGAGCGAGGTAGGCCGGGAGATAGGTAAGCCCGGCGCGGGCGCTGGCTGCCTTGAGTTGTGCCTGGCCGCCTGGAAGCGGCGGGACGGGCATCGATTCGGGCGACGGCGGAAACCCGTACCCCCTATTCCGGAGCGTCGTGATGGATGCGCTCGGGCGCCACGCCCAGCTGCTGCAAGGCCGCGCTCGTCGCGGCGAGCATCAGCGGCGGCCCGGCCAGGTAGACCTCGCTGCCGGACCATTCGCCGTAGGCGGCGACCGCGTCCGTGACCAGGCCGGACGGGTACGGCCCCGGATCGCCTTCGGCGATCACCGGCACCACAGTCGCCCGCGGCGCCGACCGGGCGATTTCCGATAAATCAGGCATGTCGTAGAGTTCGTTGATGTCGCGCACCCCCCAGAACAGCACAGCCGGCCGCGGATCAGCCGTAGCCGCCAGCTCAGCGAGCATCGCCTTCATCGGCGCCACTCCGGTGTCCCCCGCGATCATCAAAACGCCACGACCCGGATCGACCGGCAGCCCCATCTCCCCCTCGGCCCGAGCGATCCGCACCTGATCACCGACGCGGGTGTCATAGACCAGCGTGCCACTGACCCCCGTCTCGGTCTTGGCCCGCACGTGCAGCTCGACCAGGTCGTCGCGGTGCGGGGCGAGGGCCAGTGAATACGGCCGCCAGACGCCCGGCACGTCGGGCACCTCGATGCGCGCGTACTGGCCGGGCCGGAACGGCATCGGCAGATACGGCCGGAGCCGCAGCACGGCGAGGTCCGGGCGGCGCAGGTCGTGACTGACCACCTCGGCGCGCCAGGTGGTCGGCTGATATCCGGTGAGTGTCCCGCCGTGCACGATCCATTCGTAGCTGTGTTGCCACGTCCAGCGCCAGGCGTGGTCGAAGTCCTGTCGCCAGGCGCCGGGCGCCATCCCGGCCCGCAGCGCCTCGGCGAGGGCGGCGCCGACCAGTTCGAGCTGTTTCCACTGCACCCCGGACTCGGCCAGGGCGGCGCCCAGCGCGGTGCAGCCGGCCACCAGCGTGGGCGGTGAGTCCAGGGTGTGGGTCAGCCAGATGAGCGCCCGGGCGATCTGGTCACGCTGGGTCTGCGGGGAGCCGGGCAGCACCGAGAGCAGGTCGGGCTGGGCCCGGTACAGCGCGTGCCAGAGCCGGTCGGCCACCTCCTCGGTGCCGCCGGCGAAGGTGAGGCTGGTGCTGAGCAGGCGCTGGGTGTCGCGCAGCGCGGCGTCGTCGGCCGGGTCCATGCCGTCCTGGCGCAGCGGGCCGGGCATGGTGGGACGGACCTGCGGCTGGATGACCGGGAATTCAGTGCCGGCCGCCCCGATGGGGCGGGGGCCCGCCACCGGTGGGATTTCGGGCACGGCGCCGGTGGCTCCGACCGGGTTCACCCCACTGACCGGTACGCCCCAAGCACCCCGCCGAGTCTTCCGGGCTGCCAACCCGGAGCGACCCAGCGTGGCCCCGGGATCACCGCGCCACAGCAACTCTGAGGTGCCGCGTTCGGCGGAGGGTGGCCCGGCGGCCGGCTTGGGCAGGATCCGGCGGCCCGGTGTGCCGCTCGACCTGCCGTAGGGCATCCCGGGCCCGGAAGCCGGCGGTGCCGCGGGCTCCGGGTCGGTGGCCGGCTCCGGTTCGTCGGGGGCGGGCAGCTCGGACAGCGCGGCCGCGGTGTCCGCCTCGCCGGCGGCTGCCGCGTCCGGCGCGTTCTGCCGCAGCCGGATGGCCCGCAGCAGGGCGAGCAGATGCGGGTCCGACCCCGGTCCCGAACCAGACGACACTGACACCCCCGGAGAAGAACGGTACGAGCCTCAAGGTCCATCTTCCCGCACCGGACGCCCCTGATGCTTGAAGAAGGACACTATGCTGCGCCGGTGATCGATATCCGGCTGCTGGTCATGGCAGTGGTGACCGCCGCTTCGCTGACCGCCTGCGGTTCGGGCAGCGTCTTCGGCGGCGGATGCAGCCACCGGGACCGCGCGTTCGCCGGCGACCTGAACGAGCTGGCGATCCTCGGCGTCCACCCGGACGGCGCGGAGGGGGTCGGCGAGGGGTTCGGCTGCGACGAGGACGACGGTTTCGCGCACGCCGGCCGCAGTTACCGGTCCCGGCTCGACCGGCCCGGGGTCCAGACGTTCTACCGCACCGCCGCCGAACAGGACGGGTGGACCTGGTCCGGCGACGGCCCGGGAGTGCCGAGCACCGGGCTCGTGGTGAGCGCCGCCCGCAGCTGCTTCACCAAGGAGGTCGACGGGACCACCGCGTACCTGGCGGTCTGGTTCCCCAGCGACTTCAACGACACCCCCGGGGTCCCGGACGCCCCGGCCGACGAGTACGGCCTCGAGGTGACCGCGTCCCACGACGGCGCCGCCTGGTGCTGACTCAGATTTCCAGGTCGTCGCGGCCGAGCTCCCAGAACGCCACCGCCGCCGCGGCCGCCACGTTGAGCGAGTCGACGTTGCGCCGCATCGGGATCTTGACCGGCACGTCGCTCGCGGCGAGGGCGTGCCGCGACAGGCCGGGCCCTTCGGCGCCGAGCAGCAGGGCCGCCCGTTTCCGCTGCTCAGGGGTCAGCCGCTGCATCGCGACCGCGTCCGGGGCCGGGGTCATCGCGAGCACGGTGAAACCCGCCTCCCGGACCTGGTGCAGGGCGTCCGGCCAGGGTTCGAGCCGGGCGTACGGCACCGCGAACACCTCGCCCATGCTGACCCGGACGCTGCGCCGGTAGAGCGGGTCCGCGCACGTCGGCGAGAGCAGGACGGCGTCGATGCCGAGCGCGGCCGCGCCCCGGAACACCGCCCCGATGTTGGTGTGGTTGTTGACGTCCTCCAGGATCGCGACCCGGCGCGCGCCGGCGAGCACCTCGTCCGCGCCGAGCAGCGGCGACCGGTGGAACGAGCCGAGCACCCCGCGGTGCACGTGGAAACCGGTGGCCCGTTCCAGCACGTCCGGGGTGGCCGCGTAGATCGGCGCGTCCTCGAGATCCTCGATCTGGGCGACCCGTTTGGCGTCGATCAGGTAGGACCGGGGACGGTAACCGGCCCGCAGCGCGCGCCGCAGCACCAGTTCCCCCTCGGCGATGAAGAGCCCGTTGGGCGGCTCCCACCTGGTACGCAACTCAAGGTCGGTGAGGGCGCGATAGTCACCGAGCCGCTCGTCGTCGGGGTCGGTGATCAGCTGTACGTCGGGCACCGGCCCGATTATGCGCGGGGCACCAGCCGGCCACCCGTCCAGGCCAGCCCCATCCCGGCGGCGAGCAGCAGCAGCGCCCCGACCGTCGGCACCGGCTGGGTCAGATAGGTGCCGGCGCCCATCGCCACCGCGGCGAGCATCAGCAGCACCCCGTCGGCCGGGTTGACCAGCTTGGAGCGGAACACCGCCCAGCCCAGCAGCAGCATCCCGGCGCCGGCGATCGTCCCGGCCGTGGTCAGCAGCCCCGGCTCGTGCCCGGCGACCAGCGGGGCGCTCTCCAGCACCGCGTCCTCGGGCAGTGCGGCGAGCGGCAGCAGCATGGTGGCGCCGGCCAGGGTGACCAGTAAACCGGCCAGGGCGCAGCGGCGGGTCCGCGAACCGGCGAGCAGGCCGGCCAGGGCGATCAGCGAGATGGTGGCCAGCCAGCCGGCGAGCAGGCCGACCGCCAGCGGACCGGGTGGGGTGTCGACGCCGAGGGTGAGCCAGCCGTACAGGACGGCGGCGACCGGTAGGGCCCAGAGAGCGAGGCGCGCGTACCGGCGGACCGACCAGATCCAGACCGCGTCGCGTACCGGAAGATGGTCCGCGCCGTCGGCCGGCGTTGCGGCGCCGACCCAGGCCGGAGCGATCCGCAGGGGACGGCCACTTGCGGTCTGACGCTGGCTGATGCTCATGGCTCCGCCTCGATCACAGGGGCAACAAGCCGAGCGGCCGGGGGGCACCGGTCGGAATCCTGCACGGAAGCATGCCAAACTTCTCCGGCCCATGTGTCGGATACCACAAAAAGGGCAGGGCCGGTCGGTGAAGGACCGGCCCTGCCAGACGACTGTCAGGCTTTCTCGACCTGGCTCGTCTCGTGATAGTCGGCGCTGCCCAGCGCTGCGGCGGGCGGGATGACGTCGGACGCCGGGAGGGCTTTGTCGTTGCCGCTGACTTCGGCTTCGGCTGCGCGTACCTCGGCATCCACCTTCTGTGCCTCGGCCGCCGCAGCCTCCGCGGCCGCTGCCGCCTCGCGCTCCACCGCACCCGCGTCGACCTGCGAGGAGGGCAGGTCACCGGCCATGTTCGCCAGGCCGCCGAGCGCGCCGCCGAGACCCTCGAGGGCCTTGGTCAGCTCGGTCGGCACGATCCACACCTTGTTCGCCGAGCCGTTGGCGATCTGCGGCAGCGACTGAAGGTACTGGTACGCCAGCACCTTCTGCGAGGGGTTGGCCTGGTGGATCGCGTCGAACACGGTCCGGATCGCCTTGGCCTGGCCCTCGGCCTGCAGGATGCGGGACTGCCGGTCACCGTCGGCGCGCAGCACCGCGGCCTGCTTCTCACCCTCGGCGGTGAGGATCGCCGCCTGCTTGTGACCCTCGGCGTTGAGGATGGTGGCCCGGCGCTCCCGCTCGGCGCGCATCTGCTTCTCCATCGAGTCGCGGATGCTGGGCGGCGGCTCGATCGCCTTGATCTCGACCCGGGTGACCTTGATGCCCCACCGGCCGGTGGTCTCGTCGAGCACGCTGGAGAGATGCTTGTTGATCTCCTCACGGCTGGTCAGCGCGCGTTCCAGGTCCAGGGAGCCGATCACGTTGCGCAGTGTTGTGACGGTGAGCTGCTCGATCGCCTGGAGGAAGTGCGAGATCTCGTACGTCGCGCGGACCGGGTCGACGACCTTGAAGTAGAGCACCGTGTCGATCGAGACGACCAGGTTGTCGGACGTGATCACGGGCTGCGGCGGGAACGAGACCACCTGCTCCCGCATGTCGACCTTGGTGCGGACCGCGTCGACGAACGGGACCAGCAGGTTCAGCCCCGGTGACAGGGTGCGCTTGTACTTCCCCAGCCGCTCGACGACGTCCATCCGCTGCTGCGGGACGATCCGGACAGAGCGGACCAGGGTGGTCACCGCGAAGACCGCGATGGCTATGACGAGGACCAGGATGATGACTTCCATGACGCCTCTCAGATGTTCGTGATGGGACTACTCAGACGTCGGGAAGGTCGTCGTGCCAGACCAGGACCGTGGCGCCACGGACCTTGACGACCCTTACGTGGTCACCGGGGGAAAATGTCTCGTTGCCGTCGAACGCGCGAGCCTGCCACAGCTCGCCGTCGATCTTGATCATGCCCTGGTGGGGGCCGACCTCGTCCACGACCGTGCCGCGCGCGCCCTCCATCGCCTCGATCCCGAACGGGGTGTCGCCCGACTCCAGCGCGGATCGCGCGTGCCGCATGACGATCGGCCGGACCGCGGCCACCGACACGCCGGAGACCAGCGCGAACACGATGACCTGCACCAGCACCGAGGCGCCCAGGCCGGCAGCGATCGCCGCACCGGCAGCGCCGGCGGCGAAGAAGACGACCAGAATCGTCGCGGTGAAGGCCTCGGCGACCACGAGGGCGATCGCGAGGATGATCCAGAGTACGGCGTCCACATCCACGATCGTGGCACGTCCGCGCACGTTCAGCGACGCCAGAATGCGGCGTACCCGAATCGACGTCGAACAGTTAGACCCATGAGTTCGCCACAGGAGAGGGACCCCAGCGTGTCGCTGCTTCCGGAGACCGGCCGACGGATCGATGAGATCGTCGCCCGGGCACAGTCCACCGGCCGGGTGCCTTCGCTCGCGTGCGCGGTGGTTCGCGACCGTGCGGTGCTGCACTTCGCGGGCGCCGGAGAGCAACCCCGGCCGGATCCGAAGACCCAGTACCGGCTCGGCTCGATCACCAAGACGATCACCGCGACGCTGGTGATGCAGCTGCGTGACGAGGGCTTCTTCGCCCTGGACGACCTGCTCTACCGGCATCTGCCGGGCACCCCGATCGGCGGGGTGACGCTGCGCCAGCTTCTCGGGCACGTCTCCGGGCTGCAGCGCGAACCGGACGGGCTGTGGTGGGAGCGCAACCCGGGCGGGGACGTGGACCAACTGCTCGCGTCCCTGACCTACGAGAAGCTCGCCGGTCCGCCGTACCGCCGGTACCGCTACTCCAACCTCGCCTACGGCCTGCTCGGCGCGGTCCTGGAGAAGGTCACCGGCCAGTCTTGGGCGGAGCTGGTCGGCAAGCGCGTCCTCGACCCGCTCGGCATGAAACGCACCAGCTACCACCCGGTCGAACCGTACGCCCGCGGCTACGTGGTGCACGCCCTCGGCGGCGCCCTGCACGAGGAACCCCGCCCGGACACCGGTGCGATGGCGCCCGCCGGGCAGCTCTGGTCCACCGTCACCGACATGGCGAAATGGGCCGGGTTCCTGGCCGACCCCGCCCCCGCGGTGCTGGCCCGGGAGACCGTCGACGAGATGTGCGCCCCGGTGGTGATCAGCGACCTGGAGTCGTGGACCGGCGGGCACGGCCTCGGCCCGCAGCTGTACCGGGTCGGCGAACGCGTCTACGTCGGCCACGGCGGCTCGATGCCCGGATACGTCGCGCACCTGGCCGTCCACCGCCGCAGCCGGCTCGGCGTCATCCTGTTCGCCAACGCCTACGGCCTCACCGGCGCCGGCATCAAAGAGATCAGTCTGGAGACCCTGACCACCGTCCTCGACAACGAGCCGTCGACGGTCCCGGTCTGGCGCCCGTCCGCGCCTCCGCAGGGTGAGGCCGCCGAACTCTGCGGCCGCTGGTGGTGGATGGGCCGCGAGTACGAGATCACCCCGGACGGCGACGGCCTGCTGATGACCGGGCCGCACCACCGCACCCGCTTCATCCGCGAGGCACCGGACCGCTGGCGCGGCCTCACCGGCAACAACGAGGGCGAGGTCATGTCGCTGGTGCGCTCCCCGGAGGGCACGATGGACCACATCGACATCGCGACTTTCATCTACCGCCGCAACCCCGAACATCTGGCATAGCCCAAGATCAAGCCCCTTTCCGGTACGGGTTTTCGAAGGAGTACCGCCAAGCCGCGCGATCACCGCACGGCCCCGGGCCCCAGCGCGCCCGCCGGGCCCATGCAGGTGGCCGCTCCAGTAGCCCCCGCGTTGGCCGGGCGGCCAGCTGACGCCCAGCGTCGCTTCCCGGCCCGGGAAGCAGCCCTGGCGGTCAGCCCGGCACCTCGGCTGACGCCCAGCGTCGCTTCCCGGCCCGGGAAGCAGCCGTGGTAATCAGCCCAGCACTTCGGCTGACGCCCAGCGTCGCTTCCCGGGCGCGGAAGCAGCCGTGGCGGTCAGCCCGGCACCTCGGCTGACGCCCAGCGTCGCTTCCCGGCCCGGGAAGCAGCCCTGGCGGTCAGCCCAGCACCTCGGCTGACGCCCAGCGTCGCTTCCCGGGCGCGGAAGCAGCCCTGGCGGTCAGCCCAGCACCTCGGCTGACGCCCAGCGTCGCTTCCCGGCCCGGGAAGCAGCCCTGGCGGTCAGCCCAGCACCTCGGCTGACGCCCAGCGTCGCTTCCCGGCCCGGGAAGCAGCCCTGGCGGTCAGCCCAGCACCTCGGCTGACGCCCAGCGTCGCTTCCCGGCCCGGGAAGCAGCCCTGGCGGTCAGCCCGAACCCTCAGCTGACACCCAGCGTCGCTTCCCGGGCGCGGAAGCAGCCCTGGCGGTCAGCCCGGCACTTCGGCTGACGCCCAGCGTCGCTTCCCGGGCGCGGAAGCAGCCCTGGCGGTCAGCCCGGCACTTCGGCTGACGCCCAGCGTCGCTTCCCGGCCCGGGAAGCAGCCCTGGCGGTCAGCCCGGCACTTCGGCTGACGCCCAGCGTCGCTTCCCCGGCGCGGAAGCGGCCGTGGTGGTCAGCTGGGGTGGGGTTGGGGCGGGGCGGCGGGTGGTCAGGCCGAGGGCGAGGCCGGCGGCGACGGTGGCTATGCCCAGCCAGACGAGCGGGCGCGGGGACGGGCCGCCCAGGGCCATGCCGGTCAGGGCGGCGGCGATCGGGGCGACCCCGGTGAGCAGGCCGGCGCGGCCGGCGCCGAGGCGGGCTACGCAGGTGTACCAGAGCAGGAACGCGACCGCGGTGAGCAGGACCGCGAGGTAGGCGCCGGCGAGCAGGTCGTCGGTGTGCAGGCGGGTGACCGCGGTGGGGCCCTCGACGGCCACCCCGGCCACGCCGAAGAGGACCGTGGCCATCGCGGTGGTGTGCACGGAGACGCCGAGCGGGCCGTGCCGGCCGAGCACCGGGAGGGCGAGCAGGGTGAACGCGGCCTCGCAGGCGAACGTCACGGCGGCCCAGAACAGACCGATCCCGTCGGTGCGGCCGAGTCCCTGCACCAGGGCGGCGCCGGCGGTGACCACGACCGCGGCGGCGATCACCCGGGGCGCCGGGCCGCGGCCTTCCAGCAGCGGGCCGCCGACCGCGAGCAGGATCGGCACGCACGCCACCGCGACGCCGAGCACCGCGGGTTCGGCGTGCATGCTGCCCCGGACCAGGGCGACGTTGAAGAGCAGCAGGCCGGTGCCGGTGACGCCGAGCAGCCACAGCCATTCGGCGCCGCGCGGCAGGCGCAACGGCGCCCGGGTCCACCGCGCCCAGCCGATCAGGAGCAGGCACGCGAGGGCGTACCGGAGACTCTGGACAGTGAGGTACGGCGCGTCGGCCAGCCGGCCGGAGACGGCGGCGCTGCCGCCGACGAAGGCCATGCCGAGGGCGCCGGCGAGGATCGGGAGTGTTTTCACACCTTGATGCTCGTCGCGAGTATGGTCCGGTTCGAGGACCAATCGAGGCGTGATGAGGTGGACCAATCACCGGTTCGGACTTCCTTCAGCTGCGCCCGGAGACGGCCCCGGCGAAAGGGCTGACCGCCTGGCTGGCCGACGGTCTGCGCGACGCCGTCGTCTCCGGGCGGCTCACCCCGGGCGACCGGCTGCCCGCGACCCGGCTGCTCGCCGGCGAGCTCGGCATCTCCCGGGGCGTCGTGGTGCAGGCCTACCAGCGGCTCGTCGACGAGGGGCTGGCCGGGGCGCGGACCGGCTCCGGAACCGTGGTCACCGGCCGGGGGACGGCGCTCAACGCCCGGCCGGCCGGCGACCGGCGGCGCACCCTCGCGGAGCTACGGCTGCCGCTGCGAGCTGCGGACGGCGTCGACCTGGACCTGTCGCCCGGGGTGCCGGATCTGCAGGCGTTTCCGCGTACCGCCTGGTTGCGGGCCGAACGGGCGGTGCTGGACCGGGTCACCGGCGCCGACCTCGGGTACGGCGACCCGGGCGGCACACCCCGGCTGCGGGCCGAGCTCGTCGGCTGGCTGGCGCGTACCCGTGGGGTCCGGGCCGAAGCGGACGACGTGGTGATCTGCAGCGGCGTGGCCCAGGGACTCGCCCTGCTCGCGCACGTTCTGCGCGGCCAGGGCACGGATGCGGTAGCGGTCGAGGACCCGGGCTCCCGCGGCGCCTGGGACCAGATGGCGTTCTGGGGGCTGCGGCCGGTCGGGGTGCCGGTCGACGACGACGGGATCCGGGTCGACGAGCTCGCCGCGACCGGGCTGGACGCGGCTGTGCTCACCCCGGCGCACCAGTTCCCGACCGGCGTGGTGCTCGGCCCGGACCGGCGGCGCGCCCTGTTGAGCTGGGCGGAGACGCGACTGGTGATCGAGGACGACTACGACGCGGAGCACCGCTACGACCGGGCGCCGGTCGCCGCGCTGCAGGGGTCGGCGCCGGACCGGGTGGCGTACCTCGGCAGCGTCTCCAAGTCGCTGGCGCCCGGCATGCGGGTGGGCTGGCTGATCGCGCCGCGCCGGATGCAGACCGAACTGCTCGCCGTCAAACACGCCAGCGACCTGGGCAGTCCGGCGCTGCCGCAGCTCGTGCTCGCCGAGCTGATCGCGTCCGGCGACTACGAGCGGCATCTGCGGGCGGTGCGAACCCGGCAACGACGCCGGCGGGACGCGCTGCTCGCGGGGTTGCGCGAGCACCTGCCGCAGGCCCGGGTGACGGGGGTGGCGGCCGGGCTGCACCTGCTGGTCATGCTGCCCGGGGACGGTGACGACACGCTCCTCGCCGAGCGGGTGGGTGCTTCGGGCGTACAGGTGCATCCGCTCAGCTGGCACCGCCGACGGCCGGGACCGCCGGGCCTGGTCCTGGGTTATGCGGCGCAGGCGCCGGACCGCCTCATCGAGGCCGCGCAACGCATCGGCCGCGTGCTCAGTCCTCCAGGACCGTGACGAAATCGATCAGGCGCTCCATCGAGTTGATCAAGGGGGTCTCGACGTCCTTGTAGCTGCGGACCGAGGCCAGGATGCGGCGCCACATCTCGGCCGGCTCGCGGACGCCGACGGCGGCGCAGACGCCTTCCTTCCACGGCCGGCCCGGCGGGATGACCGGCCAGGCGCGCAGACCGACCCGTTCCGGCTTCACCGCCTGCCAGACGTCCACGTAGGGGTGACCGGTGATCAGCACGTTCGGATCGGTCACCGCGGCCACGATCCGGCTCTCCTTGGAACCCGGAACCAGGTGGTCCACCAGCACACCGAGCCGCCGCTGCGGGCCGGGCCGGAACTCGGCGACCGCGGCGGCCAGGTCGTCGATGCCGTCCAGCGGCTCCACCACCACGCCCTCGATCCGCAGGTCGTCACCCCAGATCCGCTCGACCAGGGCGGCGTCGTGGATGCCCTCCACCCAGATCCGGCTGGCCTTGGCGACCTGTGCCTTCACCCCGGCGACCGCGACCGAGCCGGAGGCGGTGATCCGGCGCTGCGCGGGCGTCGCCTTCGAAGTGGGCCGGCGCAGGGTGACCACCTGCCCGTCGAGCAGGAAGGCAGCCGGTTCGAGCGGGAAGTTGCGGCGCTTGCCGTGCCGGTCCTCCAGCACGACGGCGCCGAGTTCGAAGCCGACGACCGCGCCGCAGAAGCCGGAGTCCGCGTCCTCGACCACCAGATCCGGTTCGGCGTCCACCTCGGGTATCACTTTGCGGCGGCGCCAGTTCCCCTCGAGCACATCCTCCCCATACATGACCCGCACGGTAACCCGTGATCAGGAACCCTCCGTCCGTGACGCTCCGAGCCGAGACAACCTTCCGCACCGGCACGTACCCTTGCCGCATGTCTCCCGCAGCTGAGGCGGCCACCCGTACCGCCCGCCGGTCCACCCGGTTCGTGGCCTGGGTACGTGCCTGGCGCGCCGGGCTCGTGCCCTTCGACGAGCTGGCCGACGAGATCGCCGACGGCGAGGAGCAGCTCGTCGCCGACGCCCCCGGCACCTGGACCGACGTACCTCTCCCCCAGGGCCTGCCGATCTTCGCGAAACTGCACCCGGACGAGATCCGGCTGGTGCTGCCCGCCCCCGGCGACCCGCGCGGCCTGCCCGGCCCGAGCGACCTGACC
Organism: Actinoplanes sp. NBC_00393; assembly: GCF_036053395.1. Classification (NCBI taxonomy): domain Bacteria; kingdom Bacillati; phylum Actinomycetota; class Actinomycetes; order Micromonosporales; family Micromonosporaceae; genus Actinoplanes; species Actinoplanes sp. NBC_00393. The sequence goes on along the minus strand of NZ_CP107942.1, from coordinate 10,558,317 downwards.
GGCGCCGCCCTGCTGGCCGGCGAGGCGGTGATGACGCCGTCCTTCGGGGTCGTGCCCGAGGTGCGCAAGCACACCTCCGGGTCCGGCGTGGAGTTCGCGACCGTGCTCTGGCGGGTGCTCCCCGCGCCGGAGTACCGTCCGGTCTTCCAGATGGGCGCCGCCGAGGCCGAGGCCGAGCTGACCACCGCGCTCACCGAAGCCACCACCCAGCTCACCAAGCTGGACGTGGCGCAGTGGAAACCCGAGCTGGCCGGCGCCCTGCAGGCGCTGCGGCGGCCGGAGAGCACCGCCACTCTGCCACCCGGCTTCGACCCGCGGGCCCGCCGGCTCTTCGCCCGGGCGGCCGTGCTCGACCAGGTGCTGGCGCTCGCCGGGAGCAACGCGCCGGGCGGGGCGGTCAACGGCTACGAGGCGCAGGCCCGGGACGCGGCCCTGCGCCCGCTGACCGCCGCCTGCCGGCAGGCGCTGGTCGCGGCCTGCAACTCCCCGCTGCGCCCGTAATGCAGGATCGTCACGCCCACTGCACGTACTGCGGGGCGCGGTTCCTGCCCGGTCAGCCTTGGCCGCGCCGCTGCGGCGCGTGCGGCGAGACGAGCTACCTGAATCCGAGCCCGGTCGCGGTCGCTGTCCAGCCGGTCGGAGCCGGCCTGCTGGCGGTTCGGCGCGGCGTTCCGCCGGCCGTCGGCCGGCTCGCCCTGCCGGGCGGTTTCATCGACGTCGGCGAGACCTGGCAGGCCGCCGCGGTCCGGGAACTGTTCGAGGAGACCGGCCTGGTGGCCGACCCTGCGGGCGTACGCCTTTACGACACGATCAGCGCCCCCGACGGCACCCTGCTCGTCTTCGCCCTGCTCCCGCCCCTGCCCGGCGCCGCCGCGCTGCCACCTCCGCTGGCGAACCCGGAAGCGCTGGGCCGGGAGATCCTCTACGGCCCGACCGAGCTCGGCTTCAGCATCCACACGGCGATCGCCACGCGATGGTTCACCGAGCTCGGCCGGAGACGGTGACTCAGCCGCGCCGCGCGATGACCGCACCGGTGCCGTCGGTGCCCACTCCCCAGAATCCGCCGGTGGTTCCGGGGATCGCGGCGAGCCCGGAGATGGCGAGGTCGCCGGTCCCCCGCTCGACCGTCCAGCGGCCGGCGCGGTAACTCAGGTAGAGCGCCAGCCGGCGGGTTTCGTCGTGACCGGCGATCCACACGGTGCCGCCGGCATCGACGGCGACCGTCTGCAGTGGGGCGTTCGACACCGGTGCGGCGATCTGCCGCCACGACTGCCCGTTGAAGTGCATGATCAGCGGCTGACGGGTGTAGCTGTCGTCGATCGTGCCGACCGCCCAGACGTCATTCGCCGAGCGCGCCGCCACGCTGAGGAGCCGGGCGTTGACGATGTCCGGCATCGGCATCACCCGCCATGCCCCGTTCCGCCGTTGCAGGGCCAGTGGGTACGGACCCGACCCGTCCGCCCGGTACGTCTCGCCCACCGCGGAGGTCACCCCGTCCGACGCGGTGGACACCGAGTAGAGCCCGTTGGACCAGCTGTCCGGCACGGTGACCGCGACATCGGTGAACCGCTGCCCGTCCCACTCCACGATCTTGGGGTTGGGGTGCTTGGAGCCGACGAACACCGCTCGTCCAGCACGGGCCGCCACGTCGTTCAGAGTCGCGAACCTGTCGTCGCCGAGGGGCCGGTGATTCGTCCACGTACGGCCGTTGAAGTGAGCGGCGTACGGGACGAACTCGTCGGCATGGCCGACCGTCCAGACGTCGGCGTTGCCCGCCGCGCTGACCCCGGTCAGGTTGCTGGGGTCGCCGGGCAGCTGCTCCTGCGCCCAGCGGGAGCCGTTCCACCGCATCACGGCGTAGAACTGCAGGCCGGCCGGCACACCGACGAACGAGTGGTTCTGGTAGCCGACCGCCCACGCGGCCGACGGGCCGGTCGCGGTCACGTCCTGCAGCCGGCTCAGCTGTGGCAGCGACGCCGACGTGACGCGCCAGGACGTCTCGGCAGCGGATGCGGGCGGCGGCGCGGCCAGCGCCACGCCCAGCGCGGTCACGCCGCCCAGCAGGGACTTCGACAGTTTCATGAGAGCCTCCCCGTTTCGGTCGAGGACCTCAGCCTCGCCGCCGTGGATCTCTCCGGCCACCGCTGGAGCGACCTCGTAAGGGATCGGTAAGGATCAGTCGATCAGGCCGGCATCCACGAGTTCGGTGAGCAGTCGCTGGATGGCCGGGGCGCAGCGGTGCGACTCGGCCGAGGAGAACCAGGCCAGCTCGGCGATCTCGTTGGCGGCCGCGGGCTCGCCGGTGGCCGGGCCGATGAAGCAGACCAGGCGGACGCGGGTGCCCGGCGGGCGGTTGTGCGCGGGCGCCTCGATGGTGGTGAACAGCCGCAGCGCCGCCGGGTCGACCGGGATGCCGACCTCCTCGCGGACCTCCCGGGCAGCGGCCTCGGCGTGGCTCTCGCCGGCCTCCGGCTTGCCGCCCGGCAGGTAGAACGCGTCCGAACCGCTCGCCCGGACCACCAGCACCCGCCGGTCGCGGACACAGACCCAGGCGGCGGCGACGACCTCCATCAGGCTCAGATCTCGTCGATCAGGTCGGCGACCGAGTTGATGATGCGGGACGGCCGGTACGGATAGGTCTCGCTCTCCATCCGGCTGCTGATCCCGGTCAGCACCAGGATCGTCTCCAGCCCGGCCTCGAGACCGCACAGCACGTCGGTGTCCATCCGGTCGCCGATCATCGCGGTGGTCTCGCTGTGCGCGCCGATCGCGTTCAGCGCCGAGCGCATCATCATCGGGTTGGGCTTGCCGACGAAGTACGGCTTCACGCCGGTCGCCTTGGAGATCATCGCGGCGACCGAGCCGGCGGCCGGCAGCAGGCCCTCGTTGGACGGTCCGGTGGCGTCCGGGTTGGTGCAGATGAACCGGGAACCCGCGTTGATCAGCCGGATCGCCTTGGTGATCGCCTCGAAGCTGTAGGTGCGGGTCTCGCCGAGCACCACGTAGTCCGGGTCGAACTCGGTCAGCACGTACCCGGAGGCGTGCATCGCGGTGGTCAGGCCGGCTTCGCCGATCACGTACGCCGTACCGCCCGGCCGCTGGTCGGCGAGGAACTGGGCGGTGGCCAGCGCAGCCGTCCAGATCGACTGCTCATCCACCTCGAAGCCCATCCGGGACAGCCGGGCCTGCAGGTCACGCGGGGTGTAGATGGAGTTGTTGGTGAGGATCAGAAAGGGCTTGCCGGACGCCTTCATCCGGTTGACGAACTCGGGGGCGCCCGGCACCGGCTCACCCTCGTGGACGAGCACCCCGTCCATGTCGGTGAGCCAGCTCTCGATCGCCTTGCGCTCCTTCATCAGGATGCCTTTCGTCGCGCGGGTGGGGGGCAACAGTCGGCCGGGCAGGCGTCCCAGATCGGCAGCGTACCGATCGAGGCACGCGCTTGATCATCGGTACGTTCCTGTACGAGTTCCCGCACCATTGCGACGAACTTCGGGTGAATCCCCGGGGTGGCCGCACGGGCGTACCCCAGGCCGAGGCGGGCGGCGGTGTCCTTCGCCTCGTTGTCCAGATCCCAGATCACCTCGAGGTGGTCGGAGACGAAGCCGATCGGGCTGACCACCACGTCGGTCACCCCCTTCTCGGCGAGGGCTTCCAGGTGGTCGTTGATATCCGGCTCCAGCCACGGGATCTGCGGCGGGCCGGAGCGGCTCTGCCAGACCAGGTCGTAGCCGAGGTCCATCGCGGCGGCGGCGTGCACGAGCCGGGCGGTCTCCTCCAGCTGCGCGTTGTAGCGGCCGCCGGTCGGACCGGCCGTGTTCGCCATGCTGACCGGGATCGAGTGGGCGGTGAAGACCAGCCGGGTGGTCGCCCGGCGGGCCGGGTCAAGCGTGCTGAGCGCCGCACTGACGGCCTCGACGTGCGGCTCGACGAAGCCCGGGTGGTCGTGGAACTGCCGCAGCTTGGCGATCCTGGGGGCGCGCGGGCCGACCTGGGCCCGGGCCGCGGCGATGTCCTCCCAGTACTGCTTGCAGGAGGAGTACCCGCCGTACGCGCTGGTCGCGAAGCCAAGCGCGTGCTCGACGCCGTCGTCACGCATCTGCGCGACGGTGTCGGCGAGCATCGGGTGCCAGTTGCGGTTGCCCCAGTACGTGGGGAGACCGATGCCATGATCGCGGAAATCCGACGAAAGAGCGGCCAGCAGATCGCGGCACTGCTGGTTGATCGGGGACACCCCGCCGAAGTGCATGTAGTGCTCGTACACCTCGGCGAGGCGCTCGTCCGGGACACCGCGCCCGCGCACCACGTTGCGCAGGAACGGCATCACGTCATCGGGTTTCTCGGGTCCACCGAAGGAGAGCAGGACGAACGCGTCGTAAACCACCCGACCATCCTGCCACCGGATCACGCGGCAAGCGCGTGGTAGCCCCCGTCGACGTGCACCATCTCACCCGTGGTGGCCGGGAACCAGTCGGAGAGCAGGGCGCAGACCGCGCGGGCGGTCGGCTCCGGGTCGGTCAGGTTCCAGCCGAGCGGTGCCCGCTGGGTCCAGGCGTCCTCGAAGTCGCTGAAGCCCGGGATCGACTTGGCCGCCATCGTGCGCAGCGGTCCGGCCGACACCATGTTGCTGCGGATGCCCTGCTTGCCGAGGTGCATGGCGAGGTAGCGGGACGCCGACTCGAGCCCGGCCTTGGCCACGCCCATCCAGTCGTAGAGCGGGTACGCCTTGGTCGCGTCGAACGTCATGCCGACGATCGAGCCGCCCGCCTGCATCAGCGGCAGGCACGCGGTCGCGAGGGACTTGTACGAGTACGTCGACACCTGGAACGCCTGGGCCACCTCCTCCCAGGTGGTCTCCAGGAACGCGCCACCCAGGGCGTTCTGCGGAGCGAAGCCGATGGAGTGGACAACGCCGTCCAGTCCGTCGACGTGCTCGCGAACCCGGTCGGCGAGGCTGTCCAGGTGCTCCTGGTTGGTGACGTCCAGTTCGATGACGGGCGCCGGCTCGGGCAGCCGCTTGGCGATCCGCTCGACCAGCGAGAGCCGGCCGAACCCGGTGAGCACCACCTTGGCGCCGTTCTCCTGCGCCAGTTTCGCCACCGAGAACGCGATCGAGGCGTCGGTGATCACCCCGGTGACGAGCAGCCGTTTTCCGGCCAGCAATCCAGACAAGTTCTCTCTCCTGACAGTGCCTATTGAGAAGCGCAAAACTCAGTGGCCCATGCCCAGGCCACCGTCGACGGGGAGCACGGCGCCCGAGATGTACGCCGCGTTGTCGCTCGCCAGGAAGGTCACCGCCGCCGCGACCTCGTCGGTGGAGGCGAGGCGACCCGCCGGAACCGCCTTGATGATCTCGGCCTTGCGCGACTCCGGCAAGACGGCGGTCATCTCGGTCTCGATGAAACCGGGTGCCACCACGTTCGCAGTGATGTTGCGGGTGCCCAGCTCACGGGTGATGCTACGGGCCATGCCGACCAGGCCGGCCTTGCTCGCCGCGTAGTTCACCTGGCCGGGGCCGCCGTACAGGCCGACCACCGAGGAAATGAAGATCATCCGGCCCCAGCGGGCACGCAGCATCTTGCCGCTGGCCCGCTTCGCGACCCGGAACGCGCCGGCCAGGTTGGTGTCGATCACCCGGTCGAACTGCTCCTCGGTCATCCGCATGAGCAGCGTGTCGTCGGTGATCCCGGCGTTGGCGACCAGCACCTCGACCGGGCCCAGCTCGTTCTCCACGAAGGTGAACGCCGCGTCGACGGCGGACGAGTCGGTGATGTCGCACTGCACGCCGAGCAGTCCCTCGGGCGCGCCGGATCCGCGGTGGGTGACGGCGACCCGGTCGCCCTGCTTCGCGAACGCCTTGGCGATGGCCAGGCCGATCCCGCGGTTTCCTCCGGTCACCAGCACGGTGCGAGCCACAACGCACTCCTTCGTCAGGTCATACCCAGGTAGGGGTGCCGGGTGGCACCGCAGGGTCACGACAGCCGCACACACTCGCCGTAACCTGCTGGGAATGGAGACTATCGGCCCTGGGTCGCCCGGCGGAGTGATGGGGCCGCTGACTTACCTAACGTTCAAAAGGGAAACGCCGAGGCCACCGGCCCGCGGCCGCGCACGGTACGCCGTGCCGCTGGCCATGCTCGCGCTGACCGGCCTCGCGTTCAGCGCCTCCGAATCCCTGGAGGACGCCCGGGCCATCCCCGGGTGGCTGATGGCGATCATCAGCGTGGGCTCGGTGCTGCCGGTGGCCCTGAGCTACCGGTTGCCGGTCTGGGCCTGGCGGGTGGCCTACCCGATGATGTTCGCCGGCACGATCGGCGCGGACCTCACCATCGAGCCCTGGCCGTGGAACCCGGTGCAGATCGTCGGCTTCCTCGTCGTCCTGGCCCGGCTGGCGACGACCAGCGAATCGATGGTGACGGTCTGGGCGACTACGCTCAGCCTGATCCCGGTCTTCCTCTATGCCCCGGACGCCAACGCGTGGGGCGCCGCGCTGCTGCTGGTCGTGATCGGCGCGCTGGGCAACATCGCGTCCCGGCGGAGCCGCACCCGCCAGCTCACCGAACTCACCGAGCTGGAACGGGCGAAGCGGGCGGTGCTCGAGGAACGGGCCCGGATCGCCCGGGAGATGCACGACGTGGTGGCACACCACATGTCGATGATCGCGGTGCAGGCGGAGACCGCGCCGTACCGGCTGGACGATCTGCCCGAGCCGGCCAGGCAGGAGCTGGCCTCGATCGCCGGCGCGGCCCGGCAGGCCCTCACCGACATGCGCCGGCTGCTCGGCGTGCTGCGCGCCGAGCACGCGGAGGCCGAGAAAGAACCACAGCCGGGGTACGCGGAAATCAGCGAACTCGTCACGACGGCGCGCCGGGCCGGGCTGCCGGTCACCAGCGAACTACCGGATCTCGGTGAGCTGCCGGAGGCGGTCGGGCTCACGGCGTACCGAATCGTGCAGGAAGCCCTGGCCAATGCGGCGCGTCACGCGCCCGGCGGCCCGGTGCGGCTGGATGCCCGCGCCGACGCCGCCCACCTGGAGTTGCGGGTGCGCAACGAGCTCACCGGCCCGGACCGGACCCGGCAGCAGGGCCACGGCCTGGTCGGGATGCGGGAGCGGGTCACCCTGCTCGGCGGTGAGCTGACCGCCGGCCCCGACGGCGACGGCGGCTACCTGGTGGCCGCCCGGATCCCCCGGCAACCGGAGGCCCACGAATGATCAGAATCTTGATCGCGGACGACCAGGCGATGGTCCGGCAGGGCTTCGGCGCGCTGCTCGGCGCCCAGCCCGACCTGCTGGTGGTCGGCGACGCGGCGAACGGCGCGGCGGCCGTCGAGGCGGCCCGGGAGCTGCGGCCGGACGTCGTGCTGATGGACGTGCGCATGCCGGTGATGGACGGCCTGGAGGCGACCCGGCGGATCACCGGGCCCAAGGTGCTCATCCTGACCACTTTCGACCTGGACGACTACGTCTACGAGGCGCTGCGGGCCGGGGCCAGCGGCTTCCTGCTCAAGGACGCCCCGGCCGCCGACCTGGTGCACGCGGTCCGGGTGGTGGCAGCCGGCGAGGCGCTGCTGGCGCCGTCGGTGACCCGGCGGCTGATCGCCGAGTTCGCCGCCCGGCCGCACCGGGACCGGCCCCGGCCGGTGGCGCTCAACGCGCTCACCCCGCGGGAGACCGACGTGCTGCGGCTGATCGCCCGCGGCCGCTCGAACGCCGAGATCGCCGCCGACCTGGTGGTCGCCGAGCAGACGGTGAAGACGCATGTGGGCCGGATCCTGGGCAAACTCGGTCTGCGGGACCGGGCGCAGGCGGTGGTCTTCTCGTACGAGACCGGACTCGTTGCCGCGGGAGAGTGACCCGATTTTCTTAAGCGGCGCTTAAGGAGTACGCTCCCACACGGTTCCCAGGCCCGACGACTTGACGGAGGTGATCGCTGTGCGAGATAGCGATCCTCCTAGTCGCGGCCGGGACACTCGTCAGCCTCGCTGACCAGTTCTCTCTTCCCGCGCATCCGGTGTTCACACGGCTCAGCCGTGCGCGGGTCTTTCCGGCCGCGACGTGACTCTGACCTCGTTCAGTCACCAGCGGAAGACGGTTCCATCATGAAGAACTTCGTCGCGCCCCTCGGTTTCACCCTGCTCTCGGCCTGGGTCGTCGTGCTTTTCGTGCTCGCGCACAACACGCCCTAAGGCAGCCTCGAGGTCCAGAGCAGGCTCATCGTGGCGCCCAGCAGGCCCAGCAGCAGGCCGGCGGCGGCATACCACTGCGTGACCTCACGTGGCTCGGTCCGGTGACCGATCGAGCTGCCCATGTCCTCGTACACCTGCTTCAGCTCACTGACCGACGCGGCCTCGTAGAAGAAGCCCTTGGTGTTCTCGGCCAGCTCCTGCAGGGAGAGCCGGTCCACCGGCACCCGCTGCACCGAGCCGCGGATGTCCACCACGCCGGTGTCGGTGCCGAAGGCGATCGTCGAGACCGGCACGTTGGCCTGCGAAGCCGCGGTCGCCGCGTCCTCGATCGACCGGCCGGACGTGCGGTACCCGTCGGAGAGCAGCACGATCCGGGCCGGCGGCGCGCCGTCCGCCCCGTCCGCCGGCACCGTGCGGATCGCGTCCAGCGAGGTGAACACCGCCTCACCGGTGGCGGTCGCCTCGGCCAGCGTCAGCCCGTCGATCGCGGAGATCACCGCGGACCGGTCCTTGGTCGGCGAGACCAGCACGTTCGCCGCCTTCGCGAACGACACCAGACCCAGATTGTAGGTGGGCGGCAACTCGCTGACGAACGCCTTCGCCGCCTCCTGCGCCGCCTCGATCCGGCTCGGCGCCACGTCGTCGGCCTGCATCGACAGCGAGACGTCGATGGCGAGCATCACGGTGGCGCGTTCCAGCGGCTGCTCGGTGTCCACCGACGGGCGCGCGGTCGCGGCCGCCAGCGCGCCCAGCATCAGCAGGAACGCTGCGGCGGAGACGTGCCGGCGCCAGCCCAGGCCCTTCGGCGCGAGGGTGCGCAGCAGGTCGACGTTGGTGAAGCGCATCGCGTACGAGCGTTTGCGGAACTGCCGCCAGACGTAGACGCCGGCCATCAGCAGGACCGGCAGGATCGTCAGCAGCCACCACGGTTCCAGGAAACGGATCATCGTGTGGTCCCTCGGGTACGGGCGTGGCGTTGAGCGGCCACGAAGCGGACCATGTCGAGCAGCCAGTCGGTGTCGGTGCGCAGGCGCAGGTGGGCGGCGCCGGCGGCACGCAGCGTCCGGGCGATCGCGGCACGCTGTTCGCCGGCCGCCTCGGCGTACCGCTGGCGCAGTTTCGGATCGGAGGTCTGGACCTCGTGCAGCGCGCCGGACTCCGGGTCGGCCAGCGTCAGCACGCCGACGTCGGGCAGCTCCAGCTCACGCGGGTCGACCACCTCGATCGCGAGCACGTCGTGGCGTACCCCGAGCTTGCGCACCGGCCGGGCCCAGCCCTCCACCGGCGCCAGGAAGTCGGAGATCACCACGGCCACGCCACGCCGTCGCGGCGGCCGGTTCAGCATGTCGATCAGGGCGCCCAGGTCGGTCCGGCCGGGCCGGATCTGCGTGCGGGCGATCGCCCGCAGCAGGCCCTGCGCCTCCTTGCGGCCGGGCCGCGCGGGCAGGCGGACCACCGGGCCGGCCGGGTGCGGCGCCGGCTGCGTCGCCGCCTTCCGGCGCCACCAGCTCGGGCTCTCCCCCTTCTCCGGTACGCCGGAGCCGGTGCCCACCACCGCGCCGATCCGGTTCCCGCCGCGGACCGTCAGATGGGCCATCGCGGTCGCGGCGGCGATCACCAGATCCCGTTTCAGCCAGCGTGCCGTACCGAAGTCCAGGCTCGCCGAGAGGTCGACCGCCATCCAGGTCTCCAGCTCGCGGTCGGCCACCGTCTGGCGCACGTGCGGCAGCGTGGTCCGCGCCGTCACCGGCCAGTCCATCCGGCGCACGTCGTCGCCCGGCCGGTACTCCCGGGACTCGCCCGCCTCGGTGCCCGGACCGGGCAGCAGGCCCGCGTAGTCGCCCTGCAGCAGGCCGTCCAGTTTCCGGGTGACCAGCAACTGCAGGCGGCCGAGGACCGCCTCCGCCCGGGCGGAGTCGTCCGTGGCGGGCGCGGTGGTCATGGCTGCCCGTGCCAGCCCGCGCCGGCCTGCGGATACGCCTGGCGGTTGTCGAAGGCCGCGGCCGGGACCCCGCTGGTCGGCTGCACGCCCGGCACCACCGCAGCGGTCGGCTGCCCGTTCGGCGAGGCGCCCTGCCGGGCGGCGACCGACGGCATCGGGACGGTCTGCATGATCCGGGCGACCACGTGGTCGGCCGGGATGTCGTCGGCCAGCGCGTCGTAGCTGAGCACCAGGCGGTGCCGCAGGATGTCCGGCGCGACGTCGGTCAGGTCCTGCGGCAGGGCGTAGTCACGGCCGCGGAGCAGGGCGAGCGCCCGGGTGGCCCGGACGATGCCGAGCGAGGCGCGCGGACTGGCGCCGTACTGGATCAGCTGGGCCACGTCAGGCATGCCGTGCTGGGCCGGCGCCCGGGTGGCCAGCACCAGCCGGACCGTGTAGTCGACCAGCGCGTTGTGCACGAAGACCTGGTCGGCGCGGCGCTGCAGGGCGAGCAGGTCCTCCGGGTTGAAGACCTGCTTCGGCTCCGGGGCGCTCACCCCCATCCGGTAGACGATCTCCCGCTCCTCGCTGTCGGTCGGGTAGCCGACCAGGATCTTCATGAGGAAGCGGTCGCGCTGGGCCTCGGGCAGCGGGTAGACGCCCTCCTGCTCGATCGGGTTCTGCGTGGCCATCACCAGGAACGGGCTCGGCACCTCGTAGCTCTTGCCGCCGATCGACACCTGGTGCTCGGCCATCACCTCGAGCAGCGCCGACTGCACCTTGGCCGGCGCCCGGTTGATCTCGTCGGCGAGCAGGAAGTTCACGAAGACCGGGCCGAGCTCGACGTCGAAGTTCTCACTCGACTGCCGGTAGATCCGGGTGCCGACGATGTCCGCCGGGACCAGGTCGGGCGTGAACTGCACCCGGGAGAACGTGCCGCCGACCACCTTGGCCATCGTCTCGACCGCGAGCGTCTTGGCCACGCCGGGCACGCCCTCGAGCAGGCAGTGGCCGCGCGCCAGGAGCGCCACGAACATCCGCTCGACCATCCGGTCCTGCCCGACGATGACCCGTTTCACCTCGAACATCGCGCGCTCGAGGAGCGAGGCGTCATGCGCCGGCGGCACCGGCGCACCCGCGTCGGGACTGGTCTCGCTCTCGGGCGTGCTCGGCTGCGCCACCGGTCGTCCTCCACAACGGTCGTGATCCGCCGGCGTGGATGCCGACGTTCAAGACTTACACGACACACAACAACACACGGCTGAGAGGTTCCTAGGAGCCGCTGCGGCAAGCCTAGGCGCAGGTGCCGTCAACCGGCCGGCACTGTCCCCATCGCTGCCCCGCACGCCATAGTCCGGTCGTGTTGATCTTTCTGCGCGATCCGCCGGATCGGGCATGGTCACCGGGTGGATACGCAACCGGCTGGAGCGTGTAGCATTTGGCTCGTCGCCGGGCGGCTTCCCCCGTGGCCGCCCGGCGCTCAACCTCCCTAGGCTCTGGTCATGGTCGAGGATCTCTTTCAGCCCGCAGTGCTCAAACCCCAGTGCTCGGCCAAGGGCTGCCGGGCGGACGCCGCGTGGCAACTGCGGTGGAACAATCCGAAACTGCACACCCCGGAGTACCGCAAGACCTGGCTGGCCTGCGTGGATCATCGGGAGTCCCTCGGCTCGTTCCTGGACGCGCGCAGATTCCTGCGTGAGGTCAGACCCTTCAGCGAGGCAGGAGATGCGGTCATCTCCTAGGCTTCAGGTGTGAGCGAGCCGTCCCGCACCAGTGACGCAGTTTCGGCCTCCGCGCCGCGAGGCGGCACTCCGGACCGAAACAACGTCATCGATGCCCTCGAACCCTGGCCGGACACGGTCGAGTGGCGCCCCGTCTCGCCGAAGCTGATCATCGTCGAGTTGATCGGGCTCAGCGCGTGGATCGCCTTCCTGGTCGCCGGGCTCAGCGTCGGCTGGGCGCTGGGCGGGCAGTCCTGGTGGCCGTTCGCGATCCTCGCGGTGGTCCTGATGGGCATCTGGCGTGCGGTGATCGAGGCCCGGGCGGTCAAAGCCTGGGGGTACGCGGAACGCGACAACGACCTGCTCGTCCGCCACGGGCTGCTGGTCCGTCACCTGTCCATCGTTCCGTACGCGCGGATGCAGTACGTCGACGTCACCGCCGGCCCGCTGGAACGTGCGTTCGGGCTGGCCACGGTGCAACTGCACACCGCCGCCGCGGCCAGCGACGCCCGGATCCCCGGCCTGCCGCCGGAGGAGGCGTCCCGCCTGCGCGACCGGCTGACCGCCCTCGGCGAGGACCGGGCCGAGGGCCTGTGACCAGCCCCGGCCTCCCGCCCACCCCGCCCTACGCCGGCCCGTCGTACCCGGCTCCGGTTCCGCCCGCCGAGCCGGAGGGACGGCAGCGGCTGCACCCGCTCAGCCCCCTGCTGAACGGGGCCAAGAGCATCGTGGTGATCGTCGCCGCGCTGTCCTGGCAGACGTTTAACCAGCTCGGCGCCGCGCACTTCGCCATGGTGGTGGCGGTCCTCGCGATCGGCGTGGTGATCTTCTCGGTGATCGGCTGGTGGAGCACCGGCTATCACGTGGTGGGCCGCGAACTGCGGATCACCGAGGGCCTGATCTGGCGGCGCAACCGAGCGATCCCGCTGGACCGGCTGCAGGCCGTCGAGCTGCGGCGGCCGCTGCTCGCCCAGCTGACCGGGCTGGCCGAGCTCCGGCTCGAGGTGGTCGGCGGCGGCAAGACCGAGGCGCCGCTGGCGTACCTCACGGTCCGCGACGCCGCGGCACTCCGGGAGCGGCTGTTGGCGCTGTCCGGGCGTACCACTGCTCCGGCACCCGGAACGACCACCGCGGACCCGGCGGCAAACGCCGCCGCGCCACCCATGGAAGCCCCGCTCTACCGCGTCCGTAACCAGGATCTGCTGGTCAGCCAGCTGCTGACGCCGCAGGCGCTCTTCCTGCCGATCGGCATCGCCTGGGTGTCCGCGCAGTTCGTGTTCGAGGGCTCCTGGACGTTCATCGGCATCGCGAGCACGGTGACCGCGATGGCCGGTGTGCTGCTCCAGCCGATCCGCCGGGTGCTGCGCGACTGGGACTTCCGGGCCGCCCGCGACCCGGAGCAGCGGCTGGTGCTGCACTACGGCCTGGTGGAGACGCGCAGCCAGGTGGTTCCTCTGCACCGCGTGCAGACGGTACGGGTGACCTGGCCGCTGCTGTGGCGCGCCAAGCGCTGGCTCAACCTGCGCCTGGACATCGCCGGTTACTCCGGCCCGGAGCCGGGCGACGACAAGGCCTCCGACCGCCTCATGCCGGTCGGTGACATCGGGACGGCCCGGGCGCTGGTCGCGGCGGTGTTCCCCGGCGTCGACCTGACCGCCCTGGCGACCTCGCCGCCGCCGGCCCGGGCGCGCTGGCTGCATCCGTTCGCGCTGCGCTTCTACGGCGCCGGCCTCACTCCGGACGTGTTCGTCAGCCGGTCCGGGCGGGTCACGCGGGAGATGAGCCTGGTGCCTTATGCGCGGCTGCAGAGCGTCCGGGTCGTTCAAGGGCCACTGCAGCGCCAGCTTCGCCTGGCCACCGTCTACGCCGACACGGCCGGCGGGCGCGCCGGGATCGCCCGGGATCGTGATCTGGCGGAGGCTTGGGCTCTTGCTGAGCAGTTGGCGCTGCGGGCGCGCCAGGCACGCGGGCTCTCCGCCGGCCCTGGCTTCTCTGCCGGCCCTGGCTTCTCCGCGCAGCCCGTGGGGTTCGGCTCGCCCGCGCAGGCGGCTGGGCCTGGCTCGCCCGCGCAGTCCGCGTTCCCGGCCGTGCCGCCCGGATCGGTGCCGCCTGGATCAGTGCCGGCCGGGGGCGGATACCCGCCGCCGGGGCCGGGCGCGCCGGACGATGAGACGTACTGGCAGCGGCCTTCACAGTCTTAAGCTTTGATGATGGAGCTTCCGGAGTTCGCGCCCGGTCTCAACGCCCGGGTCGAGTTGACCGTCACCGACGCCGACACCGCCCAGTCCCTCGGGTCCGGCGACGTGCCGGTCCTGGGCACGCCCCGGCTGCTCGCCCTGGCCGAGGCCGCGACCGTGGCCGCGACCGCCCGCCAGATGCCCGGCGGCGTCACCACGGTCGGCAGCCGCGCGGAGATCGAACACCGGGCGCCCACACCGGTCGGCCGCCGGGTCACCGCACAGGCCACGCTGAACAAGGTGGAGGGGCGAAAGCTCTACTTCGACGTCACCGTCCACGACGGGGATGCGCTGGTCGCCGAGGTCCGGGTGGAACGCGTGCTGCTGGACCGGCAGAAGTTCATCGCCCGCGCCCTGGGGGACTGACCCGCGACGCCATTGCCGCCGTTGCTCCGACGCGCCTCGGTCGCCGGCGCCGGTCACCGCAGGGCGCCCCAGCGGGCGGTGAGTTCGGCCGGGGTGGGCATGGCGGTGGCGCCGCCCTTGCGTTCGCAGACCAGGCCGGCCACCGCCAGGGCGAAGCGGACGTTGCGCTGCCAGCCGTCGAGATCGCCGGGCAGGCCGTCGGTGAGCAGGCGGTGGATCAGGGCGCCCATCACCGAGTCGCCGGCGCCGGTGGCGTCGATCGCGGCGACCGACGGGGCGGGCATCATCGCGGAGCCGTCGGCGGCCGTGACATGCGCGCCGGCCGAGCCGCAGGTGACGACGACCGCGCCGGCGCCCAGGGCACGGATACGGGCCGCGGCGGCTGCCGGGTCGTCCTCGCCGTAGAGCACCACGGCGTCGGCGGCGCTGAGTTTCACCAGGTCGGCGGAGGCGAAGAACTCCTCGACCAGATCGCGGAGGGCGGCCACCGCGGCGGCGTCCGGGAGCAGGGTCGGCCGGACGTTGGGATCGAAGACCCGCAGCGGGCCGGGCGTGGACCAGGCCGCGCGGGCCGCCGCCCGGAAAGGCTCCCGGAGCAGGCAGATCGAGCCGGTGTAGAGCACGGCGGCGCCGGCCACAGCGGAAACGTCCAGGTCGGTGGGGGCGAGCAGAGCGTACGAGGGCGGCTCACCGTAGAACGTGAAAGTCGGCTCGGCGCCCTCGAAGGTGGTGACCGCGAGCGTGGTCGAGACCGGCACCCGCCGCACACTGTCCCGGCCCACTCCCGCCTCGCGCAGGAACGCCGCGATCCGGTCGCCGAGCACGTCGTCGCTGAGGGTGCCCACGTATCGGGCGTCACCCCCGAGCCGGGAGACCCCGACGGCGACGTTGAGCGGCGCGCCACCGATCGCCTGCCGGTAGATCTGCTCGCCGTCGAGGTCGGCCTCGAGCAGGTCGATCAGCGCCTCGCCCAACACCATCGCGTAACCCATGTCCGCGTCCCTCCGCTGTCTCGTCCCGGCTCAGCGTCCCACCCGCCGCGCTCGGGCACAGCCTTCCATCCGGGATCGACGCCGGCCACGCACAGCCACCCGCTCCGGGCCCCGCCCGCCCGGTGCGCCATCTCGCTTGCTCACGGCGGTCCGATAGCTCACTGGAGTGGCCACATACGCTGCGGGTGTGCGCACACCCGCAGCGTATGTGGCGCCGGGTGCCGGCACTCCCGCACGGCCAGGCCCCCTGCGCTCGGATCGAGTGTGAATCGGGCATGCGGCATCTTCTCGCCGACGTCCGCCTGGTCAGCTCCGGCGAAAAGCCACCCGCTTTAAGGGGATTTGTCAGAATTTTAGGATGAATAGCTTGCTGCTCTTCGCAGTCCCGCTGATCCTGCCGAGCTACGTGCCCGCCGACGTCACCGAGGGCACCTTCCGCGCCTGGAACGAGGCCACGCCCGCCGTCACCTACGACACCACCGCGGTCCCGGAAGGCGCCACCGCCAAGGTCACGGTCACCGACGAGAAGACCGGCGTCAGCGTCCGGCTCAAGGTCACCGGTCTGGTGCCGGGACGGGCGTACGGCGCGCACCTGCACGTCAACCCCTGCACCGACAAGCCCGCCGACGCCGGCCCGCACTTCCAGCACCGGATCGACCCGGTGCAGCCTTCTGTCGACCCGGAGTACGCCAACCCGCGCAACGAGATCTGGCTGGACTTCACCGCTGACGCCGACGGGAACGCCCGCGCCGCCAGCAAGCAGTCGTGGCACTTCGACGTGGACCGCCAGCCCTGGTCGCTGGTGCTGCACGCGGAGCGTACGCACACCGCCCCCGGCGAGGCCGGCATGGCCGGCGCCCGGCTGGCGTGCCTGACCCGCACCGCCGTCTCCGCATACGGGAACGGCGGCGGGAGGTTGTAACGTCGCAGGCAGCGGAGAACGGAGGCACCCCACATGTCCGACCAGCCCAAGACGGAGTCCCACGACCCCGACTTCCCGGAGGCGTTTCTGCAGTTCATGCGCAGCGGCTGGCGGGAGGACCCGTTGACGGTCGCACCGCTGCCCGAGGTGCCGAACTACGCGAAGCGCCGCGCGGCGCTCTCCGAGGCCTTCCCCGGCGAGACGCTGATCATCCCGAGCGGCAACGAGAAGGTGCGGGCGAACGACACCGACTACCCGTTCCGCCCCGGCAGCGACTTCTTCTACCTGACCGGCGACCGCGACCCGGACAGCGTGCTGGTGCTGCGGCCGAGCGGCTCCGGTCATGACGCGGTGCTCTACACCCGGCAGCGCAATTCGAAGGACACCGACCGGTTCTTCCGGGACCGCAACGGTGAGCTCTGGATCGGCCGGACCCACACGCTCTCCGAGAAGTCGACGGAGCTGGGCCTGGACACGGCGCCGCTGGGTGAGCTGGGCCCGGCCCTGGCCCATTCGGCGCCGGGCCGGACCCGGGTGCTGCGCGGCCTGGACGCGAACGTGGACCGGGCGGTGCTGGCCTACGAGCCGGACCGCAGCCGCCCCCGCGACCGCGAGCTGGCCCGGGTGATCTCCGAGCTCAAGCTGGTGAAGGACGAGTGGGAGATTGCCCAGCTGCAGGCTGCGATCGACGCCACGGTGTTCGGCTTCGAGGACGTGGCGAGGGTGCTGCCGGCCGACCGCAGCGTCAAGGAGCGCCTGCTGGAGGGGGTGTTCGGGCTGCGCGCCCGGCACGACGGCAACGACGTCGGCTACAGCTCGATCGTCGGCTCCGGCCCGCACGCGACGATCCTGCACTGGGTCCGCAACACCGGGGTCACCACGCCGGGTGAGCTGCTGCTGATGGACATGGGTGTGGAGGGCCACAACCTGTACACCGCGGACGTCACGCGTACCGTGCCGGTCTCCGGGACCTTCACCCCGTTGCAGCGCCAGGTCTACGACATCGTGTACGCGTCGCAGCAGGCCGGGATGGACGCCATCCGGCCCGGCGTGGCGTTCCGCGACGTCCACCGGACCTGCATGCGGGTGCTCGCCGAGGGCCTGCACGACCTGGGCCTGCTCCCGGTCAGCGTGGACGAGGCGATGAGCGAGAAGAGCACCGTCTACCGGCGCTGGACGCTGCACGGGTTCGGCCACATGCTCGGCATCGACGTGCACGACTGCGCGAACGCTCGTAACGAGACCTACCGGGACGGCCGGCTGCAGGAGGGCTACGTGCTGACCGTCGAGCCGGGTCTGTACTTCCAGGCCGAGGACGACCTGGTCCCCGAGGAGCTGCGCGGCGTCGGCGTCCGGATCGAGGACGACGTGCTGGTGACCGCGGACGGCTGCCGCAACCTGTCGGCCGGCCTGCCGCGGTCCTCCGGCGAGGTGGAGCAGTGGCTGGCGTCGCAGCGTGAGGCCGGCCCGCGCCTGCCCGGCTGAGTTTGATCACCTCCGGCACACTGTCCGGCATGGACGACGTGCAGGAGACGCCGATCGATGTCCGGGTGACCGAGGGCCGGGTGGCGGTGCGGGCCGGCGGGTTCGTCACGATCGAGAGGATCGGCGACCCGGCGGCCCGCAAGCACGTGCCGATCGGCACCCGCGATCGCAAGCACCTGAGGATGACGATCGACGGCGTGCCGGCCGTCCTGCGGCCCGGTCCGGGGCGGTACACGCGCGGGTCGTACAAGGTGCGGGTGGTCCACGACGGCGCGGCCTATCTGCTGCGGCCCAAGGACCCGGAGACCAGCCGGCTGTCCCGCGACGGGTTCCGGCTCGGCGATTTCCAGGTCGTCGACGGGGAGGTGCGGGTGGACTGGGATCCGGACACCCGGATCACCCCCACCGGCGCCGACCTGGCGATCGGCTACGCCCTGACCGCGGCGTTCGGCGCCGGTGCCAGCTTCTTCATCGTGATGCTGCTGGATCTGCTCGGCCACGTGCCGGACTAGGCCTGCCCGGCACGCTTGCCCGGCCGGGTGATGAGGCCGCGGTCCAGGGCCACCACCACCGCATGCGTACGGTCACTGACGTCGAGTTTCGCGAAGATGCGCAGCAGGTGCGTCTTCACGGTCGCCTCGGCGATGACCAGCTTCCGGCCGATGTCGGGGTTGGAGAGCCCGTCCGCCACAGCGTTGAGCACCTCGATTTCGCGGACGGTCAGTGACACCGGCGCCGGCTCCCGCATGCGGGCGACGAGCCGCTGCGCCACCCTCGGCGCGAGGACCGTCTCGCCCCGGGCGGCGGCGTGCACCGCGGCCACGAGCTGTTCGCCGGTGGCGTCCTTGAGCAGGTACCCGACGGCGCCGGCCTCCACGGCCCGCTCGATGTCGGCGTCGGTGTCGTACGTGGTGAGGATCAGCACCCGGGTACGCCCACCAGCGGCCACGATCTCAGCGGTGGCCTCCACCCCGTCCAGCACCGGCATGCGCAGGTCGAGCAGGGCGACGTCCGGAGCGAGCCGGTCGACCAGTTCGACGGCCTGCCGCCCGTTGCCGGCCTCGCCGATGATGTCGATCCCGGACTCGGGGGTCAGCAGGGCGACGACTCCCGCCCGCATCACGGTGTGATCGTCGGCCAGGATGATCCGGACCCGTTCCCCGCTCATGTCACCGCTCCGCTCGCCGGCAAGGTCGCCAGAATCCGGGTGCCGTCGCCGATCGAGCTGGTGACGGAGAGTTCGCCGCCGAGCTCGGCCATCCGCCGGCGCATGCCGTCCAGGCCGAAGCCCGGCGAATCCCCGACGGCGAAGCCCCGGCCGTCGTCGGTGATCTCCAGTTCGACCGTGTCCCCGTGGTCGGCCAGGACCACTCCGACGGTGGAGGCGGCGGCGTGTTTGCGTACGTTCGCCAGCGACTCCTGCAGGCACCGCAGCAGCGCGATCCGGGTTTGCTGGTCGCCGGTGAGGTCGGCGAGGTCCGCCTCGACGGCCACGCCGGTGTCCTCGGCGAACCGGTCGAGGACCCGGCGCAGCGCCTGCGTGATCGTGCCGGTGGCGTGCGGCGCGGAACCGACCAGAATCCGCGCCTCGGCGAGGTTCTCCCGGGCCGTCTGCTCGATCGACCGGAGCTGGCGTGCCGTCCGGTCCGGCGCGGTCGCCATCCCGGCCCGCGCCGCCTCGGCCAGGACCACGATCGACGCGAAGCCCTGAGCGAGGGTGTCGTGGATCTCCCGGGCCATGCGTTCCCGCTCCTCGGCCGCGCCCTGGCGCTGCAGCGCCAGGTCCAGCTCGGAGCGCAGCCGGGCGGTGTCCACGGCGTGCTCGCGGACCAGCCGCTGGAACAGCAGCCCCAGCAGAGTGCCCGCGACGTAGCCGATGACCGTGGCCAGGAAGTTGCCGGTGCGCATCCCGGCGGCCAGGCCGCCGCCGGCCAGGGTGGCCAGCGCGGCGAGCCCGCTGAACGTGACCGCCTGGCGCGGCCCGCGGGTGAACAGCCAGAACTGGGGCAGCGACACGACGAAGAACGCCGCGCCGCCGCCGAGCAGATAGGCGCTCCCGCCCAGCCCGGCGATCAGCAGACCGACGAACAGCGCCGGGGCGGTGCGGGCCGCCGCATAGCCGCCCGCGAGCACAGCCGCGATCACCAGCGATCCCAGTCGTGTCGCGGTGGGCTCGTCCGAGGTCGCGACCAGTGGCGGGCACAGGCCGAAGACGACCCACGTGGCCGCGTACCCCTGGTGAAGCAGCCTCTGACGATCCATCGCGGTCAGCGTACTTCCAGGAGGGGACGGTCGGTGTTCGCGTCCGGCCGGTCCCGGGGCCCGGGGCGGACCGGCCACCAGCTGCGCTCGCCGAGCAGCAGCATGAGCGCCGGCAGGATCATGATGCGGATGACCACCGCGTCCAAAACGACCGCCACGGCCAGGACGAAGCCCATCTGCTTCATCTCGATGATGTGCAGCCCGACGAAGCTGGCGAAGACGGTCACCATCACGAACGCGGCGCCGGTCACCACCCGCGCGGAGCTGCCGATGCCGTCGAGGACCGCCTGACGGGTCGGCACACCGCGCTGCACCGCCTCCCGGATCCGGCTGATCACGAACATCTGGTAGTCGGTGGACAGACCGAACAGGATCACCAGCAGGAACAACGGCACCCGCGAGCCGATCGAGCCGGTGGAGACGAAGTCGAGCAGGTTCTGCGCCCAGGTGTTCTGGAAGACCAGCACCAGTACGCCGAGCGAGGCGCCCACCGACAGCAGGTTCAGGAACACTCCCGCCACCGCGAGAGTCACCGACCGGAACGCCCACAAGGTGATCCCGAACGTCACGAGCAGCAGCGCCACGATGATCAGAGGAAGCCGCTGCTTCTGATGCTCCGGGTAGTCGGCATATCGGGCGACGTCACCGGTGACCGCCACCTCGACGCCGGACAGCACGCCGACGGTCGCCGGCACGTAGTCGCGGCGCAGGGTCTGCAGCGACGATTTCGCCTCGTCGGTGCTCACGTAGTGCGGCACGGCCAGTTCCAGCACGCTGATCCGGCCGTCCGCGGAGGTCCGCAACTCGGCCGTGCCGGCCAGCCGGTCGTCGGCCCCGGCACGCTGAGCCAGCTTCCGCAGCGCTGCGCCGACCTGGCCGGCCCGGTCGCCCCCGGCCCGGACGACCACCTGGTGCATGGCCTTGAGCTCGGGGAACGCCTGGTTCAGCCGGTCGTACGTCTGCATCGCGGGAACCTCGCGGGGGTGGGTCTCCCGGCCCATGTCGGTGAGGTTGAGGCCGAGCAGCGGGGCGGTCAGGGCCAGCATGGCCAGGACCGCGACGCTCAGGACGGCGGCGGGCCGGCGGCCGGTGAGACGCAGCAGGGCGCTGGTGATCCGGCCGGCACCCTTCTCCCGCCGGGTGCTCCGGGCGCCGAGCTTGGCCAGCAGCGCGGGCAGGACGGTCATCGAGCTGAGCACCGCGACCAGGGTGACGGTGATGGCGCCGGTCGCGGTCGAGGAGAAGATCACGTCGTCGGCCAGGAACATCGTGGCGCTGGAGACGATCACGGCGATGCCGGAGAGCAGCACGGTCCGTCCCGACGTGGCCGCGGCGATGTGCACGATCGCCTCCGAGCTGAGCCGGCCGCCGGCACGGGCCCGTTCCTCGCGTTCCCGCTTGAGGTAGAAGAGCGTGTAGTCGACGCCGACCGCCATCCCGATCAGCAGGATCACGTTGGTGCCGACCCCGGCGTCCGGGAACACGTGCGAGGCCAGCATGGACAGGCCGATCGCCGCGGCGATCGAGGACAGGGCGATCACCAGCGGCACGACGGCCAGCGCGAGCGATCCGAACACGACGAACAACGTGAGCAGGGTGACCGGCACCGCGATCATCTCGGTCCGGGCCAGGTCGTCGCTGCGCAGTTCGCCGATGCCCTTGCTGATCGACGGGCTGCCGGTCTCCTCGATCCGCAGGCCGGGGTGGGCGGCCTGCGCCTGGGCGGTCTGCTCACGCAGCGGGCCGACGTGCTTCTTGCCGTCGAGCTCCGGGCCGCGCAGGGTCACGTCGACGCGTACCGCCGTGCCGTCGGCCGACCAGACCGGCTCGCCGACCGACTCGACCTCGGCCAGCTTCCCCATCCGGCCGGCGACGTCGCGTGCCGCGCTCTCCGCCTCGGCCCGGTCGAAGCCGCCCGCGCCGGCGGTGATCAGGACCCGTTCGAGGGGCTTCTGCCCGAGCCCGCCCTCGGCCGCCATCGCCTCGGCCCGGCCGGCCTCGCCGATCCGGAAGTCCTCAGTGGTGGCCGCGTTACCGCCCGCCGCGATCCCGGCGCCGAGGCACAAAACGACGAACAGCAGCCAGCCGGCGATCGCTTGCCACGGGTGCCGGGCGCTCCAGCCGGCCATCCGCACAGGAAGGTTTCTCATGCCGTAAATGCTGGTCGCGGCGGGTCTCCGCGGACAGCATCGACAGATCCAACCTGTTGTCCACCGGTCGGTGGACGGGCCTTACGGCCGGTAGTCGGAGATGCTCCAGCACTGGGCGCCGTCCGGCGAGTCGGTCACGTTGATGGTGACCTTGACCGGGTGGCCGTCGGCCGTGTCGAACGTGGTCGCCACCTCGGCGCCGTCCTCGGTGGCGGTCCGCGCCATCTCGACCAGCTGGCCGAGCGTCGGCACGTCGATCTCCTCGCCCTCCTGCCCGGTCACCGGCCCGAGATCCACCTCACCGGAGGCCGACGGCACAGCTGCCGGGCCACCGACCCGCTCGGCCTTCGACACCGCGCCGTCCGCGACGGTCACCTGGTAACGGCCGAAGGGCGCGCCCTCCTCGCATCCGAACGCCAGCGCGTACGAGTAGGCGGCCGGCTCGCTCCACGCCGGCGGCGACGCGCTCGCGGCAGTGGTGGGCGCCGGATCCGTGACGGCCGGCTCGTCCTTGTCGCCCGACGTGCACCCGCCGGCCAGACCGACCAGAACCAACGCGCACAGGGCACGCTCGATCCGCACCACGACCTCCGCTCCGCGACCCCCGCCCGTCGACGGCCACCCGGCGAAATCTAGCGCAGCCCCGCACGCGCCGATCAGGTCAGGTCGCTGACGAAGACCGCGACCGAGCGCCCCGGAACAGTCAGCACCACCGCGTCCCCCTCGATCTCCGCGCTCGCCGTCCGCAGCACCGGGTCGGCCGACTCGGTCAGCTCCGGGTGCAGCCGCAACTCGGTCGCCGGGAGCCGCTGGGTGGTCGGCTCCTCGGTGGCGTTGAAGACGACCGTGAGGGACCGCCACCGCGAGTCGAGGCCGGTGCCGTCCAGGCACATCACGATCACACCGGGGGTCTCGTCCGGGCCGCCCAGCGGGAACGTCACCCGGCGCTGCACCTCCTCCGCGGTGGGCAGGCCGAAGACCGGCGAGGACCGGCGGATCCGGAGCAGCTCCCGGTACCGCTCGGCGGTCATCGTGATCGCGTCCGGCGGCGGGACCAGGGACGGATCGGCGAGCAGCGGCCGTGCGTACTCCCACTTGTCGCCGTTGTCGTCGTACGGCGGCAGGCCGACCCCGAAACCGTTGCCGAGCGCCGGGTCCCAGCGGATCTGGTTGAACCAGTCGCCGGAGTTGAACGAGTTGCGGTCCAGCGACTTGGACCGCAGCCGCTCGCTGCCGAGCGCCACGAAGCCGGCGCCCTGACTCAGCACCACCAGCGCGAGGGCGAGCACCTGCATCCGGGCCCGGTCCAGCGGCGCGGTGCCGACCGGCAGTTTGAACGCCATCGCGTCGAAGAGGATCTCGTTGTCGTGGGCGTCCACGTAGTTCACCGTCTCGCCGGGGGCGTGCGCGTACCCGCTCGGGGAGCCGTTGTAGTCGATCTGCCCGCCACTGCGCTCGGCGCCGGTGTGGGTGACGAACCGGTACGCCGCGAGCCCGCCCGCCAATCCCACCTTGATCTGGTCGTGCAGCCACAGCGGGGTCCGCGCCCCGAGCCCGGTGGCGAATCCCTGCACACCCGGATCGTCGCCGAACGACCCGCCGCCGCGAGCCGCGTCCCGCAGCCGGTCGTTGAACGTGCCGATCCCGGTACCGGCCATGTTGACCTGGGTGGCCTGGGTGAACCGGGCGTCGTACGCCACCTCGCCGAAATTCCACCCCTCGCCGTAGAGGCAGATGTCCGGCCCGTGGCCGCCGAGATGATCCAGCGCGATCCGGGCCTCCAGGATGTTGGCCCGCGGGTGGTGACCCATCAGGTCGAACCGGAAACCGTCGATCCGGTACTCCCGGGCCCAGGTGACCAGCGAGTCGATCACCAGCTTGCTCATCATCATGTGCTCGGTCGCCGTGTTCGGGCAGCAGGTCGACTCGGCGGTGCTGCCGTCGGCGAGCAGCCGGTGGTAATAGCCCGGCACGATCCGGTCCAGGACGCTGAAGCGGTCGAGCCCGTCGCCCATCGTGTGGTTGTAGACCACGTCGAGGACCACTCGCAGGCCGGCGCCGTTGAGCGCGGCGACCAGCGAGCGCATCTCGAGGATCCGGGCGGTGCCGGCCGGGTCGGTGGCGTAGCCGCCCTCCGGCGTCGTCCAGTGCCAGGGGTCGTAACCCCAGTTGTAGCCGTCCTCGTCGGCGACGGCCATCACCGCTTTCTGCTGCTCGGGCGAGTCGGGCGGGAACGACGCCAGGTCGCAGGCGGGCTGCGCCTGGTCGGCCCGGCGGTCCGGGACGGTGGCGAAGTCGTTGACCGGCAGCAGGTGCACGTGGGTCAGCCCGGACTCGGCGAGCGAGCGCAGGTGCCGCATCCCGTCCGAGCCGGGGTGGGTGAACGCCAGGTAGGTGCCGCGTTCGGCGGCCGGAACGGAACCGTCGAAAATCGAGAAGTCGCGGACCGAAACCTCGGCGATCTGCATCCGGGCGGGCGGCACGGCGGGTGGTTTGCCCAGCTCGTCCCACCCCGGTGGGCGCAGCGCCGGGTCGGCGAGGTCGACCAGCTGGCTGTGCGTGGAGTCGGTGGCCAGCGACACCGAATACGGATCGGTGACGCTGGTGGTGACCACCCGCTGGGCGGCCGGATGCCACACCTGAACCCGATACCGGTAGTAGCGGCCGAGCCACTTGCGCTTGGCGGCGACCGACCAGACACCGGTCACCGCGTCCCGCTCCATCGGCACCAGGCGCGGCTCGTCGCCGGGCGCCCGGAACAGCTCCAGCTGCACGTCGCGGGCGGTGGGCGCCCAGACCGCGAGCTGCGCGCGCTCGGCGTCGGCCAGCAGCGGGCCGAGCTCGGCGTCGGCGGCATCCGCAAACAGATCGTCGAGGACGCCGGCGGGCTGCACGCCGGTGAGCGCGACCACCCGGCCGTCGGCGTCCCGCCCGGCCACCAGGAGCTGGCCGCGCAGCAGCTCGCCCAGGACCGCGTCGCCCAGCTCGCGCACGGCGAACGCGCGGTAGGCCCGCAGGTGCGGAAAGCGCCGGCTCTGCGCCTGGAACAGCCCGCCGGGGCGGGGCACCAGGGCCAGCTCGTCGTCCTCACCGGTCAGGTCGGTGCCGTCGCGGCGCAGCCGGCCCTCGGCGGACGCGGCCAGCGTGAACGTCTCCGCCCGGGCGGCGAACCACTCGGGCAGCGCGATGGTGCCCCGGTCGAGGAAGACCGCCAGGGACCGGGCCGGGTCCAGCTCGGGGCCGAGGGTGCCCAGGTCGGGGCGGACCGGGGCGGCGACGCCCGCGAGCAGCCACACCTCGCGGCTGGCGGTCAGGTCGAGCCGCTGGTCGTCGGGCAGGTCCTTCTCCTCGCCGCGGTGCAGGACGTAGCGCAGGCCGATGGCGTCGGCGCGCACCGGCACCTCGAAAACCGCGCCGTACTCGTCGAAGCGGGCGGGTGCCTTAGGCGTACCCCACCGGGTCTTGTCCTGGCGCTCGACACCCTCCCAGCAGTGCAGGCCCCACCCGGAGTAATCACCGTCCGGCCGGCGGTAATGGATCACGGCGAAGCCGGGATCCGGCGCCGGGGCCGGCGCCGGCGGCTCGTGCACGACCCGCCGGTCGTTGGCCTTGAGCCAGATCTCGGTGGTCCGGCCGAGATCGACCCAGCGGTCCAGGTCGACGTCCTTGGCGCCGTAGCGGTGCACCACCAGGAAACCGACCTCACGCGCCTCCGGAGCGAGCCGCACCCAGGCGAACCGGCCGTAGGAGTCCTCACCGGCGAACGGGGTGCCCTCGGGATAGACCGTCTCCGATCCGGCCGCGACGTCGCCCCAGGCGTGCAGCGACCAGTCGGTGTAATCGCCGTCGGCGCGGTGATAGTGCACGATGAGCCATTGCGGACGGGGCCGGTGGTGCGGCGGGGCGGTCGCAGTGATCTCGATCGTCGTCACCGCACCATCGTCGCACCGGCCTGTGACGTTTTCAGGCCGGCCGGAAGTTTGTGGATACGTTCTAGCGTGTCGGATCTGTGCCCGCTCCCGTACCCCTCCGGTGGTTCGCCTGTGAAGATCCTTTTTCTGATCAACAACGCGTTCGGCGTCGGCGGCACCATCCAGACCACCTTCAACCTCGGTGGCGCGCTCGCCGAGCGGGGGCACGACGTGACGGTGCTGAGCACGGTCCGGGGCCGGGACCTGCCACAACTGCCGGCCGACCCGCGGATCGAGCTGATCTCGCTGGTGGAGGCGCGCAAGGCCCACCCGGACTACGTCAAGGACGCGCCGGGGCGCGGCGAACCGGCCCGGGTGTACCCGCGGGCCGATTTCCGGGCAGCCACCTACGACCGTTTCGTGGAGGACCGCTACCGCGGGTTCCTGCGCGGCAGCGACGCCGATGTGGTGATCGCCACCCGGCCCGGCCTGATCGCGTACGCCGCCCGGTTCGCCCCACGCCACATGATCCGGATCGGTCAGGAGCACCTGACCCGCGGCCGCCACCGCAAGGGCCTGCACCGGGTGATGCCCGCGCATCTGCGCCGGCTGGACGCCTTCGTCACGGTGAGCTCCCGCGACGCCGAGGACTACCGCGAGCATCTACGGCTCGGGCGCACCCGGCTGCTGCACATCCCGAACAGCGTGCCGGCGCCGCGGGTGCCGCCCTCCGACGGCCGGGCCAAGCTGGTGCTCGCGGCCGGCCGGCTGGTCCGCAGCAAGCGGTACGACGTGCTGCTCCAAGCCTTCGCCAGGGTGGTGGCCGAGCGCCCGGACTGGACGCTGCGGCTCTACGGCGACGGCGAGGAGTCGGGTGACCTGCGCGCCCTGGTGCTCGAGCTCGGCCTGCACAACCACGTGCGGATGATGGGCCGCTACGCGCCGATCGAGACGGAGTGGGCCAAGGGCTCGATCGCCGCGGTGTCGGCCGACAAGGAGCCGTTCGGGATGACCCTGGTCGAGGCGATGCGGGCCGGGCTCCCGGTGGTCAGCACCGACGCCCCGCACGGCCCCGGCGAGATCCTCGCCGACGGGGTCGACGGCCTGCTCACCCCGGTCGGCGATCCGGAGGCGCTGGCCGCCGCCCTGCTGCGGGTGATCAACGACGACGAGGGCCGGCGCGCGATGGCGGCTCGTGCGCTGGCCAATTCGCAGCGGTACGACCCGGGACCGATCGCCGGGCAGTACGAGCGCCTGTTCGAGGAGCTGGCGGCCGGCAAGTGGTGGCCGTGGCGGCGGCGCGGCAAACCGGTGCCGGTGCTGGGCCCGGCGCCGTCGCTGACCATGCCGGTCGCCGACTGCACGGTGACCGCCGACGGCACGCTGGTGCTGCACGGACCGGACGTCGCCGGGATGCGCTGGCGCCGGATCGGCACCGGCGAACCGGCCGAGATCCCGGCCGGCGACCCGGTGCCCGCGGGCTCCTGGCGGTTGCACCTGGCCGACGGCACCGCGGTGCTGGCCGGGTGGCGCGACACCCGGGCGCTGCTGGCACGGCCGGAGGCGACCCGCACCGAACTGCCGTACCGGCTTCCCGACGGCGGACTGGCTCTGCGGGTCGTGGACGCTCCGGTCCGGGCCGAGGTGGACGAGATCCAGGCCGACGAGCAGGGCGTACACCTGGCCGGGCGGCTGATCGGCGCCGGGCTCCGGGATGCGGTCCTGGTCGCCGGCGACCGCGAGTTTCCGGTGAGCGCCACCGGCCCCGGGTTCCGGGCGACCGTGTCTGATCTGCCGACGGGCGTACACCGCCTCTGGCTACGCCCGTCCCGCGGAGAGCAACCGGTGCCGCTCGGGAAGGTCGGTGACGACATCGTCGACAAGCGGACCGCCTACGTGTTGCCGGCGGCCGGTGGAATGCAACCGGAGTTCTCCGGAGCGAACGAGTTAGGGATCCGGATCAGCGGGTAGTGATGACTGCAGTGATACGCGGCCCGTCCGCATCGGTCCGGATCAGGTAGCGGTAGTGCTCGCCGGGCACCGCCTCGCCGGCCTCGTCGAGGTACTCCCACTCGACCGAGACCAGGGACAACGACGCGGACAAGCGCATCACGTCGAGCAGGTTCGCGTGTGCCGCCACGATCCGGGCCTCCCGGTACGCGGGCGCCGCGCCCAGGAACGACAGCGCCACCGCGGCCGGTGAGCTGAACGTGAAGCTGTACGAGTCGGACACGACGAGGCCCGGCAGCGTGTGGCTGCCGGCGATGGCGGCGACGTCGCCCGTGGTGAGGGCGGAGCCGTAACGCCCGAAGAAGTCGGCGAGCTGGTCGAGTTCGGCCGGGGCGGACATGGCGGGCTGTTTGCCCACCGATCGACTCACGCAAACCTACGATCGCAGGTGACCCCGCCTTGCGATGGCTAGCAAGACGGACGTACGGTTTACCAAGAGATGTGAACCGAGAGTTAGGCATACCTAACCCGAAGGTCGCCCTTTCGGTGCGAAAGACTTGACTTCCAGTCGCTGGGTGTGAAGGAGATGACGGTGGCCAGCCTCGACACCTTTGGTGCGAAGAGCGAGCTGCGCGTCGGAGACGCGAGCTACGAGATTTTCACGATCGACAAGGTGAAGGGGCACGAGCGTCTGCCCTACTCCTTGAAGATCCTCCTGGAGAACCTGCTGCGCACGGAGGACGGCGCGAACATCACCGCCGACCACATCAACGCGCTCGGCAGCTGGGACCAGAACGCCGACCCGAGTGTCGAGATTCAGTTCACCCCGGCACGGGTGCTGATGCAGGACTTCACCGGTGTCCCCTGCGTGGTCGACCTGGCCACCATGCGTGAGGCCGTCAAGGACCTGGGCGGCGACCCCACCAAGGTCAACCCCCTCGCCCCGGCCGAGCTGGTCATCGACCACTCGGTCATCGCCGACCTGTTCGGCCGCGAGGACGCCTTCCAGCGCAACGTGGAACTGGAGTACCAGCGCAACCGCGAGCGCTACCAGTTCCTGCGCTGGGGTCAGACCGCGTTCAACGAGTTCAAGGTCGTCCCGCCGGGCACCGGCATCGTGCACCAGGTGAACATCGAATACCTGGCCCGCACGATCATGGAGCGTAACGGCCAGGCGTACCCGGACACCGTCGTCGGCACCGACTCGCACACCACGATGGTCAACGGCCTGGGCGTGCTGGGCTGGGGCGTCGGCGGCATCGAGGCCGAGGCCGCCATGCTCGGCCAGCCGGTCAGCATGCTGATCCCGCGGGTCGTCGGCTTCAAGCTCTCCGGCGAGGCGCCGGCCGGCACCACCGCCACCGACCTGGTGCTCACCATCACCGAGATGCTGCGCAAGCACGGTGTGGTCAGCAAGTTCGTCGAGTTCTACGGCCCCGGCGTAAGCGCGGTGCCGCTGGCGAACCGGGCCACGATCGGCAACATGTCGCCGGAGTACGGCTCGACCGTCGCGATCTTCCCGATCGACGAGCAGACCATCGAGTACCTCAAGCTGACCGGCCGCACCGAGCAGCAGGTCGCCCTCGTCGAGGCGTACGCGAAGCGGCAGGGCCTCTGGCTCGACCCGAACGCCGAGCCGGACTACTCGGAGAAGCTCGAGCTGGACCTGTCGACGATCGTCCCGTCGCTGGCCGGCCCGAAGCGCCCGCAGGACCGCGTCCCGCTGAACGCCGCGAAGTCGATGTTCCGCGACGCCCTGCCGAACTACGCCGCCCCGCACGGCCACGCCGACGAGGCCAGCGAGGAGTCCTTCCCGGCCTCCGACTCGCCCGCCAACGGCGTCGACGACGAGGCGGACAAGCCGTTCGTCTACAGCGCCGCCCAGGGCGCCAACGGCCGCACCTCGAAGCCCACCCGGGTCAAGGGCGAGGACGGCGTCGAGTACGAGCTGGACCACGGCGCGGTCGTCATCGCCGCCATCACGTCCTGCACGAACACCTCGAACCCGCAGGTCATGATCGGTGCCGCCCTGCTCGCCAAGAAGGCGGTGGAGAAGGGCCTGACCCGCAAGCCGTGGGTCAAGACCACCCTGGCGCCGGGTTCGAAGGTCGTCTCCGACTACTACGACCGGGCCGGCCTCACGCCGTACCTGGACAAGATCGGCTTCAACCTGGTCGGCTACGGCTGCACCACCTGCATCGGCAACTCGGGCCCGCTGCCCGAGGAGGTCTCGGCCGCGATCAACGAGAACGACCTGACCGCGGTGAGCGTGCTCTCCGGCAACCGGAACTTCGAGGGCCGGATCAACCCGGACGTCAAGATGAACTACCTGGCGTCCCCGCCGCTCGTCGTGGCGTACGCCCTGGCCGGCTCGATGGACATCGACATCACCACCGAGCCGCTCGGCACCGGTTCGGACGGCAAGCCGGTCTTCCTGAACGACATCTGGCCGTCCGCCAAGGAGATCGACGACACCATCGCGCAGGCGATCGGCGCCGAGGGCTTCTCCACGGCGTACCAGGACGTCTTCGCCGGCGACGAGCAGTGGCAGTCGCTGCCCACCCCGACCGGTGACACGTTCGCCTGGGCCGAGGACTCCACCTACGTCCGGAAGCCCCCGTACTTCGAGGGCATGGCCGCCGACCCGTCGCCAGTCACCGACATCGACGGCGCCCGCGTCCTGGCCAAGCTCGGCGACTCGGTCACCACCGACCACATCTCGCCGGCCAGCTCGATCAAGCCGGACTCGCCCGCCGGCAAGTACCTCGCGGAGCACGGCGTCCCGCGCGCCGAGTTCAACAGCTACGGCTCGCGCCGCGGCAACCACGAGGTCATGATCCGGGGCACGTTCGCCAACATCCGGCTGCGCAACCAGCTGCTCAACGACGTCGAGGGTGGCTTCACGCTCAACCACCTGACCGGCGAGCAGACCACGATCTTCGACGCCAGCGTCGCCTACCAGGAGGCCGGCATCCCGCTGGTCATCCTCGCCGGCAAGGAGTACGGCTCGGGTTCGTCGCGTGACTGGGCCGCCAAGGGCACCATGCTGCTGGGCGTCCGCGCGGTCATCGCCGAGAGCTACGAGCGCATCCACCGCTCCAACCTGATCGGCATGGGCGTGCTTCCCCTGCAGTTCCCGCAGGGCCAGAACGCCGAATCGCTCGGCCTGACCGGCACCGAGACCTTCTCGTTCGCCGGCGTCACCGAGCTCAACAACGGCACCACGCCGCGCACGGTCAAGGTCACCACGGACACCGGCATCGAGTTCGACGCCGTCGTCCGCATCGACACGCCCGGCGAGGCGGACTACTACCGCAACGGCGGCATCCTGCAGTACGTCCTCCGCAAGATGCTGCGCGGCTGATCTTTCAGATCAACAGACGCCCTGCTTTCCGGTCACGGAAGGCAGGGCGTCTGCCTTTTTCGGGGTACGCCCGACGAAAAGTTCCCGGAGTGCAACGCGACCCGGGTGCCATTCCAGGCCTTCATGGCGACCGCCGGGCTTGAGCACGTGGTCGACGTACATCAGGGCCGCCATCCCGTCCGGTCCGCGTCGGTGATCTCGCGCAGCACCCGGGCCGGGTTGCCGACCGCGATCACCCCGGCCGGGATCGGCCTGGTCACGACGCTGCCGGACCCGATGATCGTGTCGTCGCCGATGCTCACGCCCTGGTTGATGGTGACGCCGCCACCGACCCACACCCGGTCGCCGATCGTGACCGGCTTGGCGTAGCACCCGCCGGCCACCCGCTCGCCCGCGTCGATGGCGTGGTTGGAGGTGTAGATGCCCACCTTCGGCCCGAACAGCACGTGGTCCCCGATGGTGATGCCGCCGCCGTCGAGCATCACGCAGTCGAAGTTGGCGTAGAAGTGGTCGCCGACCCGGATGTTGAACCCGAACTCGCACCGGAACGTCGGCTCGAAGTAGCACTCCTCCCCCACCGCGCCGAGCAGCCGCCGCAGGATCGCCTCCCGCGTCGCCGGCGACTGCCCGAAACTGTCGTTGTACTCCGTGGTCAGCAGGACAGTCCGTTGCCGCGCCTGCACCAGCTCCTCGGTGAGGTCGTTGTACATCCGGCCGGAGAGAATGTGCTCGCGCTGAGCTTCAAGCGTCACCGCGTGATCGTCACACACCGGACTGCGGCGCCGGCGGGTTAGGGTCGGCCGATGCCCACACCGGATCAGATGATCGTCGCCGCGGCCCAGGCGGAGCTGCGCCCCCTCGGACTGCGCCGCCACAAACGCACCCGGCTCTGGGTGGAGGACCGCGGCTGGTGGCTGCTCTTCGTCGACTTCGAGCGGGCCCGGTCGGACACCCGCCTGGGCGTCGGCGCCAAGTTTCTCTGGGGCCCCATGCCGGAGTTCTCCTACGACTACGGCGGCCACCTGTTCTGGCGCGAGGAGACCGGCGACTTCGCCACTGAACGCCCCGGCGACGGCCACGTGTGGGTCGAAAGCATCCGGCACATCCGCGACGACCAGTTCACCGCCGACCTGACCCAGATCACCGGCATCGCCCGGCAGCGGGTCCTCCAGCTGCGGCAGGAGGCCGGCACCCCGGCGGACGTCGCCCGGCTGCTCTCCGCGCCGCAGACCCGGGTCGGCGCGACGTCGTGGTGGCACGCGTACCACGCCGGGGCGGCCGCGGGCCTGAGCGGGGACGCCGAGCTGGCGCGCAAACACTTCGACCGGATCCGGCCGGACCGGCTGGCCGTCGGCTGGGAGCTCGAACTCGGCCGGCGCGCGGCAGCGCTGAGCACCCTGGCAGAGGATCCGCCGGCCCTGTTCCGGCGGCTGCGGGCGGACATCGGGGCGACCCGTACGAAGCTCGGACTGTCGGACACGCCACCTGATGCCCCGCCGGAACCCGTGTGGTGAATAGGCTTCGGGAATGGATGACAAGACTGTGCTGAGCCGCATCAGCGGCTTGGTCGATGAGGAGCACAAGCTGCGCCAGCAGCTGAGCCAGGGCCAGATCTCCTCGGACGAGGAGCACGCCCGGCTCCGGGAGCTCGAAGAGTCCCTGGACCAGTGCTGGGACCTGCTGCGCCGGCGCCGGGCGGCCCGCTCGGCCGGGCACGACCCGGACGCGGAGCAGGCCCACGGCGTCGGTGAGGTCGAGGGCTACCTCCAGTGAACCGGTCGCGGCCGCCGTGGACGCGGCGGCCGCGGGCCGGGCCGGGGTCGCGCCGTCAGCGCAGCCCCGCTTCGTAGTGCAGGCGTTCGATCAGCCCCTCCGCGTCCACGGCCAGACCGCGTGACCGGAACCAGTTCGCCACGTTGTTGACGTCGCGGGCGATGAACTCGCCACCGCGCGGGTTGGCGATCACGTCGATGATCTGCGGCAGGTCGATCAGGACGAGCCGGCCCTCGTGGACCATCGTGTTGTACGGCGACAGGTCACCGTGCGCCACCTGCGCCCGGGCCAGCACCGACAGCGCGTCAGTCATCTGCTGCCACAGATCGGCGAGCCCGTCCTCGTCGGCCCGCACCTGAGCGAGCCGGGGCGCGGCCTCACCGGTCTCCCAGTCGCCGATGAACTCCATCATCAACTCGGTGCCGATCAGCTGCACCGGGTAGGGCACCCGGACCAGCCCGCTCTCCGCACCGATCTCCCACAGCCGGCCCAGCGCGCCGAACTCGGCGGCCGCCCACTGCCCCGCGATCAGCTCCTTGCCGAACGAGGTGCGGTTGGTCATGGCCCGCATCTCGCGGGACCGGCGGACCCGGCGGCCCTCGAGGTAACCGGCGTCACGGTGGAACATCCGGTGCTCACCGTCGCGATACCGCTTCGCGGCCAGCATGCTGACCTGCCCTGTACCGGGCAATTCCCGCCGGACAAGGAAAACGTCGGCTTCCTTGCCGGTCTTGAGCATCCCCAACTCGCTGTCGACGGCACCGTGTTCGGTGCGCACCCAGTCGGGACGCGGATCGGGACCGTGCAGCGCACCATCCCAGGTGGACCAGCGGTCGCCCTCCTCGGGCAGGTCCGGGTCCTCCTGCAGAGCCGGCTCGAGCCGGCTGATCTTCAGAAAATCTGCCTCGTCGTCGTCGAACTTACGACGGCCGCGGCGCATGGTGGTCTCGTGCTCTCGCACTGGAGGGTCTCCTCAGAGAAAGAAGTAAACAGGGAAGGCCGGACAGCAGGCATCACAAAGACGGCCATGAGGTCCACCCCCTTCTCTCTCGTCGGGTCCTACGTGCGCGGTCGACTCTTTCGGATCTGCCGGATCCGCGCAACCGAATTAATCCAGCGGATCTGCTCAGCCCTGCTCAGCACATCAGCTCAGCGCGTCACACCTGCTCAGCGCGTGCACCTGCTCAGCGCGTCACACCTGCTCAGCGCGTCGCCATGATCGCGGACAGGCCCTGGATCACGTTGCCCACCACCCGCGTCGGGGCGAACCGGTTGTCCACCCAGTCCCGCCCACGATGCAGCCACACGCTGGGCAGGCCCATCGCGGCCGCGCCGCCGATGTCCGCCTCCGGGCTGTCACCGACCACCCAGGCGCCGGCCAGGCGCATCCGCACGCGCTGCGCGGCGAGCGCGAAGATCCGCGGATTGGGCTTGCTCACCCCGCACTGCTCCGAGATCACCCAGTCGGCGACATAGCGATCCAGCCCGGTACGCCGGATCCGCGCCTCCTGCTGCTCGGCCGGCCCGTTGGTGACCACCACCGGAACCAGGCCCGCGTCGGCGGCGATCTCCAGCGCGCAGCCGACCATCGGGTCCAGCCGCTCGAACGCCTGCGGCCCCTCCTTCAGCTCGTCGACCACGTCGATCGCCGGGATCCGCAGCTGGTAGCGGTCGCGGATCAGGTCCGCGAGATCCCAGCGCGAGGTCAGCCCGTCGGCGTCGACCGAGACCAGCCACTCCAGGTCCTCGTGCGGCGCGGCGATCTCGTCGAGGAAACCTTTCGCCCACAGCCGGAACGCACCGCTGCGATCGAGCAGGGTGTCGTCCAGAGCGAGGAAGACGAGAGGCACCCGGGCACTTTACGTGAGCGGTGACGGAAGCGAACAGTCCAGGAGTGTTAACAAAACCCTGACACGATGACGAAATTCGCATCATCCGATCGTGGGACGTCGGGTCTTAAAAAGCCGTACGTACGGATTGCAAGAGCGCGGCGGGCCGTGACACGATCAGCACGTGCCCCGGGTTAGTCAGGACCAGCTGGACGCGCGCCGCCACGAGATCCTCAGCGCGGCCCGCGCCTGTTTCGCACGGTTCGGCTACGAGGGCGCCACGGTCCGCCGCCTGGAGGAGGCCACGGGCATGTCCCGTGGTGCGATTTTCCACCATTTTCGCGACAAGGAATCGCTGTTCCTCGCGGTCGCCGAGGATGATGCCGCCACGATGGTCGAGACCGTCACCCGCAACGGCCTCGTTCAGGTGATGCGCGACCTGCTCGCCCGCGCCGGCAACAGCGAGGGCGACACCGCCGGCTGGCTCGGCACCCAGCTGGAGGTCTCGCACCGGCTGCGGACCGACCCGGCCTTCGCCAAACGCTGGGCGCAGCGCTCAGCCGCGATCGCCGACGCCACCCGCGAGCGCCTGCAGCGCCAGCACGACGCCGGCGTCCTGCGCAAGGACGTGCCGGTCGAGGTCCTCACCCAGTTCCTCGAGCTGGCCTACGACGGCCTGGTCCTGCACCTGGCCACCGGCCGCCCACCCGGCGAACTGATCCGGGTCCTCGACGTGGTCGAGGAAGCAGTCCGCCACCGCTGACCCCCACGGCCGCCGGCAGGCAGCCGGCACCGAGGGTGAGCCCGGCGGTCCCCCGGGGTGCGGGACCGCCTGCCTGATCGGCTCGTCACGGCGGGCGTCCTGTCAAACTCGTACCCCATGGGTGTTGCTTTGGTGACCGGAGCCTCGCGCGGGCTGGGTGCCCAGATCGCGCGCCGCCTCGCTGCCGACGGCTGGGCCGTCGCCGTCAACTATCTGCCGGATCGCGCGGATGCTGAGCGGGTGGTCGCCGGGATCGCGGAGGCCGGTGGCAGGGCGGAAGCGTTCCGCGCGGATGTCACCGATGAGGCGGCCGTGGCCGCGCTGGTCGCCCAGGTGGAGGGCCGGCTGGGCCCGATCGGCGTGCTGGTGCCGAACGCCACCGGGCCGCAGCCGGCGAAACCGGCGCTGGAAGTGGGCTGGCAGGACCACCTGGACCAGCTGCTGTTCTTCGTGAAGAGCCCGACGCTGCTGATGCGCGCGGTCGTGCCGGGGATGCGCCGCCTGGGCGGTGGGCGCATCGTCCAGATCGGATCGGAGATGCCGGAGCGGGCCGCGCCGGGCATGTCGGCGTACGCGGCGGCGAAAGCCGCCCAGATGTCGCTGACCCGCACCTGGGCCCGCGAGCTCGGCCCGCTCGGGGTGACGGTGAACCTGGTGGCGCCGGGCTGGATCCCGGTCGAACGGCACGCCGACGTGGCCGTGGAGCACATCGAGGCCTACCGGCGGGACGTGCCGCTCGGCCGGATGGGCACGCCCGCCGAGATCGCTGACGTGGTCGCCTTCCTGGCCTCGGCGGACAGCCGTTTCGTCACCGGCGAGCGGATCACCGTCAACGGCGGGTACACGATGGACTGATCACGCCTTGTCGAAGAAGCCGAGCACCAGCCGGATCCGGCCGGTTGCGTCTCGTTCGGCCACGTCGAAGCCGATGACCAGCGGCTCCTCGCCGGGGCGGCCGAGATGCCAGGTGAACCGGGCCTGGTCGTGGTGTGCGTCGAGCAGCCCGCCCGGGGTGAAGATCAGGCCGGCGAAGCGCTGGTGCACCTCGCCGATCAGCGCGTGCAGCGCGTCCCGGCCCTCGACCGTGGCGATCGGGTCGGAGTAGCGCACGTCCTCGGCGAAGACGTCGTCGATGCCGGCGCGGCGGGCCTGCGGGTCGGTCTCGTTCCAGATCGCCAGGTAGCGCTGGATCGTCGTGTCGAAATCACTCATGCCTCCACCCTGCGGGGCGCCGGTAAGCGCGTCGATTACCTCGGAGGTCATGGCGGGTGCGGGCGGGCGCTGCCTACAGTCCGGGCATGAGTGATGTGGGACGACTGCTGCGGACCTGGCGTGACGAGCGGCGGATGAGCCAGCTCGACCTGTCGGCGCGGTCCGGCGTCTCCACCCGGCACCTGTCTTTCGTCGAGACCGGGCGGTCCCGGCCGACCAGCGAGATGATCCTGCGACTCGCCGAGGAACTCGACGTGCCGCTGCGGGCGCGCAACGAGTTGCTGCTCGCCGGCGGGTACGCCCCCGCCTACTCGCAGTCCGAACTGGACGGCACCCCGCTGTCGACGGTCCTCACCGCGCTGCGCAACGTGCTCACCGGCCACGAACCCTGCCCCGCGGTGCTGGTGGACCGCCACTGGACCATGGTCGACGCGAACGCCGCGGTGGCCCGGTTCACCGCGGGGTGCGCGCCCCACCTGCTCGAACCGCCGGTCAACGTGCTGCGGCTCGCCCTGCACCCGGACGGCATGGCGCCGCGGATCGGCAATCTGGCGGAGTGGCGTACGCACATCCTGCACCGCCTCGACCGGCAGGCCGTCGCCACCGGCGATCCGGTGCTGCGGGAGCTGCGCGCCGAACTCGCCGCCTACCCCGGCGGCCTGGTCGCGGAACGCCCGGACGGCCTGGTCGTGCCGTTGCGCTTCGACGAGCTCAGCTTCTTCAGCATCACCTCGGTGCTCGGCACCCCGCGCGACGTCACCCTCTCCGAACTGGCGATCGAGGCGTTCCTCCCGGCCGACCCGGCCACCGCGGACGCCCTGCGGCTCGAGGTGGCAGGATCAATGCATGGATCTCGGGCTGGCTGATCGCGTCTACATCCTCACCGGGGCCTCACGCGGGCTCGGTTTCGCCACCGCACAGGCCCTGGTCGCCGACGGCGCCCGGGTGATCATCTCGTCCCGGTCCGCCGACCGGGTCGCCGAGGCGGTCGAGGACCTGGGCGGGGCGGACCACGCGGTGGGCGTGGCGGCCGACCTGAGCGATCCGCAGACGCCGCGCGAGCTGGTGGACACCGCTGTCGAACGGTTCGGCCGCCTCGACGGCGCCCTGGTCTCGGTCGGCGGTCCGACGCCCGGCACCGCCGCGAGCATGACCGACGACCAGTGGCGTGCCGCGTTCGACACGGTCTTCCTCGGCTCGGTCCGGGCCGCCCGGACCTTCGCGTCGGCGCTGCCCGAAGGCGGCGCGGTCGGGCTGGTGCTCTCCACCTCGGTGAAGACACCCCTGGCCGGGCTCGGCCTCTCCAACGGCCTGCGGCCAGGCCTGGCGATGGCCGCCAAAGACATGGCAGACGAGTACGCGCCGCGCGGCGTCCGCATCCTCAGCATCCTGCCCGGCCGGTTCATGACCGACCGGAACCGCGAGCTGTTCGCCTCGGCGGACGACCCGGCCACCGCAGCAGCCGAGGTGGCCGCGGCGATTCCGCTGCGCCGCATCGGCGAGCCGCCGGAGTTCGGCCGGGTGGCCGCGTTCCTGCTGTCCCCCGCGGCAAGCTACGTGACCGGCGTCGCGGTGGCGGTCGACGGCGGCGCCCTGCGAGCCCTGTGATTCCCGGGCCGCCCACCCACAACCCTGCCGGGCAGGCAGCCGGCGGCATCATCAAGCCGACCGCCGCCGATCTGCTCGCGGCGGCCGGCCGGACCATTCCCGATCTGATCGGCCCCGGCCTGCGGGTGCTGTTCTCCGGAATCAACCCGAGCCTCTACTCGGCCGCCACCGGGCACCATTTCGCCCGCCCCGGCAACCGCTTCTGGCCGGCGTTGCACGGCGGCGGCTTCACCGACCGCCTCCTGCACCCGTCCGAGCAGCACCTCCTGCCCGGCCTCGGCCTCGGCATCACCAACGTCGTGGCGCGGGCCACGGCCCGCGCCGACGAACTCAGCACGGACGAACTGGTCGCAGGCGGAGACCTTCTGACCGATCTGGT